>JAZSAI010000027.1:0-1868 GCA_045601825.1 Paludibacteraceae bacterium | reverse complement strand
GGTGGTCGATTCATTTTTGATAGTTTTTTGTGTAATACATAAAATTGACGTGTGCGGATTTCGGGCGAAAGGTGGTATAATTCCCCACAGAAACACAAATCGCCTGTTCTGAGACGATTTGCCATGTACGGCAAATGTATCATTTTTGTCAATGTGTCCGTAATAGAAACTAGAATGACTATTATGCGCAAACAAAGAAACAAAAAAAAGGTGGAGTATTCCGTTAGGAATCCGCTCCACCTCATGCCGTTGGCGATGTGTTACGTTCGGGAGTCGCACCTCTGCGTTGCTCCGTATCCTACACGTCGGCAAAAGTAGTAAAAGTTTTGGACATCACCAAAACTTTTCCGAGAAAATTTGCGAAAATCTGCAAAGTGTCCCACGAAGTAGGACAGAAAAAGGGGGAAGCCTCACGGATTCCCCCTAATCTGAAAGATATAAGTCTTTGGGACTTGATAACCTAAACAATCAAACCAATGGTTACAAACCGCCACCACCAGCAGATTCAAAGACAGCAATGAGGTCGGTTTGCTCGTTCAGAGTGAATGTGTAGGTTGCGCTTGTGCTTGCGGTTAGTTCAGTACCGTTATAAATCCAACGGTCAAAAGTATAGCCAGCTGCAGGAGTAGCAACAACAGTTACTGAAGTACCCGGAGCGAATGAGCCACCACCACTAACCGTACCACCACTACCAAGGGCAGTAACATATACTCGGAGATTGCCCGGGGTGTCAGGCTGCACTGCTGATCCTGAACTTGTCACCGTTATGGCTCTTGTCTGTGTGAATTGGTAGTCCTGGAAAGAAATCGTGCGTGATGCTACGAGACGTGCCAAATCTGATGCAGAGACAACCCTTAAATTACCGTAGGCAGCAGTTGCAGTCTCCGAAGTGTCAGACATGCCGTATGCGTAAACCACATACTCTGCTACAGGAACCGAGAACAAAGCCCCAAAGAAATACTCAGCAGCTTCGGGGTCACCCCTCTCGCTTGAAATCTGCGATGCAACATATTCAAGCTTTCCCTCCGTTGTCTTTTTGAATAGACAATAAATTACACGATTGATAGTAGCTGAAGGATTAGCAGAGAGGTCGACTATTAAATTCATGATATCTTCACGAATATCACCAGAAGCATGAAGAGAAGGGAGTGCGGTGTTACCCTCGGTAATCTGCACATTTTCATATGTAATCTGAGCGACACCACCAGTCGCATAGCATGCAGCGAAGTTCTTTTTCACGAACTTGTTACGCTTGGAAACTAATCCCTCCTTTGTCATAGCTATGACAGGAGAGAGTGCAGCAGAAAGCTGAGACATCAATTTCATACGTGCTCGTTGGTCAACTTGTGCCTGCGTGTTCGGGTTAGCAACATGTGGGTTGTACTCACGAGCTATAGTTTCTCCACCAGAGGTGGAAAAGACGATAGATCCGATTTTGCCCGTAGTCTTGCCGTAAAGAGAAGTAACTTTTCCCATAATGAAAGAATAATTAGTGAAACAATAGATAATGAGGTGTAAGAGTTGCGAAAATTGCGCTTTTTAACGTCGGCAAAGGTACAAACTTTTTCTGAAATCTCAAAAGTGAGAGTTAGGTGAGAGTTGGGTGAAAGGTTGGTGGGTCTTGGGTGGGACTTGTTAAGGAGATTGGCGAGAGTTTAACATTTGTTTGCATTTAGCCGTTAACATTCTGTAACACTTCGAGGGAGAACCTTTAACATTTGGGAGAAGCACCGAGCCGTAGGCGAGGGGCAAAGTTTAACAAACTTTAAGACTACCTACATACTATGTATTAACATACTTTAACCATGTGTCAATACATTTTTAACGTAATATATATGCATATGTCAATACTTTTTTGTAACTTTGCA
>JAZSAI010000026.1:0-1857 GCA_045601825.1 Paludibacteraceae bacterium | reverse complement strand
GGTGGTCGATTCATTTTTGATAGTTTTTTGTGTAATACATAAAATTGACGTGTGCGGATTTCGGGCGAAAGGTGGTATAATTCCCCACAGAAACACAAATCGCCTGTTCTGAGACGATTTGCCATGTACGGCAAATGTATCTTTTTTGTCAATGTGTCCGCATCTGAAATTAGAATGACTATTATGCGAAAACAAAGAAACAAAAAAAAGGTGGAGTATTCCGTTAGGAACCCGCTCCACCTCATGCCGTTGGCGATGTGTTACGTTCGGGAGTCGCACCTCTGCGTTGCTCCGTATCCTACACGTCGGCAAAGGTAAGTAAAGTTTTTGTAACTGCCAAATTTTCTGCAAAGAAAATTGCTAAAAGTGGCAAAGTGTCCCACGAAGTAGGACAGAAAAAGGGGGAAACCTCACGATTTCCCCCTAATCTGAAAGATATAAATCTTCGGGACTTGATAACCTAAACAATCAAACCAATGGTTACAAACCGCCGCCACCTTCAGACTCAAAGACTGCTACGAGGTCGGTTTGCTCGTTCAAAGTGAATGTGTATGTTGCGCTTGTGCTTGCGGTTAGTTCAGTACCATTGTAAATCCAGCGGTCAAAAGTGTAGCCATCAGCAGGAGTAGCAACAACAGTTACTTCTGTACCCGGAGCGTAAGACCCTCCTCCGCTAACAGTACCACCATTGCCAAGAGCAGTAACATATACTCTGAGATTGCCTGGTGTGTCAGGCTGCACTGCAGATCCTGAACTGTCAACCGTTATGGACCTTGTTTGTGTGAACTGATAATCTTGGAAAGAAATCGTGCGTGTTGCGACGAGACGTGCCAAATCAGATGCAGTGACAACATTCAAGTTTCCGTAAGCAGCACTTGCAGCTTCTGAAGTGTCACTCATACCATAAGCGAAACAAACATACTCTGCAACTGGAACGATGAACAAAGCGGAAAAATAATTTTGACGGTCTTCTGTTCCTGGATTCGTAGAAATCTTTGAATCTACGTATTCAAGTTTTGCTTCACTTGTTTTCTTGAATAGACAATAAACAACACGATTGATTGTGGCAGATGCAGCAACAGATAGTTTGAAACGGAGATTCATGGTAGAATCTCGAACATCACTACTTACAGATAGAGCAGGAAGTGAGGTGTTACCCTCGGTAATCTGCACATTCTCATAGGTAATCTGAGCTACTCCCTCAGTAGCATAGCATGCTGAGAAGTTCTTTTTAACGAACTTGTTACGCTTGCTTACTAGTCCTTCCTTGGTCATAGCTATGACTGGAGAGAGTACAGCAGAAAGTTGAGACATCAACTTCATTCGTGCACGTTGGTCTACTTGCGCCTGCGTGTTAGGGTTAGCAACATGTGGGTTATACTCACGTGCTATGGTTTCGCCACCCGAGGTGGAAAAGACGATGGAACCAATTTTTCCCGTTGTCTTGCCATAAAGAGAAGTAACTTTTCCCATAATGATTGAATTGATTAGTGAAACAATAGAGTAAGAGGGGCGAAAATCACCCTTTTCAACGTCGGCAAAGGTACAAACTTTTCACGAAATCTCAAAAGTGAGAGATGCGTGGGAGTTGGGTTAGAGGTTTGTAGGTCTTGGGTGCTACTTGTTAAGGAGTTGGGCGATAGTTTAACATTTGTTAGCATTTAACTGTTAACATTCTGTAACATTTCAAAAAAGAGTCGTTAACATTTCGGAGATGCACCGAGCCGTAGGCGAGGGGCAAAGTTTAACAAACTTTAAGACTACCTACATACTATGTATTAACATACTTTAACCATGTGTCAATACATTTTTAACGTAATATATATGCATATGTCAATACTTTTTTGTAACTTTGCA
>JAZSAI010000025.1:0-133552 GCA_045601825.1 Paludibacteraceae bacterium | reverse complement strand
TAACTCAGCAAAGTTTGCAGATTTAGGCCAACTTGCACGTTGACCAGAAACAAAGAATGCACCTACAGCATAACGCCATGCTGCACCAGTACCATCTGCAGGAAGAGCAGAAGCACCATCTGCAGCTTGATCCGCATGAGCTTTCTCAATATAAGCCTTCAACCATGCCCATTTCTCCATAGTTAAAGCAGGAGCAGCATTAGTCAATGCTGTACAAATGTTTGGTGCACCCAGAGGATCTGCTTGTTGCATGTAGTACTCCAAAGTCTCAAAAGTTGCAACACCTGCATCTGTCATAAATGCATTAAACAACTCTGACTTGTTGGCAGCACCATATTGGTTGGTAGCACCACCATCAAGATTCCACGTTACCTTAAAGGTCTGCGCGGAGAGCATCATTGTTGCCGCGAGGGCAAACATAAGAAATGATAATTTCTTCATAATGATTTTGTTTTTTTGGTTAATAATTTTGGTTAAATAAAAATTGTTGGTTGGGAATTCATATCCCGATTTTTGTCTTTTCTGTTCTTTTGATTATTCTTTATTGGTTAGTAATTATTTTCTTTCCGTCTTGTATATATATTTGATACGGATATTTCTTCTCTGTAGGACGACCTAACAAGTCATAGATAGGCGTTTTCTCTACACCTGATGCTTCTACATTCTCTACTGCGGTCTCACCAGACTGACCTTTCACAATTGCTAAACGGTCCAAGTAAATACGACCATTGTTGCACAAAATTGGTTCTACCTGTGTTTTCACAATGTTAAAGCCCATACATTGGTAATCTACACCCACTGGCAAATCAGTAGTTGACAAATCCAACACATGCGTCTTCCAACCTAAATAATCCAAATCGCAAATCTTATAGCGATGGATATCACCCTCAGTAGCGAACTCTGCATATACTTCGTTGAAAGTAAAGTCACCATAAATATCCACAATCAACTTATCTGCCGTATGGAACACTTGACTTAGTTGTACCGTACGGAGCATCAAGTTCGACTCCTTCTCGTTAACATCAAAGCTATATTCTATGGAGTTAGAGTTCTCACCTTCAGTACGTTTCAGCGAACCACCTAACATAATCTTTTTGGACACTAATCCCATAGTACTCTCTACATCCACATCAAATATAACTTCATCTAACGAGTTGAATACTTCACCTTCCTTTTCAGTTTCACCACTACCTGTAGTAAAATTCAATACAAATGGATGATACAATACCACGTTATCCGTATCTTTCAACGCTCCATCAACCACTAGTTGATACTGAGTATTAGGCAATAACTCTTCATTCACATCTATAGACACAGAACCATAAGGAGATTCTACTGTATTCTTCTTGAAATTACGTGACGATGGCGAGTACGAGAATTCTGCATTATCTGTTACCACAAACAAGTTCTGCTTGCTATCCTTCGAAATCTTTTGATCGAAAAGAACAAAGATAGATGGTTTCAAATCTACACCTGTTTCTCCCTCCGCTGGATAAGATTGCATCACTTGCAAATAAGGACGATTCTTCGTGCGGAACTTCATCACAAACTCCTCTTGCAGGTTATTCGTATAATTCGTATCAGGGTGCGCAGCAGTAGTTGCCAAGCGAACCGTGTATTCTGTAGCAGGAGCATACACCGATTTTGGAGTAAAGCGTAGTGTACGTTGTGAGTTCTCAAACTCCAATGTACCCTCCACCTCTGGAGTAATAGAGAACGCTGCACGAGTAGGTTCTTCCCACATATCCCAGTTGAAGTTTATCACAATAGGAGTAGCCACATTCACACTATCCTCGATTGCCACATTGGGTGAATAAGAGATTACTTCTGGAGGAGTTTGACGACGCAACGACATCATAAAGTTAGCATAAGAGATTTTGTTATTCTCTACTACCAATGTATCAGTCTTTGGATAGTATGCAGCTTCCTCTGCCTTTACTATATACGTACCTGGTTGGAGATTCCAGAAGAAATAGCATCCATTATACAAGGTATCTGTCACATATGTTTGCAATAGGTCACCAGCTTCATTATACAACTCCACTTTACCACGATTGATTGGCAACAACACATCGCGTGTATTCTTGCGGGCATTGTAGTTAGGGAATAGTTGCTTTTGGAAATCATCACGCATTTGACCACCAATCGCACCATAAGGCAACTCACCCTCGCAGAAATGCTCTATGAAGGTCTTTGCAAAATAGAACGACTCCTGACGCTTGTAGTCAATATTCATAAGGCGGTATGTTTCTGGAAGATAGTCGTGCATCATACCCTCGGAGATAGTACCAGGAACGCGCAACCAACGGAGTACACCATAACCATTGCTCCAACCCATCACAGTACGAGCAAAGGTCTTATCACCTGCAATATTAGGCTCGCGCGACCAGCAACTCACTTCGTTCATATATTGGTTAGCACCCATTAGGGTAGTAATAGCGCGAGCTTCTTCCGAAATAGCTTGTGGCACCACATCGTTATAACCTTCTAATCCCTTAGGGTCACCAGGAGTGATACCTGAGTGGATTTGAAGAATATAGTTGGAGGGAGCACCTGCATTAGAGTGGATAGATAGCATAAAATCTGCGTTGTAGGCATTTGCCTCACATACGATATCATACAAATCCTTGTCATCAGCTGTTGTATTGGTAATACGAGACATCGCTGTTTGGAATCCCAATGCACGGAGCAAGGTGTCAAGACGCATACCTTTATCCAAATTGGATTGGCTCTCCCAGAAACTTTGTTCACGAGTATAACCCTCACGCACATTGGTACCATCGAAGATAGGATAGAGATACATCAAACGGTCATCCGAATCATAACCACCGTGACCAGGGTTGATATATATCCTATAATCAGCAGGATTCTTGCTCTCAGCACGCTTAGCTTTACGTTGGATCTTGTCAAGCAACGTACCATCTAGTTGTTTTACCAATCGTGGAGCCACTTTGCGAATAGGTTCCTCCGTCAAGTTCAACTGAATCATACGGATATCACCCATATCAGTATTATAGACAATACGACCAGATGCTACATCACCATTAGGGAAAACGCCCATTGCAGAAGGATCAGTCAAGTACTGCAACATATTGCCATCGGCAGACGCAATCACAATGGCTGAAGATGTGTTGAAATAGCCATCATGCTCGCTATCCATACCTATCACATAATCGTTACCGAACCATACAGGTGCGTTGATTTCTGTACCAAGATTTACCAATTCTTTACCATTCAAATCGCAAATAGCTGTACCCTTTATACTGCGGAACAAAATGCGATCTTTGCTAGGAGACAACGAAGCACAAATATAGTTCACCTCTCCATGAGGTGCAAGCACGATACGTTCACCATTGCGGTACAAATTAAGTTTCAAGTCTTGGTTATCCACACGCAGTTCATCATCTTCAGCAATAGTCTGCAGATAATTAGCTTTCTCTGCCGATAAATAGGTTACCGTTTCTGCATCCACAAAACGTGGAAAGAAACCTTCGCCCAATTTCACATCGCTCAGCACACGAATGTCTGCTTGTGCACAGAGGCACAACGCGATACCTAATAAAATAGTTAGTTGCTTTTTCATGATATAATGTTTATTGAATTTGCGTTCCTAAGATTGTATAGATTTTGCCATTACGCATTATATATAGGTGTCCTCCTTGTACAAACTTCACACCTACATTATCACCTGCTGCTGGAGTCACTGATACATTCTCCATATCAGTAGTCTCCTTACCATCGTTGTATGTCAAATAAATGCCGTCAATAGGAATGTTATATTCCTTTTTCTCAGCCTTCGTATTAAACGCAAAAGTAATAAATTCTATCGTCACTGGATAAATAGCTATGTCGTTCTTTACAGCAAAGAGACTATCCAAATCCACAACGATTTCCATCGGTTGATCTTGCGCGATGTTCTCAGTAGAATAATTCACCGAATTTACACCATTAGCAGCACGCAAACCAATAGTAATCTTTTCAATTAAATCACCCTGAGGTGTCATACGCAACAGCAATTCATTAGGTGCAGAATATAACTGTTGCTCAGTTGCAAATCGGATATTTGCTTGACGACCTGCTGTATAATTCATATACAGATTTGCTTTTCCATTGATTTCCTGCATCGCTGCTCCCCATTTGGCATTACTTGCCTTCATTTCCCAACGAGTAGTATAATCTTTCACAAAGTCATCAAAGCACAGAGGATTCGACTCTGGAATCATTACTTTGACTGCCAATGTATCAATTTGACCATTGAGACTACCATAAATCTCAGTTACACCATTAGCCACACCATTTAATAGACCATTTTCATCAATCGTTGCAATAGTCTCATCCTTCACCGACCACTCTAATGCTGAAGGTTGGATTGCAATCTCATTTTTACCTACGACAGACACCACCTCTACTGCATAATTCGATTTATCATATACAATCACAGTATCCAGACGCATACCAATTTCCACACCTTCTACCATACGCACTTGCACTTGTCCTGTGGCATCACCCTTTTTCAGTGTAATCACACCATTCCCCAAACAAACAAATGCACCATCTCCATTCACGTAACCCACCTCAGGGTCGCATAGCAATTCTACATCTTTCACATCTGGATCTAACAGCACGTCATACTTGTTGTAGCCCAATATCTTTGGTGCATGAACACCATATTTAGGCATATTAAGCGTGGATGAATACGCACGTAAGGTAATAATAGTATTATCCACCTCAGGCAACGTTGCCACCGCAAACATAGCATTACCTACAGAGCGCTCCCAACCATCAGAACCATTATTCACCTGACCAAAGTGCTGTAAGTACATACATGAACTACCGCCACCGTCCCAGTTTACGGCTTTGTAAGCACCATAATGATGTATAATAGCACCTAAATCTTGGGTATTACAACCTACCGATTTACCGCGACCATCCACTACACAGAATAGCAATGTATCACCCTCAGCCGACTGACCAAAAGCAGTACGAGGGTGCAACTCATTCCAAAAATTAGATTCTACAACTTGACCATTCTCAACTATCAACGCATAGGTGTCACCACCGATACATTGTGCTATATTCTTAACTTCGCCATCAATCGTGAATGCCAATTGAATAGCTATTGTATCTCCCTCGTTAGCAGTGCTCAAGAATGTGGCCATTTCGCCATGTCCTGAAAGCACATTCATACCTGCAGTTAGTGACATATTTCCTTTGCCATTCTCTACAGTTTTCACCACCGCCTTGACATCACAATTCGTATGCCAAGTATCCCCTTCTACCAATTGTACTAATAGCTCAGTACCATGTTCATTTGTATTCGTGGAGGTTCCATTATGAATATTATAGAGTACCAACTCATTTTCCCCACGACTATAGTTTACTCGCTTGATTGGTTTTGTTTCCCCTGCAATAGTCACGCTCCCCGAGAAACTAGCGGCATTGCCGATTGCTCCTCGCATCTGCTCATCAATCGCACCGATGCGACGTCCCTCATGGTGATCTGGGAATGTAGCAAACTCATTATTCACAATAGTCACACCTACAGGCTTGCCCACATCTCCTTGAGTCACAAAAAAGTCACCATTCGTTCCTCCAAAAAAGATTTTGGTATCCGTGGTATTACGTGCTGCCATATCCGATGGACGCTCAGTACCTACCACTTTTCCACTACCCAATACTTCCTCAAAAGATATATAGGGATTCTTGGAATCCACTTTTAATATATAGGCGTCAATACGCCCTTGGCGATCGCTTACACGACGCAATTGAACAGCAATATATTCACTACCTGGACCACACTGAAAAGTTTCCAAGGTGTCTATCGTATATTCTACATTACCTAATAAAATGTTGGGCTGTGCTTGCACATCGCTACACAAAAGTGCAACAAATAAACCGATTATAAATGGTAGTATCTTTTTCATGCTATTCAAGATTTTTAGTGTTTTTGTTCAAAAAGGTTAGCCCCTCTCTGCCAACTTGTACGCTGGCAGAGAGGTGCATAACGATTATTTTATAACTTTATCATCATTTATTTTACTACACTACCCATAACTGAGTAACGTACACCATTGCGAATGATATAAAGTTGACCATCAACCATATGCTTTTCTACATCCAATGTGGTGGTACCTACGTTTTCTACAGCAGATCCAGCTCCCTTATTAGTGAAGGTATATACACCATAACCATTGTTGTTGGTATATACGCAGAACTTAGCGGTATTATCATCCACCTTCAACACATATGGCACAGCAGTACGCACGTCGTTACTTACGTTACCCATACCATCATATGGGAACTCCCACATTTGGGTCATTTCAGCAAATACGCGGTTTTCATCTGCACACTTATAGAGTACGAAAGTAGAAGCAGGACTATTAGCTGTGTTAGCACCTGCCATCAAGAGGAAGTATTCACCACCCAACTCAAACTCAGCCAAACCATTGTGACCAGTTGCACGGGTATTACCATTGCGGTTAGTAACCAAACCTAAGCATACTTCATCCTCTGTATCGAAGAAGTCCATTACTTCACCGTCCATATTGAAGAGAACAGGATAGTTGCTAAAGCCATCTACATAGAACATATCACCCTCGATTGGGAAACATTGAGGTGCAGTACCCCAGTTGTAACCACCTTCGGTAGGTATCCACTCGTGATTACCATCCCATTCGCCATCTTCAATCATCCAATAATATACATCGCTAGAAGATGCACATGCTGCCATGATAATAGCATCTTTGGTTACATCACCATACACACCAATTGCATCGAAACGAATGGTAGTATTATCTGCATAGTCTTCATTCAAAGTGGTATCGCAGATGAGCAAGCGGCCTTCACCTTTGTCAATATCTGTCATCAACCAGATTTGGAACTCACCCTTAGCACTTGTAATCAAGTTAGAAGCAATCATATTACCTGCATTATCCACTTTCAAGTCATTTGCAGGAGCAAATACATACGCATTGCCAGCAATACCTTTGCTACGGAAGAGATAATCTGCAGCAGGAATAGCATCAAACATATCACCATCAGCCATATTCACCTTCTTGAAGTTGAGATAAGAAGGAGTATTCGCATCACGGTTAGGGAAGTAGAGATAACCATTGTATAGTACAGAAGAACGGCTACCAGAAGCCACGTCGTTTGGTTTATTAGAGTTGAAGTTTTCCAATACAACGCTAAACAACCAATCATTGGTCAAACCATAAGCAGTGCCATCAACTACCATATCATCATAAGCGTGTGGGTCACGACCTGCAGGAGCAGAAGTCTTCACATTTTCTACATAACCACGGAGACGCAAGCCTTCAAGAGTTTGCTCTACAACTGCTACAACGTCTGCTTTACGGCGAATAGTAAATGTAGCTTGGTCAATAGGCAACTTGTAAGATGCGATAGTATCGTAATCATCACGGAACGATGGGTCACCAGCAGCATCATAGCCAGCAATACGCTTACCATCCAATTGAATCAAAGTTCCTACATAATCACCCAAAGATTTTACGAATTCTACTACGATAGGCTTAATAGGATCTACAGCGAAATTCTTCTCAATCTCAGAAACAGTCAAAGTTGGCGCACCATCTACTACAGATTTGATACCTTTCACTACATAGCGAACGTTGTCTTTCAACTCAGTACCCTCTGGGAATACCACGCGCATACCTGCAGATTCATCTTGCAAATAAGCCATAGTGCCATCAATATAAGTGGTTGTAGCACTAATCTTGGTCTCTGCACCATCTTCCATAGCAACTACTTCTTTTACAGAAGGAATATACTCTACCCATTTTGCATAAAGGGTACCTGACATTTCAGGAAGCAAAGTATCAATTTTCTCACCAGAGAAATCAGCACTAGCATACCAACCATCGAAAGTATATTTTACAAGCAAACCATCAATAACCTCCTCTTTGTATGGTTTTTGCAAAGCATAAGGTTCAGTTACAGTCGTTGGGTTTACAAAACCTTTTTTCCAATAAGGTTGGAAATAGTCCACCTTACCTTGGTCTGCATAATCTGCAGATACAGGCCATGCTGTACGTTGGCTATTCAAGAAGAATGCCTGCAAGTTGTAACGCAAGAAAGCATGCTGACCAGCTTCTTTCAAATTAGTCTCAGTTTTTTGTAAAGTACATACATAAATCATGTAATCCATTAACCAACCAAACTTATTTTTTACGTCCTCTGCTTCGAACATTACGCCATCTAATCTATAGCCCGTACCGTCTGCACTTAGGTTAGACGCAGTAGGAATACCCTTTGCCACATCACCTGCGCAAGAATCAATAGGAGTCCATGTATAATAACCATAAGTTTCAGGTACATTCGCATAAGTTACCCAAAACGCATTTAAGGCCTCATACATGTCTTGCTTATTTTGCCAACCATCTTCGTTGGCCCAACCGCCGTTGTACTCATACGTTACTTCAGCGAACGAAATCGTAGCCACCATCAGTGCTGCTACAAAAGTAAAGATTTTTTTCATAACATTTCGTATTAAAAGGTTAATAATAAAGATTGTTTGTTAAATTCGTTTTTACTATAATTGATAAATCAATTTTCCATTCTGAATAACGATTTGCCCAGATTGTGGTTCTCCGATAGGACGCCCTAATAGGTCATAGCATATGCCATTTGCCTCACTACTCCACGTATTTTCTATATTCGTAGTTGGCGAATAGGTGAAAGCAACTACCTCGCTGAAATCCGTCCAGCTCTCGTCCTTTTTGATAGTAGCAATACGTACATACCACGTTCCCTCGGTTAAGTCTTCCAATATATATTCACAAACACCCATATCCACTGTTTTGATTTTCTTACTGCGATTAGGGAAAGAGGCAGATTTTGCCCACTCCAAGCGGAAACCATTATTAGGAGTCTCTTGCCACTTGAGAAGCACAGAGGTTCCTTCTACAGTCTCACCATCCATAGGCGCAATTATCACAGGAGGCACCATTTCAATGTCCGCAGTCACAAACATGTTCGAAGCAGAAGTTACCGTCATATACGGAGTAGTTACCGTTACACGCACATAGTGCGTAACACCATATCTCAATACATTAGCAGGCACAACAATTGAAGTTTCTTCAGTAGCCTCGGCAAATACAATCTCTGCGTTCTTAAAGGTATTGGATGTAGCTATCTCCACAAAGTACTCCGCATCATTTGTCACAAAATCCCACGTTATTGTAGGAGTAGTAGAGACTTCTGATTCACCATTAATAGGCGATGTCACAGAGAACAAGTCACCAGTAAAACTACGTATCTCTGAGTAGCGACTCTCGCTATTAGCAACTTGTGCACTCACGCGCCAATAATAGATAGAATCACCATTGATTTGCATATATGGCTGTGTAAAGAACACATTAGTATCCACAGGAACAACAGCTATGACATCATTAAAGTCCGCGTCATATGCTATCTCAAACAGATAGCCCATTGCACCTTCTATAGGTTCCCACTCTAAATAGTTGGGAAGCAATATTTTTGCACCATTCTCAGGAAAGAGCAAAGTTGGTACTACTGGCTCTTGCAACTCTTCACCTAAAAAGCGAGGGGCATACTCATAACCATAACGGTCAATCACAGTTACACATACCGCATAGTCAGACGATATACTATCATCCAACACGTAGGTAGGCGAATAGGTCATACCTTGGTAATAAAGCGTAGTTGTCAATGCTTCATTGTCATTGCGCAACTCTTTAGGCATTGCATATACACCATATCGTTGACCTGCTATTGCGTAATCCCACGTCAAAGTCTGTCCCTCACGCGAGAGGTTAGTCACCAAACCTTGTTGCTCCGCAGGCTTGAACCAGGTCAACGCAGGTACTATCGCCTTGCGCGTATAGACATCGCGCACAATGGTCTTGATAAATCCCGTTTTAGCAATCTGCTTTGAAGAGAAAAATACTGTACCTGGTGCACCTTCTTTTGCGGAAGTATGATTGATACTAATTTGATTGGCTATCTCATCGGCATAGAAATTAGTTGCAGCAGCCACTTTTTCACGCTCAGAAATCTTGGCTGGCATTGTCTTGGTATGCGACAATCCCGATAGCGACTGACTGATATAGCAATGACGACCAAACTGATTGGCTACTACATACCACCAAGGAGTAATTTTAGCATAATCTGCAGCCGCACCAATAGTCCAATATACTTGTGGTGAGATGTAATCTACACTCTGATCCACATACCATTGCACTGGCTCTGCATATATCTGATTATACTGCCAATCGCTTCCAGAAGGACAAGGTGTGATTCCATATTTATCTGCTACCGCTTTGCTTGATGCTGCTACACCAGCGGGTGAGATACCAAATCGACACCACGGTTTACGAACCTTGATGGCATTATATACATCCTGCACCATTAGATTCACTTGACGACGACGCCAATCACCACGCTCCAGCGAGTCTGGATTATATTTCGCATACAACTCATCATCGTAGCTATCTAACATGCCGTCTTGGTAGAAGTAATCATCGAAAACTATACCATCCACATCATATTTCTCCAATATATCTACTACTACATTCACGATTTGCTCGCGCACAGCAGGCAGACCTGGATTCAAAATATGAATACCACCACAATTAATCAACCAATCGGGATGCGTATTGGCATAGTCGGTCGCTAACCTACCATAATTCTCTTCAGATGTAGCATAACGATATGGATTAATCCATGCATGCACTTCTATACCACGCGCATGCGCTTCCTCAATCAAGAATTGAAATGGATCATAGGTAGGAGCTAAACCACGTTTACCTGTCAAGTATTGACTCCATGGTTCATATTTAGAATTGTACATTGCATCCGACATACCACGAACTTGAAAATAACATGCGTTGATATTGCACTTCTCATAGTTGGCCAAGATATTGCGCAATTCTACTTTCTGACTTTTGGTAGCTTCATCTGTAATGTCACGATGACTAGGCCAATCAATCGCCCATACTGTACTCAACCACGCTCCACGAAAATCACGTTTAGGAGAAGGAGTCACAGCCATAGCAGTACTGACTACCAACGTAGCCAATACTGCCAAGACGATACATTTATTCTTTTTTAAAAGACTTACCATTTCAAATTAAAACAATTTAGTCGGATTCTGATTGATTGCTACACCGTAGATATCAACACCTTTAGTATCCTCAATCACAGAGTATGATTTTTTAGCAAAATCATAGCGATATAATCCACTCTCTGATTTATCAGAAGCACGATATGCAAAATATACATCTCCTGTTGCCTCATCTATAGCTAATTGACATATACCAGCAAACTCTCCGCTAGAACCTTCATCCTTGCCACTCTCTATAATAGGAAGCAGAGCTACTGAGCCTTGCAATTCATAACCCTTCAAACCATTGTTCAAATTCTTCATGAATGCTGCATCCTGCAATTGGTCATAAGTCAAGCAATAGATACCATTTGCCAAATCATAGGTAGTGAAATAGAACAGTTTATTCTTCGCATCATATGCCATTGCCTTGATATAGAAAGAAGTCAATATTTCACCAGCGGCAGGCTTAGCTGCCTTATCATACGAACTTGCATCAGGCAAAATATCAGCATCTACAAAGCGCCATATACCTTGACCATTAAATGTCTTAGACCAATACCAAGTGCCTTCCACTTTGCACAAACCACCTGTGATAGCACCATATGCCAATCCTTTGCCATAATAACCCAATTGCGCATTTTGTACGAAATAAGGATAGTTAGCTAGACTCCATACTTGGTTGCGTGTATTAAGCGGAATACTAAAGATACCCGTGTTACGGTCTGAATAATATAGTTTATCACCATCCACATAACCATAGAATGGGTCTTGGAATGCAGGTCCTCCCACATTACTAATTACCGTAGAGATAGCCGAAGCATCAGCCGCCATTGCTGTGATAGAACCATCACCCATCACACCATTCTCATCGTTCACATAATTGAACTGTTTACCTGGATTCAAGATGAATAAGGTGTTATCCGCGAATACAAGGTTGAATGGGTGTTGTCCCGAAGATACGCCCATATCATACTTCTCCGCATTAGAGAGGTCTGTCAACTTACGCGCCATAATATTACCATTCTTCACTGCATAGTAAAGAGTTGGCGCAGGATCTTTAAGAGCCACTTGTACGTTCTTTGTGACAACGTCTAACTGCTTTCCACCCAAGAACACTTGTAGTTTCACAGGTTGTGAACCCGACTTAGTAAACATTACTTTACCAGGATTTACACCTTCGTAATCAGTCAATACTTGACCAGCCTCGTCTTTTACTCCAGGGAATGTCCATTGATATACAGCTTCTAACTTTTGTGGGTTAGGTAGTTCTACATCAAAAGCGATATACGAACTATCCACCGTACAAATAGAGTCCTCTTGAATCAAGGTGACAATTGGTCGAATGGCTGCAATCTGAATCGGCTTAATCATTTTGCCACCATTAGCAATAGCAGTGATTTTGAACTCTCCTGCTTCAGGAAATTTCAGCGTCAACTCGTTCAAATCCTTAAAAGTGCGTCCATCGCTAATTTCCCAATCACAAGGAGTAGCCAAAGCTACTATAGGGTATATGCGTACCTCGCAACCTTCATAATAATCCAAATTATATACGGTATCATTGATTACCTCGTAGGCAAAATCAATTGCTGGCTGTGGCAGTGTTTCTTCGCTAATCATATGCTCTTTGCAACCAACCATGGTCAGCGTCAGCATTGCCATTAAAAATACATGTATCTTTTTCATATATTCAATGATTTAAATAGTCATTAATTCAATGTTATCTCTTTGGATAATGCGATACCATACGTACCCTCATCATCATAGCAACGAAGAATAGCATTCAACGTGAATTGCTTCTTATAGGAAATACTATAATCACCACCTTTGAAGATTAGATCTCCGAATGTGCAGGCATCGTACAATGAATCTATTGCCATTGGCAACTCGTGATTCTTAAAATGCTTGTCATACTCTTGGGTATTATCATTAAAAGTAGAATCCGTAAACAAACTTATAAACTCCTTTTCATCACCACCTTTAGCTATATACAAAGCTTTGTAGTCTTTATAAGAAGCATCTACATTAGCCTCAAGAATTCCTTCCAAACTGTCCTTAAATTGCTGCATAAAGTTCTCGCCAAAGTAACGTTTAACTAAGGTAGAATCCCATGCCGCATTAGACCACTCCACTTTACTCTTAGTAGGTGAAGTTGGGAATGTTGCTTCAAACTGATACGCACGCTCCTTCTCATTCCATAATTCCTCATCATGCATATATTTCACTTGAGAGGATGTCATTGGAATACGCTCCACCGTTTGCGAAGAAATAAATGCGAACGTAGTACTTGTTACCCATGGAGCTGTCACTTGTTTATCCTCCACTTCTACAGTATTATACCACACTTCCAGATGTGACAGAGGACGTTCACCTGTAGTATAATATTGCGCAGAAAAAGCTACATCCGTACCAGCAGTCACTGTGGTATTAGGTACTTCCCAATATACTTGTGGTGCCATCTTTCCGATAAACACTTGGTCATCCAATGTGTCGTGTTTATCGCAAGCCACCAACACTCCTAACGCCAAGGTTAGTATTGCTATATATTTCATTGTTTTCATATTCAAACTATCTTTATAAATTACAACACCATTCATTTATTAATTCCAATCATCCCAATTACCGTTACCCGTAGAGGTAATAGCACTACCAGAATTGATATTACGTTGCCAAATCATACGCTTACGCATCCAATTTGGGTTCTTGTAAGCGCCAATACGCTCCAATTCAGCTTTATTGTACTTCTCCTCTGTCTCAGGGTCAGCAGAGATACGGTTTACCCAAGCATTTGCACTGAATTTAAACTGACTACCTTGATCTTTTGCAGTCATCCACTCGGGCTCATAAATATTATATGGACGTGTCAAAGCGAATGTTTGGCTAAAATTATCTGCTTTTACAGTACCATCTTTGGTTTGATCATATGATTTCTCCACTACGTACACTTCCACTCCATCATATAGAATACCATTGGTCGAACTACTATAGTTGTAGCGGCGTACGTCGGTCCATTGTTCTGGTTGGAGATACATTGCCACATACTTTTGTTGCATCAAGGTAGCGATGTTGAAACTTTCGGCAGGCATACGAAGAGCATAGAACAAGTTAATTAATCCTTCCTCATCCACCTTTATATCTCCGTCATCCTCAATCTCACCGATATTGCCACGTACAGTATAACGTTCGAAACTACGCTCTATGGCTTGTTTTGTAGTATTATATGCTTCAGTTCTTTGACCTAACCAATATTGTGCCTCTGCTTTGATAAAGAGCAATTCTTCCTCTGTGATATAGGCCACATAGCCATCATCACGTGTATAAGGATTAGACTTATAGGTATTTTTCAAAGAATCTTTGTTAGCCGTACAGTATAGGTCAGGGAAATACGTATTCTTCATTGACACATCCATACCGATGTTATTGCGCAAAGTACGCAATGCATTGGTTCCTTCACCATCCGCCCTAAAGTGCATCATACGTGTAGCACGTGGGTCGAGTGCAAAAATCGTTCCAGATTTCAAAGGCTTACCATCATCACCCTTCACAGAATTTGCAGTCTTAGTAGCTTTTGGATAAAAGCCCATAATACTACCAAAGAATGTAGAAGGGATTGCAGAGTTCAGCAAGTTCTCACGTGCTTGCGCCCAACCCAAGTTCATCTTAGGCATACTTGGTCCCCAGGGACAGTTTTGCTCTGCTACGCCACCAGAGAACTTATACAACGGCTCTGCCCAATTACCATCCGTGAGCACATTGTCCACAGCTTTAATAATCTGTTGGCATGTCTCAGGAGTATTGTTCCAGTTTGGTAATTTGCGTATTAAGAAGCGGCAATATAAGGCCTTGGTAAATGCACGCCATTTGAGCATATCACCTGCGTACATACGATCACGTGTCTCGTTCATAGCAGTATTGGTAGGACAATTGATCCATTCATCATCCTCGTACAATGCCAACAAATCTTTAAACTCTTGCTCCATATATGCATATATCTCTTCTTGAGAGTCATAAGGAGGGTTATTCGACTTATACGCCTCAGACAAAGGCATATCACCAAACAAGTCAGTAGTAAGCATCAGTGAGTTGAGCATCAATGTACGAGTAACCAAGATATAGTTGCGTGCACCTTTTGCTTCAGCATCTGCAATCAAGTATTGTGCGTTAACACCTACATCATAGTAGTGACGACGCCATTGTGGATGGCGGTTCATATTCATAAAACCACCCCAACCATTTTTGTAGGGTAAAGAGGATGTCGTTGCCTTACCACCAGTAGTCAACGCTTGACTAAGATAAGTAGCATACTCGGTGAAGTCATACACTCCTTGCGTTGCAAAATACAACAACGATGGCATTACCTCCTCACATACAACGGTCACAGGTGCATCTTTTGAGGTATTTACATCAAGCCAATCCTCGCACCCAGTAAGCATAGTAGTAAAAATCACTACACTTAGTATATACAGAATTTTTTTCATATTATTATCCTTAATTATCAAAGTTAAAGCTTAATTATTAGAATGTCACTTGCAGTGCAATATTATAACCACGAGTATTTGGAATAGCATAGTTATCAATACCTGCAGAACCAGTACCAGCACCACTGGTATTCGCATTGGTTTGAGGATCTGCACCAGTGTACTTCGTTAACAAGAACAAATTGGTCCCCGTAAACGAAAGACGTATATTCTCAATGCCATTTACTTTCTTCAACAAGTGTTCAAAATCATATGCGATAGTAGCATATTGCAAACGGATGTATGAACCATCCTCCAAGAAGTTGGATGACACACCATAATAGTAATTGGAAATTGTAGTTGCATCCAACACGATAGGTTTGGTATTTTGTGCATAGATTGGGTTACCTTCCACATCGGTACCTGTTTGTACTACACCGTCCCATACGACTTGGCGACCACGATATTGTGGGATAGCTGGGTGCATACCACTTGACCACAAGCTACGCGCAGTTACGTTCACCACATCACCACCTATACGACCATCAAACTGCAAGCCGATAGACAATCCCTTATACTTCAATGACGTATTCAAACCAGCCATCACGAGTGGTTCACGGTTACCAATCAACACAGACTTAGAAGGGTTAATTTGTGGATAACCATTCTCGTCACAAATAATCTTTCCATCTTCGGTACGCATATAATCCTTACCTGAAATAGCCGTTGTACTACCATTAAGATATGCGGTTGGGAATATATCACCATATTGTGTACCTTGAATTTCCACCATACCCTCTGGCAAACTCAATACTGTACCACGGTTGAGGCCGAGGTTAAGACCAGCTGTCCAAGTCCAACCATTGCGTTTGATGATATCACCATCAAGTGTCAACTCAAAACCATGGTTCTTCACGGTACCCTCGTTACGTGTTTGTAATACATAACCTGCAGCATGGCTCACACGTACAGTCACAATTTGATTCTCAGTAATTTGACTATAGTATGCCGCATCCATACGTAAACGATTATTCAAGAAACGAAGATCAACACCCACCTCCCAAGACTTGGAGATTTCAGGAACAATATCATGACCTACAGATGCACTAGCATTCACACTATAACCACCATCTGGCAATGTGGCAAACTGGGTAAAACGGCGGTCCATCAAGTAAGCAGGAGCATCCTTACCTACCATAGCGAAGTTACCACGCAACTTACCATAGCTAAACCAGTTATCTTTTGTCTCATTCAAACCAGGAATCAACTCAGAGAAGATCAAACCTGCTGTCACAGAAGGATACCAATATGGGCAATACTCCTGCTTGAGGGTTGAAGACCAGTCCCAACGCGAAGTAAATGATAAAGTAGCTAAACCTTTGTAATCGGCACGAATTTCACCATATACACCCGCATTACGACGTTGTGTGTGTGAAACACTTACATCATCCGTACCATTGATATATTTCAAGTTTTGCACACTATATACACCTGGTATGATAAAGTCATTACCCGCTACAGATGTGCCTAAACTACTACGATCTTTCAACTCACCACCGAGCATAAAGTCTAGTCCAAACTCTTTTGGCAAATCCAAGTGATAGGTTGCCAACAAGTTTCCTGTCAACAAGCGGCTCTCAGATTGGCTATTACTATACGAACCCAAAGAGGATTTGCTAATCTTATCCAACTGCTCTTGCGTGAGATAAGGATCGGTGATATTAGGCTCTGGAGCTAAGTTGGTATCCGAGAAACGAGGTACTGAATACCCATCATAGTTATAGTTATTTTGATCCATACTCAATCGAGCAGTAATCTCCAAGCCCTTAACTGGTTTTACAGTCACAAAACCAGTCAAAAGAGTACGAGTGCTCTTATTCACACCTTGATCATGGTAACGAGCATAGAGAGGAGAGAATGGAGAGTTGGCCTTCTCATCTGCGAAATACAAGAAGCGAATGTCACCAGACTCAGTCTCATAATTGCGAATATCATCATTAATTGGCCAAGAGTAGATAGAACTTACACCACCTGCACTACGATACTTATTATGAATAATATTTGCCATCATGCTCATTGTGATGTACTTATTAGGAGAATAAGACCCCTTGAGCATTGCAGTTACTTTTTGACGGTAGTCATTCACCACAATACCATCTGCATTAGAATAAGAGATAGAAGCTACACTTTGGAACTTGTCGGTACCACCGGTGAGCGAAATATCATATTTATGATAAAATCCAAAGTCTTTGAAGTAATTACGTACGTTATCGTATGTTTGTACACCTTCTCCTAGCACAGGACCCCAACCATTCTTGGTCTGTTCCTTATAGAAGCCATTAGAACCTGACATATATACATTCTGCATTTGCAACAAGTTTGCAGGTGTATCAAATTGCCAAGAACCATTCACCGTAGCCGTTAACTTTCCAGAAGTACCGCTTTTGGTCGTAATCATCAAGACACCATTGGCAGCTTCTTGACCATAAAGAGCAGAAGCAGCAGCACCTTTCAACACCGTAATTGACTCAATATCATTAGGGTTGATATCACCTGCGCCACCAGTCAAAGGCATACCATCCAGCACCACCAATGGCTCGTTAGATTGAGTAGAAGAGATAGAGGTCACACCACGAATAATCAACTGGCTACCTGCATTAGGCGAACCACCTGCAGTTGTAACGTTCACACCAGCCACCTTACCTTGTAGCGAATTCAATACGTTAGCAGACTTACCTTCTGTCAAACCTTCAGCACCAACGTTTTGCACAGCAAAGTTCAA
The DNA here is from genome assembly GCA_045601825.1 of Paludibacteraceae bacterium. Classification (GTDB taxonomy): domain Bacteria; phylum Bacteroidota; class Bacteroidia; order Bacteroidales; family Paludibacteraceae; genus Colicola. Next base: position 115,230 of record JAZSAI010000025.1, on the reverse strand, counting down.
GCGTTTTTTCTCTTGAACTACACCCATCGCAGTTACAACCACCTCTTCCATAGCAATGGCATCGCTCTGCAAAGTAACATCCATTTTAGGACCTGATACTTTTTTCTCCAAAGAGGTCAAACCTACATAACTAAACACCAAGACAGCATTATCAGCCACTGTCAGTTCGTACATACCGTCAAAATCAGTAATCGTACCATTTGACGTACCTTTCTCCAAGACAGATGCACCAATCACTGGCAATCCATCTTCTGCAGAAATCACAGTACCTGTCACTGTAATGTTAGCCATCATAGCCACAGAGAGCAGCGAACAGGTTAGAATAAAGAGTATTTTCTTCATAAATATTAGAATTAGTATATATTTCGTTTATTTATTGCTGCATTTATTCGGCGACAAAGTTACAAAAAAATATCGAAATCACCAAACGTTTGCATATTTTTTTTACATTTTTTCACGATATGCATCCATTGCCTTTTTCACACTACCATGCAAAAGCAACAGGTCTTTAGCCTTGTCATACTCCAATCCCAATTCATCCACAAGCATACGTGTACCACGGTCAACTAACTTTTTATTAGAGAGTTGCATATTCACCATTTTATTACCCTTCACGCGTCCCATCTTAATCATGGTAATGGTAGTAATCATGTTGCATACCAGTTTTTGTGCAGTACCTGATTTAAGACGAGTAGAACCCGTTACAAACTCTGGACCCACCAAAGGCTCTATAGCAATCTCTGCCACTTGACCCACAGGCGAGCCTGGATTGCAAGAAACAGAAGCCGTCAAGCAACCAAACTCGCGCGCGCGCTCAAGCGCGCCTATTACATAAGGTGTCGTACCCGAAGCGGCAATACCAACTACCGTGTCAAGAGTGGTGATGTCATGATCAAGCAGTTCCTTCCACGATTTCTCTGGATCATCTTCTGCGTTTTCAACAGGATTACGCAAAGCATGATCGCCACCCGCAATAAGACCTATCACAAACGAAGGTGGCATACCAAAGGTAGGAGGAATCTCACTGGCATCCAATACACCCAAACGACCGCTAGTACCTGCGCCCATATAGAATATACGACCGCCTTGTTTCATACGCTCCACAATACCTTCTACCAACTTCTCTATCTGAGGGATACACTCCTTGACAGCCAACGCTACCTTTTGATCCTCCTCATTCATTTCACGCAACAACTCGCCTACCGACTTCTGGTCCAAATTGTCGTGAAGCGAACTTTGCTCAGTTACTTTTGTAAAAGCCATAACAGAAAATTTTGAATTATGAATTTTGAATTACATGGTAGGAACTACATCCTTCTTATGGTATTCTTTCAAGCCCTCCATAGGACCTTGAAGAATTTTACCAACTTGAAAACCATTATCTGCAAGCACTTTTTTAAGTACATCTTGGTAATAATAAGCAATCGAGCCGATAAAGCCTACTGGCAATGCAGGATACTGTGGCAAAATACGCTTAACAAAATAATCAAAGTGGTCGTAAACAAGTTGTGCAATCAATGGGTTCTCAAGGTTCTCAGCGCAGAAACGACTAAGAGAGGCTAAGTAACGATTAGGGAAAGGTTTACGATACACATTTTCAATAATATCCGCAGCAGTAATGCCATATTGGGTCAAGAATTTCTCCTTGAGTTCATCGCTCAATTGGTTCTTCAAGAGATCTGAGACTAGGCGTTTGCCAAGCACAGCACCACTACCTTCATCACCAAGAATAAAACCTAGCGCAGGAACATTTTTCTCAATATCTTTGCCACTCCACAAGCAAGAGTTAGCGCCTGTACCCAAAATACAAGCCACACCTCTCTCCTCGCCAAGCAAACCACACGCCGCACCTACCATATCAGAATACACCTCAATAGTAGCCTCTTTGAAGATACCCTCTAAAGCATATTCTACTACTGGAGTTTTCTCAGGAGTACATCCTGCACCATAGAAATAGATGTTGGTAATCTTACCTGCCCACATCTCGCCAGCCATCTTTGGCAACAGCTGATTATTCACGCTATTCTTGATAGCATCCGATGTTTGTTGAAACGGATTGATACCATCCGTAAAGTACTCACTACAATGGCCATTTGCTGCCATTAAGCACCAATGAGTTTTGGTTGAACCTGAATCTGCAATTAAAATCATAAGTATATCTTTTATCTGTTCGTTCGTAATATTTCGAAATGTTTTGATTCCAGCCACAAAACAACTCGCAAAGGTACAACTTTTTTCGCATACGCGCAAGACTTATATCATGATTTATGTTGTAAAACATATAAAAAACAAGAAAAAAACTTTTTTTTCGCAACCGTTTGCATGATTTGATAAAATAATGTAACTTTGCAGTTGATTTAGTGTGCATAATTGTGTACACATTTTGTTTTGAGGTAAAAAAAATAAACATATACGTATTATGAGAAATAATCTTAGTCAGTTGATTTCTCTGAGCAAAGTTGAAGAGAAATTGTATCGTCCTGCGGACGCATATGAGCAATCGCGCGTTACCCGCATGGAGCATGTGAACACTACTATTGTAGAAAAGCCACAAGAGGGTATCGCTGTTGTGGCTGATCGCATCGCAAAATTGATTAATCGTCGTGAAGCAAATGGTCAAAAAACCGTATTATCATTGGCTTCTGGCCGTTCAATGCGTGATTTGTTTGTAGAGTTGGTTCGTATGCACAAAGAAGAGGGACTTAGTTTCAAGAACGTGGTTATTTTTGGTTCTTACGAATTCTACCCACTTGCAGACTCTTCTATGGGTAGTATGGCACAAATCCAAAGCCAGCTACTTGATCACATCGATATTCTTCCAGAGAACGTACATACATTCCCTGGTGACCTGCCTAAAGAGACCATTTTTGCATTCTGCGAAGAGTACGAGAAAGCTATCACAGAGGCGGGTGGCATTGATATTCAAGTATTGGGTATTGGTCAATGTGGCAATATTGCGATGAATGAGCCAGGTACACAGCCAAACTCTTCTACTCGCTTGGTGATTATGGATGGAAACTCTCGCGTGGATGTGAAATCCCTATTCGGAAATGTGGCGCAGGTGCCAACATGCGCTATCACATTGGGTATTGATACCATTCTTCAAGCCAAAGAGGTGATTCTCCTCGCCTTTGGTCAACACAAGGCCAGCATCGTGAAACAAGCTATCGAAGAGGTGGCAAATGCTGCTTGCCCTGCATCGTACTTGCAACTGCACAAAAACGCTTCATTTGTTCTTGACTTGGAAGCAGCTAACAAACTCACCCGCATCAATCATCCTTGGAAAGTAACCAACTGCGAGTGGACCGACCAACTTGTTCGCCGCGCTGTGGTATGGCTCTGCGAACAAACCAAAAAGCCAATCCTCAAACTCACCAATAAGGACTATAACGATTTCGGACTGAGCGAACTTATTACCAAATTTGAATCTGCATACAAGTGCAATATCAAGGTATTCAACGACTTGCAACACACCATCACGGGTTGGCCAGGCGGCAAACCAAATGCAGATGACACCAATCGCCCTGAGCGTGCTAAGCCATTCCCAAAAGATATCGTAATCTTCTCTCCTCACCCAGATGATGATGTTATCTCTATGGGTGGTACCTTCCAACGCCTCATCAACCAAGGTCACAATGTACACGTAGCTTATGAGACCAGTGGTTGTATCGCGGTATGCGACGAGGAGGTAGTTCGTTTCATGGACTTCATGAAGGGTTACAAACTCATGCACCTTCCTGAAGATCAAGTAATTGAGAAGAAGTACGACGAATATATGAACTTCTTCCACAACGAGAAGGTAGGCGACAACGACACCCGCGAGATCCTCAACCTCAAGGCACTTATCCGCCGCGGTGAGGCTACCGCAGCTTGCCGTTACATGGGTCTTCCAACCGACCATATCCACTTCCTCAACTTGCCATTCTACGAGACTGGTACTATCAAGAAAGGTCCTCTCTCACAAGCTGACGTGGATATTGTAAAAGCATTGCTCGAGGAAGTTAAGCCCCAACAAATCTTTGCTGCAGGCGACTTGGCAGACCCTCATGGTACTCACCGCGTATGTCTTGACGCTGTGCTCGCAGCTCTCGATGAACTCAAGCACACCGCTGCATGGGACGAGTGGTTGAAAGACTGTCGCATCTGGATGTATCGTGGTGCATGGATGGAATGGGAGATGGATCTCGTAGAAATGGCTGTACCTATGTCACCAGAGGAGCTCCGCTCTAAACGTAACGCAATTCTTCGTCATGCAAGCCAAATGGAGTCTGCTCCATTCTTGGGCGACGACGAGCGTTTGTTCTGGCAACGCGCTGAGGACCGCAACCACGACACTGCGAAGATGTACTCTGACCTCGGTTTAGCTGAGTATGAGGCTATCGAGGCATTCGTGCAATATCATATCCTTTAATATTTTTTAACAAGGATTACTCTCTGACTTTTATACTGTAATTTCGCTACCCTTGCGCTACCTTTGCGCTAGGGATAGCGAAAGACAAAAGCTTGAAAATAATCATTTTATTTATTAAAAAATATGAAAAATATCACATGTTTTATTCCTTTCCAAAGTGAGGAACAAGTAAAAGCTACCGTGGCTAACTTGAAAGCTCAAGACCTCGTAGCTGACATCCATTTCATTCATGGTGACATTCGTTCTACAGCTAATGTTCGCGAGATCGCTGAGAAAGCTAACACCGAGTACACCTTAATCTACACCAAGTACACTACCCTTTCATTCGTTCTCTTCGCTCTCGAGCGTATGGAGGCTCTTATCGAGGACACAAAGGCGGCTATGGTATATGCTGACCACTTCAACCAAGTAGGTGACGTTCGCACCAATGCTCCTGTTATTGACTACCAATTGGGGTCTATCCGTGACGACTTCGAGTTCGGTTCTGTTCTCTTCTATCGCACTAGCGCAGTGAAAGAGGCTGTTGCTCGCATGGATGTGGATTATCAATACGCTGGTCTCTATGACCTCCGCCTTAAAGTGAGCCAAAAGGGCGCTTTGGAGCACATCAACGAGTACCTCTATTATGATGTAGAACTCGACAATCGTACCACTGGCGAGAAGAACTTCGACTATGTGGATCCTAAAAACCGTGGTGTACAAATTGAGATGGAGCAAGCTGCTACCCAACACTTGAAAGATATCAATGGTTACCTCGCTCCTGGCTTCAAAGACATTGACCTCCAAGGCGGTGGCTTCGAGTATGAGGCATCTGTGATTATCCCTTGCAAGAACCGCGTTCGTACCATTGGTACAGCTATCAAGAGCGCGCTCAGCCAAGTGGTGAAAGCTCCTTATAAATACAACGTTATCGTTGTGGATGACAACTCTGAGGACGGTTCTGTAGATGTAATCAAGAGCATCGTGGCTGAGGGTCACGACAACCTCGTTTATATCGCTCAAGACAAGACTTGGCACGCTATCGGTGGCAACTGGAACGTAGCTCTCCACCACGAGAAATGCGGTCGCTTCGCTATCCAACTCGACTCTGACGATACTTACTTCGATGAGAACACCGTTCAAAAGTTCATCGACGCTTTCCACGAGCAAAACTGCGCTATGGTAGTAGGTACATACCAACTCACCGACTTCGACGGCAATATGATTCCTCCTGGAGTAATCGACCACAAAGAGTGGACACCAGACAACGGTCGCAACAACGCTCTCCGTATCCACGGTCTTGGCGCACCACGTGGTTTCTATACTCCAATGCTCCGCACTATCAACTTCCCAACCACCAAGTATGGTGAGGATTATGCAGTTGGTTTGCGCGTAAGCCGCGAGTATCAAATCGGTCGTATCTATGACGTAGTGTATAACTGCCGTCGTTGGGACGACAACTCTGATGCTAACTGCGATATCGTGACCATGAACAACAACCACTTGTACAAAGATCGTATCCGTACATGGGAGTTGAAGGCACGTATCCAAATGAACGAGGGTAAGTAATCATTAGGTTAAAGATTAAAGGTTAGAGGTTAAAGGCGAGGGCGGCAGAGCCGCATACTCCGTGCCTATAAACTTTAAACTATAAACTTTAAACTGTTTTGACACTTTATCAACAAATATTTGACATGTTCTCCCGCGAGCTCAGTGCTCACGGGAGAGCATTTCTTAATTATGAAGCACTTGCAGGGGTCGAGGTCAAGGATATGACTATCGACGGTTTCCCTGCCAAATTGTTTTTCAACCCTGCTCGTGTCCGCAGCGTCATGGCTGACGTCAGCCCCGAAGCCCTGCAACAGCGCGCATGTTTCCTCTGCCCCGATGGTGTGGAGGAAAACCAACTCACCCATAATTGGGAATCCCCAACAGGGCACACCTATTATATACGCGTAAACCCCTTCCCTATTTTCTCCCCGCACTTCACCGTTTCTTCCTCCGTACACGAACGCCAAGAACTGCTGCCTCACCTCGAAGCCATGTTGCATTTGGCGAAGGAACTACCCGAGATGACCATTTTCTACAATGGTCCTATGTGCGGTGCCAGTGCCCCCGACCATATGCATTTCCAAGCTGTGCCTCGCCACAGTCTCCCTATAGAAGACCATTTCTCCACCAACTATGCCAATGCTATTTTAGTGCAAGAAACGGATTTGCAATCCCATTTGGCAGCCGTCAAGCGCGTGCTTGCTATGGGCACTATCCCCGAAAAAGCCCGTCAAACAGGCTCTTTGACCGCAGGCGCCTCTCACGCCGAAGAATACGAACCACGGTGGAATATTGTTTCGTGGTACACGCCATCGCCAAATGGCGATAGTGTAGAATCGTGTAGCATGGTGCAGAATAGTGTAGAATCGTCCGCTGAAAATACAACGCTACACCACTCCACACAACACTACACCACCCTACACAACGGTATGTTTCATACCGTCATCTTCTTCCGCCGCGAATCCCGTCCAATGTGTTTCTTTGCTCCAGAGGAAGAACGTATATTGTTCTCTCCTGCTACGGTTGAGATGGCGGGTATTGGCATTGTCGCCAACCGCGAGAGTTTTGACCGCCTCACGCCTGCCCGCCTCCGTGACATCATCCGCGAAGTGGCAGATAACCCTTGCACATAATCCAACCTTTTTTTAAGATTTCATCCCCTTGTACCTTCCCTATCCTCCTCGGGTAAAAGACCAAGGACGAACCAAGGATGAACCAAGGAACAACCTAAGAACTCAAAATCTCAAAAAAGGCTTTTTATTAAGATTTGTTTTCCTCTTTACCTTTCCCTACTCCACCGAGAGACAACCGAGAGACGACCGAGAGAGGAGCGACACAACTCCTTGCCTACAAAAAGTGCTGTTTCTTAAGATTGCTTTCCTAAAAAAGTCTCCTCCCTTCCTGAAAAAGTTGACTACCATCCTAAAATTGTTTACTCCTTATTGTGCACTTCGTGCTCACTTTTTATGTGCATTTCTCTCCCGCTACTTGTTAAGCTCTCGCGGTTCCGCCCGCGAGAAAATCCCCATCTCCAACCTAAAAATGCACTTTTCTCGCAAAAAAAAGTGCATTTTTCTTTACATACTGACAAGTTTTAGCAGTTTGACATACTACCTTTGCACCCGATTTCACAAAAAACGTATGTTTAACCCCTAAAACTACTCATTATGTCACACCCACAGGCATTACGAATTCCATTCATTGAGTTCTATCACAGCGCATCTATCCAAGCCAACGATCACATAAAACCGTCGGCGCGAAACAATTTTCCGCTAAACACTTGCAAATCTGATAAAAATGTATTACCTTTGCAGGCTGAAACTAATCTAATGCAATACCTTATTGATAACGATTTAATCGAATATCCTATGGCTAAATATTCTCTTAAAGACAAGGAAGGCACTATCATTAACCATGTGCGCGAAGATTTCTTCGATGCCTATGACTGCCGTGACCTCATTGGTAATATCGATTTCTCTGTGGCTATACCTCAAGAGGGCACCTACAAACTTGATGAAATGGAGTACATGCTTTGGGCGGAAGCCAAACAAGGAGACAAGCACAAACTATACGAATCGTTTATCCAACTCATACTTACCATCGGCAAGGAACGCACATTCGACAACCACATGCCACCACGCTTCATTGGTGCTTTCGATGCTGAAAAGATTGCATTCATTCCTTACGCTTCCATCATGGAGGTCTTCAGCCAAAACGACTTCAACTGGAATGTAACGCCATCCGACCACTCTTCCAAAGAGTTCCAACAACTCAAACAAATGGTGCGTGCCGAACTCGATGCTGATAGCAAAAAGCAAGATAATGTATTTGTTTATTATTTTGAACGAGACGAAAAAGAACTCCATCGCTTCATACGCCGCAATTTCGTTTCAGGGCGCGATAAAATCCACCGCATGCCTATTAGCCATAACAACTTTGTAGCAATCTACAACAAATGGCGCAATGAGGTCATGCCTACTATCTATGTGAATTGGGAGGTAGCAAAGAAGAACGGACTACTCGAAACGGACTTCTATCTCGCTGACCTTATTGCACAAGACAACGAGACCCTTATGGATGGTCTCCATGTATTGCTTCGCAAAACGCATTATGAGTTAGACCGCACGCTTGGAGATGACGGACTATTCTCCAGCAAAGCCGTACAATTCAAAGACGGAATGAAAGCCCACAAACAATTTTGGGCACGCTACGCCCGTCCACCTAAAAAAGAGTATTGGAACAAAATTGTTGACCGCCGTGACTTGCTTGTGCCACAAGATGTGCGTGAGCGAAAAGGCTCTTTCTATACACCTTCTATTTGGGTAGAGAAATCGCAAGAATATCTTGCTGATACCCTCGGAGAGAACTGGCAAGACGAGTACTACATCTGGGACTGCTGTGCAGGAACAGGCAACCTCCTCGTGGGTCTTACTAACAAATACCGCATTTGGGCATCTACATTAGATAAAGCCGATGTAAAGGTAATGCACGAGCGCATACATAATGGCGCTAACTTGCTCGAATCACATGTATTCCAATTCGACTTCCTCAATGACGATTTCTCCCAACTACCACAATCGCTCCAAGATGTGATCAATGACGAGGTGAAACGCAAAAAACTCGTCATTTATATCAATCCGCCATACGCAGAAGCAGCTAGTTATAAAACCGTAACCAAAAAGGGAGATAGCAAAAAAGATGTAGCTGTTCAAAATTTAATGTACAAAAAATATCTCGAAAATATTGGTATTGCTGGTAGGGAATTATTTGTACAATTCTTCACACGTATATACCACGAAATCCCCTCTTGTACGCTTGCAGAATTTTCAAAGTTGAAAATTCTGCAAGCGCCAAATTTTGCGGATTTCCGCAACTTTTTTCAAGCTAAACTGCGCTCACTATTTTTAATGCCGGCTGACTCTTTTGACAATGTTAAAGGCTCATTCCCAATCGGTTTTTATATTTGGGACACAAATATAAAAGAGACATTTAGGTCATTCGAGGCAGATGTATATAAATTGGATAATAAAGAGGCTACTTTATGTGGTTCAAAAACATTATGGATAGATAAAGAGCAGAAATCAATTAATGATTGGTTAATTACCACTAGAAATCGATTCGATGAAAAACCTATAGCATTTATGGCATGTTTAGGAGCCGATTTTCAACATGCCAACATGAATTATATTCTTAACAAAAAAGAACAAATGCCACATCCTCGTGGCACATATATTACAACTAAAAATATTATTGAAGCAAGTGTATATTTAGGTGTTCGCCATTGCATTGAAGCGACCTGGCTCAATGACCGTGACCAATTCCTTTATCCTAATGATGGTTGGAAGACGGATTACGAGTTCCAACTTGATTGTTTAGCATATACTTTATTCCACGGACAAAATCGTATTTCTTCAGAGCAAGGAACTAACCATTGGATTCCTTTTACGGAGCAAGAGCTCAATGCTCCTGACAACTTCCAATCGCATTTCATGTCCGATTTCATTCGTGACTTCTTAAAAGGTAAACACACCATCGCTTCTAGCGAAGCACCTACTTTATTCGAAACTGATAGCAGTTCAGTGCTCGCAGATATTCCTGAGAGTGCGACCCCTGCTTTCAGCGCAGAGGCAGCCGAGGTAATGGAAGCAGGCAAAGCATTATGGCATTACTACCTCCACCATAAAGATGGCGAGTTATATGGTGCTGCACCAAACATCAATGCTTCTTTTTATGACATTCGTGCATATTTCCAAGGCAGAAACGAGAAGGGCAAGATGAATAGTGAAAGTAGTGACGAGAAATATACTGCCCTTATCAAAGACTTGCGCGCAAAGCAAAAATCCCTTGCCGCCAAAATCGCCAAGAAAGTATATAAATATGGCTTTTTGAAATAATCACGACGGTTATAACCGCCGTATTAAAATTTCACATAATAATATACTAAAAAACAAAACATGACCGAAAACAATCGCATAGAATTCAAGCGTGAACTAACACGCGAAGTTGATATAGAAAGAGAAGTTGTTGCTTTTCTCAATTATCGAGAAGGCGGTGTTATATACATCGGTATTGATGATAGTGGGCAACCTATAGGTGTCAAAGATATTGATGGAGATATGTTGAAGTTAAAAGATCGCATTCGCATGGGTATCTTACCATCTCCAATGGGATTATTTGATGTTGAAAGCGAAACTATTGATGGTATACAGGTTATTAAAATCACTATTGCTAGTGGAGCAGAAAAACCATATTACAAAGCACACTACGGCATGTCTCCTCGTGGTTGTTTTATTCGAGTTGGTACAGCCGTTGAGCAGATGCCACAAGATATGATTGACCGATTATTCTCTACACGAACTCGCCACTCACTAAGCCGTATTATTTCCAACCGTCAAGATCTTACATTTGAACAGCTTCGTATTTACTATGCAGAGCATGGCAAGCGATTGAATGACAATTTTGCACGCACATTGGAACTATTAACCAAAGAAGGCGAATACAATTATAATGCATACTTGTTGGCAGATGAAAATGGCACATCCATCAAAGTAGCCAAATACTCTAGTTTAGACCGATGCGATTTAATCGAAAACAACGAATATGGTTATTGTTCATTAATCAAAGCAACCAAAAGTGTACTTGCCAAATTGGACATTGAGAACAAAACAGCAGCAAAAATTACACCTATGGAGCGTATTGAAATGCCGATGTGGAATCGGATTGCACTCCGCGAAGCAGTTATCAATGCGATTGTACACAATGACTATTCCTTTGAAGTTCCACCTAAGTTTGAGATTTTCCCTGACCGTTTAGAGATTACATCTGCAGGTCGTTTGCCTGAGTCAATGACAAAGAATGAATTCTACGCAGGCATTTCTATGCCACGCAATAAAGAGTTAATGCGCATATATAAAGATCTAGAGTTGGTTGAATCACTCGGTTCTGGCATTCCTCGTATTTTACAAACATATAGCGAAGATTGTTTTCATTTTACAGAGAACTTTATCCGTATCATACTACCTATATCACTACATTTCACCCAAACCGCCACGCAAGATGGCGGAAACAATGGCGGATTACAACTAACTGACAGACAAAAAGTTATCATTGAACTTATACGTAAATTTGGCGGAAACAATGGCGGATTAACAGTAGAAAATATAGCTAATAAATTAGGTGTTAGTAAGCGCACCATTGAACGTGATTTATCAACCCTACAAAAAGCAAATATCATTCGACATTCAGAAAGCCGTTCAAAAGGTTTTTGGGAACTCATACAATAATAACAAATCAAGATCACACCAATGAACCCCTTCCCTTTCCTACTCTGCCTGATGAGTTGTTAGGTTGCAATCTATAGAATAATTTTGTTTTTATCTTTCATCTAATTTAATTCTTAATTCATAATTACCCCCCATGCTCCGCAAATACAACCGACATATATATATCGCTCTACTATCCATTATCACGCTTTGTCTACTTTGCGATTATATCCCAGCGCTCCGTTTCCTTTCGATGTGGGTAACTCCTCCTGTAGTGCTGTTTATTGGCTTAGTCTTTGCCCTGCTCTGCGGACAAGCTTACCCCACTTTCAATAAGAACATATCCAAGAAACTCCTCCAATACTCCGTCATCGGTTTGGGCTTCGGAATGAACCTTCAAGCCTCCCTCGCCTCGGGTAAGGAGGGAATGCTCTTTACGATTATATCGGTCATCGGCACCTTGCTTATTGGTATGTTTATTGGCTGCAAAGTATTGAAACTCAACCGCAACACATCCTACCTTATTAGTTCGGGCACAGCCATTTGTGGCGGAAGTGCTATCGCTGCGGTAGGACCTATCATCAAAGCCAAGGACACCGATATGTCCATGGCATTAGCTACGGTATTTATCCTTAACGCGATTGGTCTTTTCCTTTTTCCCGCTTTGGGTCATTGGTTGGGACTAAGCCAACAAGAGTTCGGCACATGGGCGGCTATTGCTATCCATGATACCAGTTCGGTAGTGGGCGCAGGAGCGGCTTATGGCGAAGAAGCCCTGCAAGTGGCTACCACCATCAAACTCACTCGTGCCTTGTGGATCATCCCATTAGCATTGGTTACTTCGGTAATATTCCGCAGCGAAGGCCAGAAAATCAGTATCCCTTGGTTTATCTTGTTCTTTATTGTCGCCATGCTCATCAACACTTACCTCTTAGCGGACTATCCCGAGATAGGTAAATTCATCGCAGGTATTGCGAGAAAAGGGCTGATTATCACGATGTTCTTCATCGGCGCCTCCCTCTCCGTTGATGTCATCAAATCCGTAGGTATCCGCCCCTTGTTGCAAGGTATCCTGCTATGGATCATCATCAGCGCCGCCAGTCTTGCATATATCCTACTCAAGTAAAAACGCATAACCATTATAACATCATGAAACCCTTCCCTTTCCTACTCTTCCTGATGAGTTTTTTGGGCTGCAAAGCAGCTGATTTCCGCTCGGTGGATGCGGATACTTTTGCGCAGGTCATTGAAGACACCACTGTCGTTCGTTTGGATGTCAGAACTGCTAACGAATATGCACAAGGACATATCACTGGCGCTCTGCTTATTGATGTCACACAAGCCGACTTTATGCAAAAAGCAGAACAACTGCTTCCTAAAGACAAAACCATCGCGCTCTACTGCCGTTCAGGCAGAAGAAGCAAAAATGCCGCCATGCAACTCGCCCAACACGGCTACCAAATCGTAGAACTCAACACGGGCTTCAACTCGTGGAAAGGCGAAGTAGAACGATAATTAGATATTAACAAATAACCCCATATACTCATGAAACACGAAATTGCAGTGGGCGTGATGACCGCCCCAAAGATTGAGGCCGTTATACCTGGTCCTCACTCTACACCAGAGCGTCCTACCTTCCTACTCAAGAATGTCCGCATTGGCATTGGCTTCCACTGGGATCGCCTCGAAGACCAAGAGTTTGAAGGCACACTCGAAATACGCGATAATGCCGATGGCACACAGACTGCCATCAACCGCCTTGATGTGGAAGACTACCTCAGTTCGGTAATCACCTCCGAGATGTCAGCCACCTCCTCGCTCGAACTGCTGAAAGCACATGCTGTCATCTCCCGCAGTTGGGTGCTTCGCCCAATCATCAGCCCATCCACCTGCACCGACAAACCCGACCTCAGCGACCCTGATCGCCATGTCGTTTGGTACGAGAGAGATGCACACGAGGGCTTTGATGTATGCGCCGACGACCACTGCCAACGCTACGAGGGTATCACCCGCCGTGATGAGCACCCAGAGGCAGCAGCCAACGTGCAAAAAGCCATTGACGCGACACGCGGACAAGTGCTGATGTACGATGGCAAAGTGTGCGATGCACGCTTCTACAAGTCTTGCGGCGGTGCTACCGAACTCTTCGAGAACGCTTGGGCAAACGAACATTATCCATACCTCGAAGCAGTCCGCGATGAGATAGGCACTCCCCTACCCGATTTAACCATTGAAGAGAATGCACAAGCGTTTATCCGTACCTCGCCTTCTGCTTACTGCAACACTACCGACGCACGCGTACTGAGCCAAGTACTCAACAACTACGACCAAGAGACCAAAGACTTCTACCGTTGGACAGTGCAATACACCGCAGCCGAACTGAGTGAGATTATCCGCGAGCGTTCGGGCATTGACTTCGGCGAAATCCTCGACCTCGTGCCTATCAAACGTGGTCCTTCAGCGCGTTTGTACGAGATGCAGATTGTCGGCAGCAAGCGTACGATGGTGATTGGCAAGGAGTTAGAAATCCGCAAATGGCTAAGCCGCAGCCACTTATATAGTAGTGCCTTCGTGGTGGATCGCAACGAACAAGGCGACTTTATCCTCACAGGTGCAGGCTGGGGGCACGGTGTTGGATTGTGCCAAATCGGTGCCGCCGTCATGGCAGACAAGGGCTATACCTACGAGCAGATTCTTGCCCACTACTTCCCTGGAAGCACATTAAGAATAATATGATTACGCGCACGCGCGATCGCGCGAGAAGAAAAAACTGATATAAAAAAAAGAAGGATTGTCATCCCGACAACCCAATCTTTACTTAACCTTAAATCTAATACCATGAAAAACACGGTGCAAAGGTACTGCTTTTTTCTATACCCACCAAATATTTTGCTATAAAAATATGTTTTATAACATGTTTTTCTCGTTTTTGCCAAGTCAATTTAACAAAAATGCATGAAATTCTACTTTTTTTTGTCAAAAATTTGGTCATATCAAAAAAAAGCAGTACCTTTGCACCCGCTTTCGAAAAGGAAGTGATTTTGAAATACAAATTGGTGCGGTAGTTCAGTTGGTTAGAATACATGCCTGTCACGCATGGGGTCGCGAGTTCGAGTCTCGTCCGCACCGCAAAGAAGAAGCAAAAATGCTTCTTCTTTCGTTTTCTACTAAACAATCTACAGAATTTATTAGTTTTCTTTTCTTTTTCTTGCATATCTGCAAAAAAAGCAGTAACTTTGCGCGATTTTTGGCGTTTTGTGTTTTATGCGCAAGAATCTCATTAAGACTTTGAAACTTTTTTAACTCTATTTATAGACATGGACGCAAAATACAATCCAACCGCGATTGAAGCCAAGTGGTATCAATACTGGCAAGACAAGAAACTATTCCACAGTACTCCTGATGGTCGTGAGGCATACACCGTAGTAATCCCTCCACCAAACGTGACAGGTGTGCTGCATATGGGTCACGTACTCAACAATACCATCCAAGATATCCTTGTGCGTCGTGCACGTCTTGAGGGTAAGAATGCTTGTTGGGCACCTGGTACTGACCACGCGAGTATCGCTACCGAAGCCAAGGTCATCAAACGCCTCAAAGAGCAAGGCATCAACAAGAGCGACTTGACTCGTGAGGAGTTCCTCAAACATGCTTGGGCTTGGACCGAGGAGCACGGAGGTATCATCTTGAAGCAATTGCGCAAACTCGGTTGCTCATGCGACTGGGACCGTACTGCGTTTACGATGGATGAGACACGCTCTAAAGCGGTGATAGATGTGTTCTGCGACCTATACAACAAGGGATTGATTTATCGCGGACTGCGTATGGTAAACTGGGATCCAGAGCGCCAAACAGCCCTATCCGATGAGGAGGTGATTTACCAAGAGGAGCACTCGAAACTGTACTATATGAAGTACTATGTGGTAGAGCCAGTAGGTGATGAGGCAAATGTAGAGGGCAATGTGGTCCACAAGGATGAGAAAGGTTATTACGCCGTAGTGGCTACTACTCGTCCTGAGACTATCATGGGCGACGTGGCGATGTGTATCAACCCTAAAGACCCTAAGAACCAATGGTTGAAGGGTAAACATGTGATTGTGCCTAAGGTAGGTCGCGTGATTCCTGTAATTGAAGACCGCTATGTGGAGATAGAGTTCGGTACAGGTTGCTTGAAGGTGACCCCAGCGCACGATGTGAACGACTACGCATTGGGACAAAAATATGACCTCACCACCTATGATATATTTACCGCAGACGCGCACGTGAATGTAGAAGGATTGGAGGCAGATATCTATCCTAATGTGGCAACATACCAAGGCATGGACCGCTTCGACTGCCGCAAGCAAATCGTAGTGGATCTACAAGCTGAGGGATTGGTAGAGAAAGTGGAAGACTACACCAATAAGGTGGGTTACTCCGAGCGTACCAATGTGCCTATTGAGCCACGCTTGAGTCTGCAATGGTTCATTCGCATGCAGCACTTTGCTGACATCGCGTTGCCACCAGTGATGAACGACGATATCGTATTCTATCCAACGAAATACAAAAACACCTACCGCAACTGGCTGGAGAATATCAAAGACTGGTGTATCTCGCGCCAACTATGGTGGGGACACCGTATTCCTGCGTACTACGAGAAAGCATTGCTCGAAGAGACAGGTGCCGAGAACTATCCAGAGGATAAGATCATCGTAGCACCAAACATTGAGGCGGCTGCAGAAAAGTCTGGCTTGAGCGTAGATGCGTTGGTACAAGACGAAGGTGCATTGGATACATGGTTCTCATCATGGCTCTGGCCAATCAGCCTCTTTGATGGTATTGAGAACCCAGGTAACGAGGAGATTAACTACTACTACCCAACCGCAGACCTTGTAACGGGTCCAGATATTATCTTCTTCTGGGTGGCACGTATGATCATGGCAGGATATGAGTATATCGGTAAGATGCCATTCCGTCATGTATATTTCACAGGTATTGTGCGCGATAAATTGGGTCGCAAGATGTCTAAGTCATTGGGTAACAGCCCAGACCCACTGGATTTGATTGAGCGTTTCGGCGCGGACGGCGTGCGTATGGGTATGATGCTTTGCGCACCTGCGGGTAATGATATTTTGTTTGATGACAGTCTTTGCGAGCAAGGAAGAAACTTCTGCAACAAGATTTGGAACTGCTTCCGATTGATTAAGGGCTGGGAAGTAGCAGACGCAGAAATGCCTGCTACTAATAAGTGGGGCGTAGAATGGTTTGATGCTGTATTGGCTAAAGCACAAGAGGAGGTGGCTGACTTGTTCAGCAAATACCGCCTCAGCGAAGCATTGATGGCTATCTACAAACTTTTCTGCGACGACTTCTCTGGTTGGTACTTAGAGATCATCAAACCAGCATACGGTCAACCAATTGATAAGGCAACTTATGAGAAGACTATCCAATTCATGGATACAATGCTCAAATTGTTGCACCCATTTATGCCATTCATTACCGAGGAGTTGTGGCAAGCGATTGAGGAGCGCCAGGAGGGCGAAAGTTTAATGGTTTCTCCAATCAATGCTACACAACCGCTAAACAACACTACACAACTGCTACACGACGCTACACAATGCTTCGATATCATCTCTTCCATCCGCAATATCCGTGCGCAAAAGAATATCTCTCCTAAGGAGGTATTGACGTTGGTTTGCCCAGAGGCATTGCCAGCAGTGGTAGTGAAATTGGCGAATGTAGAGTTGGCAGTAGGTGCTGAGAAGAGTGCTGGTAGCGCGTCTTTCATTATCGGTACCACCGAGTATAGCGTGCCACTGGAGAAGTTCATCAATGTGGACGAGGAATTGAAGAAACTCGAGGCCGAGTTGGCTCACCAAGAGGGCTTCTTGCGTGGTGTGATGGGCAAGCTGAACAACGAGCGCTTTGTGCAAAACGCTAAACCAGAGATCGTAGAGCTCGAACGCAAGAAGAAGTCCGATGCCGAGAGCCGTATCGCTACGCTCAAGGAGGCGATTGCTCAACTGCGTTGAGTTGGACGCCCTAAAGGGCTAAGGGACGCTTCGCTATAGGACGGGCAAAGCCCTATAGGACGCTCCGCTATAGGATATAAGTTATAGAATATGGGAAAAGATTTGACATCACTTCGCGCAGAGATTGACCAACTGGACGAGCAGTTGTGGGAAATCATCGGCAAGCGTGTGGATGTGGCTCGCCAGATTGGCGAATGGAAGCATCAGCATGGTGAGCAGATTGTACAGCCCGAACGTTGGCAACAGGTCGTGGAGCATTGTTTGTCACAAGGCAAACAGTATGGTTTGAGTGAAGAATTGATTCACAAAGTGATGGAAACATTGCATAAAGAAAGCATCAGGGTTGAATCCTGATGCTTTCTTTTGCTTTGGCACGATTTTTGTAGAGTAGAAACATGGAGAATGTATTTAGGATATATTCCCTTGTTTATTGCCGTATAATACTAAACATTTATCATATGCAAGCAACTGTAGATATTCGTGAACTGCAAGAACGCATTGAGCGTGAGAGTTCGTTTGTAGATGCCTTGACAATGGGCATGAACAAAGTCATCGTAGGTCAAAAGCACTTGGTGGAAAGTCTGTTGATTGGTCTATTGGCAGACGGACATATCCTATTAGAAGGTGTACCTGGTTTGGCAAAAACATTGGCTATCAACACTTTAGCAAAGTTGGTGAAAGCTGATTTTAGTCGTATTCAATTTACTCCTGACTTGTTACCAGCGGACGTATTGGGTACACAGATTTATTCGCAAAAATCAGAAGAGTTCAAAATTAAGAAAGGTCCTATCTTCGCTAATTTCGTATTGGCAGATGAGATCAACCGTGCCCCAGCCAAAGTGCAATCTGCCTTGCTAGAGGCTATGCAAGAGCGTCAGATTACGATTGGTGAGCAAACATACAATTTGGAAGAGCCATTCCTTGTATTAGCGACCCAAAACCCTATCGAACAAGAAGGTACTTACCCATTGCCAGAAGCACAAACTGACCGTTTCATGCTGAAAGTAGTGATTGGTTACCCAAAGAAAGAGGAAGAAATGCAGATTATTCGCCAAAATATCACGGGCGAAAAGATTAATGTGAACTCAATCTTAGAAACAGAGGACATCATCAAAGCTCGAAAGATTGTACGCGAAGTGTATATCGATGAAAAGATTGAAAAATATATTGTAGATATTGTATTTGCAACGCGCCAACCAGAGGCATATGGATTGGAAAATATGAAATCGATGATTCAGTTCGGTGGCTCTCCACGTGCAAGTATCAACTTGGCATTGGCAGCGCGTGCATATGCCTTTATCCATCGTCGTGGGTATGTGATTCCAGAAGATGTGCGTGCGGTATGCTATGATGTGCTCCGTCATCGTATTGGATTGACCTATGAGGCAGAAGCAAATAATATCACTACTGAAGATGTAATTACAGAGGTGCTAAACGCAGTACAAGTACCATAATTTTAGGTTATAGGACGCCCTTTGGGCTATAGGACGCGGCCATGCCGCTATAGGTTATAGGACAGATTATGACTTCTGAAGAATTACTAAAACGGGTACGGAAGATAGAGATAAAGACTCGCAAGTTGAGCAAGAATATCTTCGCAGGCGAATACCACTCGCAGTTCAAAGGACGCGGTATGGCGTTCTCCGAAGTGCGTGAGTATCAGCCCGGAGACGACGTGCGCTCTATCGACTGGAACGTAACCGCACGACTCAACAAACCGTATATCAAGGTATTTGAGGAAGAGCGTGAGCTGACAGTAATGCTATTGGTGGACGTGTCGGGCAGTCGCAACTTCGGTACACAGACTCAAATGAAGCGTGATATGATAGCGGAGGTGGCAGCAACCTTGGCATTTTCCACCATCGCTAACAACGATAAAGTAGGCGTGATTCTATTCTCCGACAAGATAGAGAAATTTATTCCTGCTAAGAAAGGAAAAACGCATGTCCTACATATCATTCGCGAATTATTGAGTTTTGAGCCAACTTCTAAAGGTACGGATATTGCACAAGCATTGCAGTACTTTGCCAATGCACAGAAGCGCCATTGTACTGCGTTCTTGATTTCTGACTTTATCGGTTCTGGTGCCATGTATCAACCCCTAATGATTGCCTCTAACCGCCACGAAGTGAACGCAATACAGATTTACGACCACCGCGAAGCGGAGTTGCCAAACGTAGGTTTGGTGAAGTTCCACGATGCTGAGACTGGTAATGATATGTGGGTAGACACCGCCATTACTGCAGTGCGCAATAATTATGCACAAGCCTGGCGTAACAACCAAGATGAGATACAACAACTCTTCACTCGTACTGGCGTAGATTACGTCAGCATACGCACAGACGAAGACTACGTGAAAGCTTTAATGCACTTATTCAGATGCTAACAACAATTTTGGCACTGGTGGTTAGTGCCGCAATAGATAGTACCACCCTCTTTATCGGCGATCAGACCGATTTGCACTTGCGTGCCACTTGTGAGCAAGGAGAGCAAGTGCAGTTGCCTGTGTTCGCTGAGCAACTCATTCCAGGCGTTGAGATTGTGGATCGCACCATAATCGATACTACTACTCTCAATGACGGACGTGTGCAGTATAACCAATATCTTACGCTAACCTCATTTGAGGACTCGCTGTTTTACATTGAGCCATTGGCATTTGTAAGTGGCGATGACACAGTATGGAGCGAATCGCTGATGCTAAATGTGGTACAACCATTTGAGATGGATAGTACAGACATCGCTATTACTGATATCAAAGGGATATACAAAGCCCCAATATGGTGGTGGGGCATACTGCGTTGGGTGTTGTTGGCGTTGGCAGTTGCAGGTGTAGGTGTGGGAGGATATTACTTGATTACCTACTTGCGAAGTCGTATGGATATGAAAGAAGATGCCCCACAGCCTGCTGAACCGATGCGACCTGCGGAAGAAGTAGCACTAGAGAAGTTAGACATTATTCGCGAAGAAAAGATATGGCAAACAGGACATGTGAAGGAATATCATACACAACTTACCGATGTAGTACGTGAATACATTGCTCGTCGCTTTGAAGTGAGCAGTGCAGAACAAACTTCCGATGAGACCCTACGTGCTATGCGTCCGTTGCTCAGTGATAAGAAAGAACTCTATGAGCAATTACGGAAGATGCTATCATTGGCAGATCTAGTGAAATTTGCCAAGTGGACGGTTACTCCCGATGAAAATGAACTGAGTTTGCGTAGTGCATATACCTTCGTGAAAGAGACAACGAATCAATGTTTAGAGGACAGTGCTGAGGCACCTACTATTTAGTGTTTAGAGTTTTGAGATTATGACATTTGCTAATCCTGGATATTTATTTCTTCTCCTACTGTTGATTCCTATAGTAGGATGGTATATATGGAAGCTGCGCAATACACGAGCATCGGTGCAGCTATCTTCTACTACCATATTGCAACAGCAGCCCAAGAGTTGGCGCGTATGGTTGATCCATGTGCCTTTTGTATTGCATGTAGCAGCGATTACACTACTATCGTTAGCATTGGCGCGCCCTCAACTGAGCAATCGTTGGCAGTCAGAGTCCACCGAAGGTATTGATATTATGATGGCATTGGATATCTCGGGTACTATGCTTGGTGAGGATCTCAAACCCAATCGCCTGGAAGCAGCCAAAGCAGTAGCAACCGATTTCGTACTCTCACGTCCTAATGATCAAATAGGTTTGGTAGTGTTTGCAGGCGAGAGTTTTACCCAATGTCCATTGACCACTGACCATGCAGTATTGGTAAATCTCTTTCAGTCGGTGAAATTCGGTATGATTGAAGACGGTACCGCCATTGGTTTGGGTTTGGCCAACGCAGTCAATCGTATGAAAGATTCACCCACCAAATCTAAGGTGGTGATTCTGCTTACCGATGGTAGTAATAATCGTGGCGATATTGACCCACAAACAGCAGCAGAGATTGCTAAAACTTTTAACATTCGCGTGTACGCGATAGGTGTGGGTAGCTATAGCGACCAAGTACGTGTGCCGATACATACTCCATATGGCGTGCAATATGGCACCATGAATTCGGAGTTTGACGAAACAACACTCCGCAATATCGCCCAATTGACTGGCGGCGAGTATTTCCGTGCAACAGACAACAACAGTTTACGCAATATTTATCAACAAATTGATCAATTAGAAAAGACGAAGATTCGTGTACGTGAGTATTCCAAGCGTACTGAATATTTCATGCCTTTCTTAATGGGAGCATTGCTCTGTTTACTGCTAGAAGTGCTCATTCGTTTCTTCGTTACTCGCACTATATCTGAGTAGGTTATAATAGTTACTAAAAACGAAAGATATGTTTCGATTTGCAAATATAGAAATGCTTTGGTGGCTCATCACAATCCCTGGATTGGTGATAGTTTATATAATTTACACCAAACGTAAGCAACGTCAGTTGACCGAATTCGGTGATCCTGAACTAGTGGCACAACTTATGCCAGATTTCTCAAAGACTCGTCCCTTATGGAAATTCTGCATATTGATGGTGGCTTTGACTCTACTCATCATTGCTGCAGCACGACCACAATACGGACAACAAGAGAAAAACGTCAAACGACAGGGTATCGAAGTGATGGTAGCTCTGGATATTTCCAACTCCATGTTGGCAGAAGATGTAGCACCTAATCGTTTGGACCGCGCAAAACAAATGCTTAGCAAAGTCATTGACAATATGATGGAAGATAAAGTCGGATTGGTTGTCTTCGCTGGCGAAGCATTTACGCAATTGCCTATTACATGCGACTACGTATCAGCCAAAATGTTTCTCAATACGATTACCCCTAACCTCATTCAAACTCAAGGAACAGCCATCGGTGCTGCCCTTCAAACAGCTATCACTTCGTTTGGTGCAGAAAAGAGCGATGCTGGACGCGCAATTATCCTTATTACCGATGGTGAAAACCATGAGGATGACGCTATTGCTGCTGCCAAGAAAGCACAAGAAATGGGCATACAAGTATTTGTGATTGGTATTGGTAAGCCAGAAGGTGCTCCTATCCCTAAACCAGGTACCAATGACTATTTCAAAGATCGCAGTGGACAAGTGGTAGTAAGCCAAATGAATGAGGAAATGTGTCAGCAGATTGCCCAAGCCGGCAAAGGTGTTTATGTACGTTGCGACAACACCAATACCGCCATGCGCGCTCTGCAACAAGAATTAGACCGCATCGCTACTGCGGATATAGAAACGACTATCTACGCTGACTACAACGAGCAATATCAGTCTTTTGTACTGATAGCCTTACTGCTACTTGCAATCGAGTTCTTCATTCTATCACGCAAGAACCATCGACTAAATAGAATGGATTTGTTTAAAGAGAAATAAGAAAGGAAACATAGCATGCGATTATTTATTACAATCATATCATTATGCGTCACTGCACTGCTTTTTGCACAGCAAGAGAGCAGTGATGTACGTCATGGTAATATACAATACAACGACTCAAACTATACAGAAGCGGAGATAAATTATCGACGAGCATTGGACAAAAACGACCAATCATTTGAAGCACATTATAACCTTGGTGATGCACTCTTCCGTCAAGAAAAGTTTCCTGAGGCTGTAGAACAATACGCCAAAGCAGAGCAACTACTCAAGTCTGATGATAAAAAACGTAAAGACCAAATTGCTAATCGATTAGCTGCCACATATCATAATATGGGCAACGCTCTCTATGCACAACAACAATACGATAAAGCAGTAGCTGCATACCAAGAGTCACTGCGTCGGAACCCTAAGGATCATGATACTAGGTATAATCTTGTGAAAGCCATGCAGCAGCTTCAAAAACAGCAGAATCAACAGCAGAATCAAGACCAAAATCAACAGCAACAAAACGAACAACAACAGCAAGAGCAGCAACAGCAGCAACAAAACGAACAGCAACAACAGCAACAAAGTGAGCAACAAATGGATAAGGAGACTGCTGAACAAATCCTGCAAGCGCTAGAGCAAGACGAACAGGAAACACAAGAGAAACTGCAACGACAACAAGGAAAGAAACGTCGCGTAGAAAAAGAGTGGTAAGATTATGAAAAAAATACTATCTATATTATTCATCTGTAGCATTGCGCTATCCGCTTTTGCACAAGATGTAGAGTTCAAAGCTTCCGCACCTGCGCAGGTGGTAGTAGGTAAGCCATTCCAACTCAGTTATACAATTAATCAACGAGCTAAAGACCTGCGTGCTCCCGAATTTACCGACTTCGATTATCTAGCCGGACCATACACCTCGCAATCATCATCAACATCGTTTGTCAACGGCAAGCGTACATCCACTTTTACCCTTACCTACACCTATACATTGATGGCAAACCAAGAGGGTAATTTTACCATTCCACCTGCTACAATCAAAGTAGATGGGGAACATTACACTTCCAATGGTGTACGTATTACCGTGCTTCCGCCCGACCAGCCGGTTAATAACGCGAGCACTACTAACAAAACTACACCACAGAGTACTCGCACCTCAGCAGAAAATACATCTGCAGACAACATCTTCATGCGCACTATTGTGAGTAAAACCAAAGTGTGTGAGCAGGAGGCAATACTTTTAACTTACAAACTCTATTTTGCAAACGTAGATGTCGCACAACTCACCAACAACACTCGCTTGCCTGAGTTCAAAGGATTTCTCAAGCAAGATATTGAACTAGGCGAAATACAAACCGAGTTAGAGCATTACAACGGGCGCAACTACCAAGTGGCGGTACTCTATCGCACCTTACTTTATCCACAACGTAGCGGCGATATTGTCATTGATGCAGCACATTTTGAAGCATTGTTGCGCGTACAAAACCGTGCACAAGTGCGCAGTATCTTCGATGACTTCTTTAATAGTTATACTACCGTTACTAAGCCACTTATTGCCCCTAGCGTAACCATTCATGTGGCTCCGTTGCCAACGGGCAAACCTGCGCCTTTCTACGGTGGAGTGGGACAATTCAATATTAATAGCAAGATTTCAAATATCAACCTACAAGCCAACGAGGCTGTCACACTCACGCTTACTATCCAAGGTACTGGCAACATGAAGTTGCTCAAGACGCCTTCTGTTGATTGGCCAGAGGGATTCGAGGTGTACGATCCCAAGGTAACCAACAATTTTAAGACTACTACTGCAGGCGTCAGTGGAACCAAAACTATTGAGTATTTAGCTATCCCACGCGCAGGAGGTACCTACACGATTCCACCTGTACAATTTGCATATTACGATCCAAAAGCAGGTGAGTACAAACAACTAACTACATCCTCATACACACTTAACATTGAGCGAACTACTACTGAGGATAATACAACTGCTACTGTCAGTCATTTCGTACAAAAGGAAGACATTCAGCAATTGGGTACCGATATCCGTTACATCCAAACGAATGTACCAAATAGCACACCACATCAGGCCATAGCAATCACTTTCGGATCGCTCGTTTTCTGGCTCTGCTATCTCATACCTACTCTGCTAGCTATTATGCTTTTTATTATCTTCCGCAAGAAAATCAAAGAGAATGCTGATATTACCCGTGTTCGCTACAAGAAAGCAAACAAAGTAGCACAACGTCGACTAAAAACAGCAGAGAAACTTCTCAAAGAAAATAAGAAAGAGGCATTCTACGAAGAGATAGAACGTGCCGCTTGGACGTATCTTAGCGACCGCCTATCTATACCTACAGCACAACTCAACAAAGAGAATATCGCTCAACTACTGCAAAGCAAAAGTGTTGCGGATAGTGTCATCCAAGAGGTGCTACAGATGCTTTCTACTGCTGAATTTGCGCGCTACACACCTACATCTGACCATGCGATGCAAGACATCTACAACGATACCACTAAGATTATCAACCAATTAGAAAATTGCAAACTATGAAACTATTATTCGTATTTTTAACGACATTATTCGCTGATGCCAACGCTCAATACGCCGAAGGCAATTATGAGGAAGCGGCTACACAATACCTTGAGATTATAGCTGAACACCCTTCGGCTGAGGTATATTATAATCTCGGTAATGCCTATTTCAAGCAGGGCGAATTGGCGCAATCAATCCTCGCCTATGAACGTGCTTTACGCCTTGAGCCATCAATGAAGGATGCAAAACACAATCTGCAATTTGCGCAAACACAGATTATCGATAATATCGCTGATACTCAATCATTTTTCCTTTCCAATGGGCTAAAGGCTATCCGCAATGCATTAAGTATCCAAACATGGATGGTATTATCCATTGTATTGTTCATCTTTACATTGGTTGGATTTTTCTTGTTTGCTTTTAGCCGAACTGTATGGGTGCGCAAAACGGCTTTTTATACAAGTCTAGCAGCGTTGATTATCTCTATTTCGGCTTGTGCCAATGCGGGCAGTCTGCATCAGCGTGACACATTGCGTGCGGAAGCAATTATAACCCAAGGTATAGTCAATGCAAAATCTTCACCTGACCATTCAGGTACCGATTTGTTTACTTTACACGAAGGTACAAAAGTTGAGATTACCGAAACCATTGGCGACTGGTGCTGTATCCATGTGGGCAACAATATCGGTTGGATGCAACTTGCACATCTAGAACGTATATAAAACAACTTTACAAAAAAAAATGCCATTGGATCCCCAATGGCATTTTTTTATGTATTAGTATTGTCCTTTTATTTATACAGTCGCCTCGATGTTCCACATAAAGGCACGAACACCGACTTCTTCGTTACGCTTATCGAGTTTCTTGACCGCTTCGAGTAATACAGGTACTTTTTCGTCAGGTACAATAGTGATCACACATGAGTTCATCTCTGGCCATGCGTGGGTACCACGGCGTGGTTCGCCATTCTTACTTCCACGGCCTTGTACCTCCTCGAAGAAAGTAAAACCGCGTATTTCTAACATATCAAGCATATACTCCACACGTTCGGTGTTAGCTTGATTGAATACTATCATTACAGATTTCATAATTACATTTGGATTAAGGAGCCAGGAACCAAGAATCAAGACAATCAGTCTTGGCTCTTGGCTCTTGGTTCTTGATTCTTATTTTTCTTTTTCTTCGCAGTCCTCCACTTTGATATCCATGAAGATGAAGTTCTCGCGCACTTTCTTGAGTTTGTCACGTTCGCCTTTCTTAGACATTGCACCATAAATTACAGGTACAATGTAGAGGGTAAGGAAGGTACTAACGGTCAAACCACCGATTACGACAATACCCAATGGTTGCCACATCTCGGCACCTTCACCTTGGCTCACTGCCATTGGCACCATACCGAGAATAGTGGTAAATGCTGTCATCAATACAGGGCGCAGACGGCTCTCGCCTGATATCTGGATAGCTTCGTTGAGTTCGTGTCCACGCTCGCGCATGAGGTTGATATAGTCCACAAGCACGATACCGTTCTTCACCACGATACCCACAAGGAGTACCAGACCCAGTGCGCCAATCATATCCAACGAGGTGTTGGTGAGCCATAGGGCTATAATCACACCCGAGAGCGCAAATGGCACAGAGAACATGATGATAGCAGGTTTGCTGAACGACTCGAACTGCGATGCCATCACGATATAGACGAGTAGGATAATCAGCATACCCAGCATACCCATCTTGCCGAATGTCTCTTGTTGATCTTCGTAGTCACCAGCGATACGCATAGTGTATCCAGCAGGGGCATCCACTTGAGGAAGCACTTGTGTCTCAATGGCTTGTGCCAATTCGCCCAATGTGGTCTCAAATGGTGTTACCTTGACGGTCACAATACGCTGACGTGACTTACGAACGATTTTTGGAGGTGCCCAATACTCATCCACTGAGCAGACCTCTGACAGTTTGATAGTCTTGCCAGTTGGGGTTGGGATAGAGAAGTCAAGCACATCGCTAATGGAGTTGCGGTTTTCTTCTTTGAGGCGAACAAGGATATCATACTCCGAACCATCCTCTTTGAGGAAGCCCACAGCCATACCATTCACGCGGTTACGCAGGTAGGAAGATATGGTTGCAGAAGTCAATCCAAGACGACTTGCTTTCTCTTTGTCCACTACGATCTTTATCTCAGGACGGTCATCATCGCGGTCGGCATAGACATCACGTGCACCAGGCAGTTCTTTGGTGAGTGTCATTACTTGTTGCGCCATTTGGTTGGTAATATCGAAGTCATATCCATAGATTTCGATATCTACAGTATTGCCACCACCAGGACCACCACCGCTGGTAGATGCTTGATACTCAATGATTTCAGGATATTGAGCCATCTCCTGACGGAGCACTTCGGCAATCTGCCAAATAGTGCGCTCGCGTTCCCACTTCTTGTTCAAACGCACGGTCATAGAGATGGTGTTATTCATTGTGGTGGAGAAGATAGCACCCGTACCGTCATCATCGTTGGAACCCGCAGAGGTAGCAATCATCTCAATCTCAGGAACAAGTACCATGAAGCGTTCTTCCAATTTGCGTGCAGTCTTGAGGGTCTCCTCAATACGTGTACCGCGTTGTAACTCAATGGTTACGCTCAAGCGAGCATTGTCCTGTTGTTGCATAAAGTCGGTTCCCACTTTGCCAAAAATGAATGGCAAGAGTGAAGCTCCGAAGAACGCAAATAGAATAACAATAGTCAATGCCTTGTGGCGCAAGCACCATGCAAGTGATTTACCGTAAACCTTGTCCACCTTATCGAGGAATGCCACGATGGTGCGGTCGTACCACGATTTCTTGTCGCTATCATCAATAAGTTTGCCGTTCTCCACGCGTACTTTTCGTGCTTTGAGCAGTTTGGAGCAGAGCATAGGGGTCAGCGTGATAGCAATCACGGTAGAGGTACAACATACTACGGTAACAATCCAACCCAATGACTCAAACATAATACCAGCCATACCATCCATCATGGTCAATGGAATGAACACGGCGCAGAGTACGAGTGTGGTAGCAATAACGCTGACCCACACCTCGTTGGTGGCGTAGATAGCTGCCTCGCGTGGACTCTCGCCACGTTCGATATGGCGTGTGATATTCTCAAGCACCACAATCGCGTCGTCCACCACCATACCAATAGCGATAGTCAATGAACAGAGCGAGATGATGTTGATGCTGGAGTCAGCCATCTTCAGGTAGATAAATGCTACAATCAGTGAGATAGGAATAGTGAGCGAGATGATAAGTGTCGCACGCCATTTGCCAAGGAAGAAGAGCACCACGAGCACCACGAATAGCAATGCGTAGAGCACAGACTCCTCAAGGGAGTTGATGGAGTTACGGATATTGTCTGCCGAGTTGTAGATCTCTTGAATCTTCACGTCGGTAGGCAGTTGCTTTTGAATCTTCTTCAATGCTTTATCCACGTCCTCGCAGACTTGCACGGTATTGGAGCCCGATTGCTTAGCCACAATCAAACGCACAGCTTCACGACCGTTGGTCTTCTCATCCAATGAGAGGTCCTTGATAGTATCGCGCACGGTAGCGATGTCGCGCACGAATACTTGTTGACCTTGTGGAGTCATGGTCACCATCAGGTCCTCAATCTCGCTACTCTCGATGAACTCAGAGCGTACTTGCATTTGGTATTGCTCCTTCTCCATCTTCACCGTACCCGAAGAGAGGTTAAGGTTGTTGGCAGAGATGACTTGTCCCACTTGCTCCAGCGAGATGCCAAAAGCGTCTAGTTTTTGTTGGTCAATATCCACATATACATAGCGGTCTGGTGCACCTGCCACAGACAGGTTACCGATACCGTTAATCTGGTTCAATTGTGGAATTACCTCATCGTTGAGGATTTTGTCGAGTGCAGGATACGACTCGTCTGCCGTGATAGCATATTGGCAGATTGGCATGGTGCTCGATGAGAACTTGAACACCATAGGCGACGAACAACCGTCAGGCAACTGGTTCTTAGCCATGTCGCAGAACGATCGTATGTCGTTGACGGCTTCCGTAATGTCGGACCCCCATTCCAATTCGAGTACTACAAGACTGACGTTATCTTTACTGGTAGAGTTGATATACTTCAGGTTATCCACCGAAGTCAAACTATTCTCCATGATTTTCGAGACGTTGGTCTCTATCTCGGACGCCGACGCACCTGGATAGGTGGTCATCACCATCACATATGGTGGGTCCATCTCAGGGAATTGATCCACAGGCAGTTGCACAAAGCAGAACACACCTATGATCATCACCGCAACGAACACCAGCATCGTCGTTACGGGATTCTTAATCGCGGTTTTATAAATTGCCATAGTTCTTCAGGTTTTACTTTACTTCAATTTTCACACCATCAACCAGTTTGTGTTGACCTACGCTGATGTATTCTACACCTGCTTTGATTTCTGGTGCAATGATTTCAATGTTCTCGTCAAAGCGTTGTCCGAGTTTCACGCTCACGCGCTTAGCGTAGCCGTTTTCATTGATGAACACAAAACGCTCGTTCGAACCAATCAGTTTCTCTACCGATTGATAAGGCACTACGATGGTGTTCTCTTTGCCCAGACCGAGGGTAGTAGTCACGTACATACCGCCACGCAACTTCTCGCTCGCATTAGGTATAACCACCTTGCATTGGAAGGTGTGGCTCGCAGCGTCGATGGTTGGATAAACCACCTCAATCGTTGCAGGGAAAGACTCATCTGGATACACTTCGCTCTTCACAGTCAGCTTCATACCCTCCTTAATCATAGGATAATAAGTCTCTGGCACTGCAATCAACGCTTTCAGTTTCTTCACTTGTGTGAGCACCACGATTGGCTGTCCGCCATAGAGTTCGCCGTCTTCGTAAGTTTTAGCAGAAATAACGCCGTCGAATGGAGCTTTTACGTAAGTGTTTTGCTCCAAGAAAGCGAGGTTTTGCTTGAGTTGGTCATATGCCACTTTTGTCTGGTCGTAGGTCTGTTGGCTTACGCTTCCTGTTTCGAGCAATGCCTCCAAACGTCCCACCTCGATTTCAAGATTAGCCAATTGGATTTTTTGTGTGAGATACTGTGTTTGATCCATACGTACAAGCATGTCGCCTGCTTTCACCTCATCGCCTACTTCCACGAAGATATGCTCTATCTTTCCTGTCAGCGATGGTGCTACGTTTTGTGTCACATAGCCCTGTAAGTTCGTAGAAATATTGAGCACGCGCTCAATCTCTTTTTCTTGGAGGGTTATTGTACCTACCACTTCCACGCGCTCAGCTTCTTGTTGAGTTGCCTGAGCATCTTTCTTGCCGCAACCAATCAAACAAACTGCGGCAGCCATCATTAATACAATCTTTTTCATTTATCGTTTTGTTAATTAGTTATCCATGTTATTCGGTGTCTGGAGTCAGGAGTCGGGACTCACTACAAATTCAAAAATTTCTCCAATTCCACTTCTGCATTCACCAGTGTCAGCACCGCTTGCACATACGTCGATTGTGCGGTGATGAGGTCGTTGCTTGCGTTCACGAGGTCTAGGTTACTTGCCACACCCTGTTGAAATTTCAACGAAGTGTTGTCAAACACGCGTTGTGTCACGCCCATGTTCTCTTGCTCGTTGGTGTAGGTCTCATACGCATTTTGCAGGTTATAGCGCAATTGTTCATTTTGGATTCCGAGGTTATCGGCTGTCTCCTCAAATGTGTTACGCGCCTCTTCCAAGGCGATTTTCTTCTCCACCACACCTGCTGCACGCTTACCCGAAGACCACAATGGCATGCTCACCTGTATGCTCAGCGCATTAGGAGGAGTCATGTTAAAGCCCTCTTTTTTACCAAAATAGTCTTTTTCGCTGTATTGATAGCCCACACCTATGGTTGGACCATACGCCCAACCAGCCATGTGTACATTCTTCTTCGCCAATTCTACATTTTTGGCTAGTGTTTGATAGCTGAGGTTATTTTCCAATACAAAGTCTTTACCCAGCAATGCAACTATTGCTTCCGCACTCAGCATATCGCTGAGTTGGGTGGTGAGGGTCAGTCCGGTTTCTGCTGGAACATTCAGCAGCACTTTCAGCGCATTGATTGCCAACTGTGTCGAACGCTTGTTAGCATTGATGTTATTCTTTAACGTATTCACACGCACGAGGATCTGGTCAGCCGTTGTTTGCTCTGCTGCACCCACTTCCACGCTGCGTTGGGTCATTGCTGCCAAGTTCTCAATGTTCTTCAGCGAACTATCCAGCAATTTCACCACATCTTCCAGCACCAACACCGAAGCGTAACTCGATTTCACACTCGCACGCAGGTTGTCCTCGCTGATTTCGAGATTCAGTTTTTGCATCTCAATCGCAGTATTGTTGAGCAATGCTCCCACAATCGCCTGTCCATTGATACCTACGGATGCTGTGATACCGAATGTACCATTGTCTGGCATTTCAATAGGCATACCACCAAAGTTCATCTTGTAGCCCATCATAGATTGATATGCCCACGACATATCCACTGACGGAAGCATACTTGCTATCGTTTGCCAACGGGTGGCATACGCTTTCTGCACTGCCAAGTCGGCATTCTTCAGTGAACGGTTTTGCGCCACTGCATAGTCTTGCGCCTCTTGCAAGCTCAGGTTTAGGGTAGCAGACACCTCTTGTTTGGGTGCACGTTTGGTGGCTGCCATCACATGGTCGGCTGCCATCATGTTTGCCGCTATGGCAAACATACTAACTAATAATACAATCTTTCTCATCTTTTGTTATATATTACCTTATTTATTATGTACTTCTTTTTCGAGCACTGCCAATCCTTCTGCCGTAAACATTCCGCGCAGCAGGATATCCATCGTCGTCTTGCCCATATGTCTAACGTCTTGTGGCTTCATCTTCAGTTTTTCCGCACGTTCGACCAACATCAGATGCGTATTTATCAGCAGCATCGCAGCCACTTCCACATCTATCTCACCACGAAAAATCCCTTCTCCCTGACCTTTCTTCAAGAACTGTACCAAAAACTGTTGCATCATCTTGCGCATGCGTTGCAGGTGTTCTTGATGCAGCGTGGGATAATACTTTTTCAGGTCGTATAACATCGGTGGTGTCTGATGCGTACTTTTTTCTGTTTGTCTGGCAATCTTCGTCCAATCCACGATACATTGCACCACGGTCTTATCCGCTACCAAGTGCTGCACTTCCCGTGTCATTTTCTGCTCGTGCTCATGCAAAATCTCGCTCACCAATTCATCTTTCGAAGGGAAATACACATAAAACGTCTTCTTGGATATACCCAACTCTTTGCATAGGTCATCCACGCTCACCGAACGTATTCCCACTTCCTGCATACGTGGCTTAGCTGCTTTCAATATGCTTTCTTTTACATCACTCATCTGTTCTTTTATATTCCCTTATCAATTACGTACCATATACGTAGGATATACGTAACATATACGTAGGATAAACGTAAGATAATGCTGCCTTTAAGCAGGGAACAACCCAGTACAAAGCACTCCTCTTCCCGCAAAAAGTGTGCAAAGGTACTACTTTTATCTAAAACAACCAAATATTTTAGGAAACTTTAACACTTTTGTAGTTTCCACGTTACAAAATCACACATAAAAAAAGAGCGGTCCTCACCGCTCCATTTAATCTCTCAGTTTTCACCTCTCACCATTCACCTTTAACCTTCCCCTAATAACTCTCCTCCTCATTTGGAAAACTGCTATTCTTCACAGCAGCAACATAATCGCTCACCGCAGTCTTCACTGCTTCACCTAGTTGCGCAAAATGGCGCAAGAACTTGGGTTTAAATCCTTCGTTCAATCCCAGCATATCGTGCAATACCAGCACCTGACCATCGGTCACATTGCCTGCACCAATACCTATCGTAGGGCAACTCACTTCCTCCGTCACACGTTTAGCCAACTCCGCAGGAATCTTTTCCAATACAATTGCAAAACAACCTGCCTCGTCCAGCAGCTTAGCATCGTTGAGTAGTTTCTCAGCTTCGGCATCCTCTTTGGCACGCAAGCCATAGCCACCCAATTGGTTTACGCTCTGTGGAGTCAATCCCAGGTGTCCCATCACAGGCACACCCGCCTGCACCATATGGCGGATTGCAGGCAGTATCTCCTCTCCACCTTCCAATTTCACCGCATCAGCACCCGACTCCTTCATCATCTTCAGCGCATTGCTAACCGCTTGTTCTTCACTCACTTGATAACTTCCAAACGGCATATCAATCACCACCAGCGCATGCTCTGCTGCACGTACTACACCTTTGGTAAGGAAGATCATTTCTTCCACGGTGATAGGTAATGTGTAGCGGTTTCCGCATACGATATTCGACGCACTATCGCCCACCAAAATCATCTCTATACCTGCCTCATCTAGCAGACGGGTCAGGGTGTAGTCATAACTAGTGAGCATGGCTATCTTCTCGCCTGCTTGCTTCATCTTTCTCAGGCGTGTGGTCGTCATACGACTATTTTGTACATGAACTGACATTTTACCTACATTTTTCAATTTATGCTGCAAAATTACTGCTTTTTTTGGATATATGCAAAATTTTGTGTACTTTTGCAGCATAAATACATAAGAAACAATGAAACTTTCGAAACTTCTCATGCTTCTTCCGCTCTTCCTACTCTTGGTAGGTTGCCGCACACAGAACACTCTTCCCTCTAGGGAGGGGATGGGGGGTGGTTTCACTCCTGATACTACTGCCCTCCCTACTTTCCCTTCGGAGGCATTTTATGTCTTAGGCGCAAGATGGGAAGCGGACAGTATGTTGCAAAAAGAGCAAAACCTTGCAGATTTTATTGAGCAAGAGCTCATACGCCTCTATCCAGAAAAAGCATACAAAGGGTATATCAGCAAGCTCTGTTCCGTTGCCGACCAACTACTGGTCAATTCCACGCAACGACCTACTCTCTTTGCTCCAAAACAACAAGAAATCACTTTCACCAACCTACAGCACAGCGATGTACAGCATAGCGATTTATATCTACTCATAGATTCGCTATCAGAGGAAGAAGAGTTGCAGGTGTTGGAACTCACACCTCAAGAAAAAGCAGATTGGACTGCGCTACAGTCGCTCGTTCATAACGCCCTACCTCTCACTCGCGAAACGTTTGACACGCTCAATATCGAATTCTTTGAGGAAGAGAATATACTGCTATCCTTGTTGCTCTGGCGCGGTCCACGTATGTTTTACCGCGTCTTGCAAAGTAAAGCACGTGCGGAAAAACTAGCATATTACTACTATGGCGAAGCCACCAATAATGGTCGCCCAGGTGATGCGTTCAAGCATATCTATGTAAATGTGTTGTTGCGCACTTATGTCGGAGAATGGTTATCCCACGCTATTATGGATATTTTTTGGGAGTGGAAGATTCCCAATGCTCCATGCGACCACTATATGGACTTGCATAATAACGTGATTGGTCGCCAAACGCGCTACGAAGAGTTTACCACTATTGACGCTCAATGTTCCGACACGCGCCATTGGTTGCAATGGGGTGAGAATGTGCAGCGTTTCATCCAAGACTCGGTTAATGGAGATTTACAGGGTTGGGATAAAGAAACGCCCACCTTTATCGTCGAACCCGCTGCCGAGAAGGTCAGCGATATGCAATACATCTATTGGGACAAATAAAAACCTACCCTTGCGCAAAGGTAGCGCAAGGGTAGCGTATTTCTATACCAAAGGTTAACGATTTATAGTTTAGTTCTTAAATTGCAATTCGCCGTCGCGAAGCTCCACAATTACGGGCTTTTGGTGATCCACCTTGCCTGCGATGATGGCCTTGCTGAGTTCGTTGAGCACCAAGCGTTGCAACGCACGCTTCACAGGGCGAGCACCGAACTGCGGATCATAACCCTCACGAGCGATATAATCGATCGCATCATCTGTAATGCGCAAATCTACACCACTCTGCATCAGCATCTTATGCACACCCTCAATCTGCAAACCCACGATGTCGCGAATCTGCTGCTCATTGAGCGGCGTGAACATAATCGTCTCATCAATACGGTTCAAGAACTCTGGGCGAATCGTCTGCTTCAATAGCTCCATCACCTGCTGGCTCGTCTTCTCATGGTCAATCCCCTGCTCCTCATTCTCGCGGATGAGTTGGCTACCGAGGTTCGAGGTGAAAATAATCAAGGTATTCTTAAAGTTCACCGTGCGACCCTTGTTGTCGGTCAAGCGGCCATCGTCCAACACTTGCAACAGCACATTAAACACATCGGGGTGCGCTTTCTCAATCTCATCAAAGAGCACCACACTATAAGGCTTGCGACGGATAGCCTCGGTCAATTGTCCGCCCTCATCATAGCCCACATATCCCGGAGGTGCACCTATCAATCGGGTGGCAGCGAACTTCTCCTGATACTCCGACATATCGATGCGGGTCATCATATTCTCATCATCGAACAGATACTCCGCCAATGCTTTTGCCAACTCCGTCTTACCCACGCCCGTCGTACCTAAGAAAATAAACGAACCAATAGGACGTTTAGGGTCTTGCAAGCCCGCACGACTGCGACGGATAGCGTCGCTAACTGCCTGAATAGCTTCGTCTTGCCCCACAACACGCTTGTGCAGTTCCTCCTCCAAATGCAGGAGTTTATCTCGCTCGGATTGCATCATTTTCGTTACAGGGATGCCCGTCCAACGAGCCACTACTTCGGCAATATCGTCTTCATCAACCTCCTCCTTAATCAGACTCTCGCCTTGCATCGCATGTAGTGCCTCTTGCACAGCTTTGATGTTCGCCTCTGCCTGCTGCAAACGACCATAGCGAATCTCCGCTACCTTGCCGTAGTTGCCCTCGCGCTCAGCGACCTCTGCTTCATGTTTCATCTGCTCAATATGCGCTTTCTCGTTTTGGATAGTCGCCACATAGCCCTTCTCCTGCTCCCAACGCGCGTTCATCTCTTTCGCCTCGGCTTGCAACGCATGAAGTTGCTCCTCAATAGTGGCGAGTTTAGCTTTGTCGTGCTCTTTCTTTATCGCCTCACGCTCGATTTGCAACTGCATGATTTGGCGGTTGAGGTTATCCAATTCTTCGGGCTTAGAGTCCACTTCCAAGCGTAGTTTAGCCGCCGCTTCGTCCACCAAGTCAATGGCTTTATCAGGAAGAAAACGGTCTGATATATAGCGAGTTGATAGTGTCACCGCAGCAATCAGCGCATCATCTTTGATACGCACCTTGTGGTGAGTCTCGTAGCGCTCTTTCAATCCGCGCAGAATAGAGATAGTAGCCGCCTCATCGGGCTCATCCACCATCACCATCTGGAAGCGGCGCTCAAGGGCTTTATCGGTCTCAAAGTACTTCTGATACTCGTCCAAGGTGGTCGCTCCCACCGCACGCAACTCCCCTCGTGCCAAAGCTGGTTTGAGGATATTAGCTGCATCCATTGCGCCTGAGGTCTTGCCCGCACCCACGAGCGTGTGTATCTCATCTATAAAAAGGATTATCTCGCCCGCAGCACTAGTCACCTCTGTGATGACACCCTTGAGGCGCTCCTCAAACTCACCTTGGTATTTGGCACCTGCGATGAGGGCTCCCATGTCAAGCGAGTAGATTTGTTTCTTTTTGAGGTTCTCAGGCACATCACCACGAATGATACGATGCGCCAAGCCCTCCACAATAGCGGTCTTACCCACACCAGGCTCGCCTATGAGGATAGGATTGTTCTTTGTACGACGTGAGAGGATTTGTAGCACGCGACGAATCTCGTCGTCACGGCCAATCACAGGATCCAGTTTGCCCTGTTGGGCACGTTCGCAAAGGTTAATAGCGAACTTCTGTAGGTTTTCGGTTTTGTTGTTCATTGTATTCATAGTTGTATATTTTTTAGTCATTAAGTTCCTAAGGACTTTAAAGTCGTTACTAGTTTTTAGACAAAACCCATACCAAAGCCCTTTTTACATAAAAGCCGCCTGCCAAAATGGCAGACGGCTTTAGAATTATGTATGTATATAATTTACTTATTATACATATATGGAACAGATGCCTGTATATCCGCACTGCTGCTAGCAATATGCAGCACAAACTGTCCTGCCTCAGTCACCCACTCATGTGCCTCAGCATCAAAGAATGCCAACATTTCAGGTGTTATCGTGAATGTAACCTGCTTTGTCTCACCCGGTTGCAATGCTACCTTGCTAAATCCTTTCAATTCCTTCTTAGGACGTACTACCGATGCCTTCGAATCGGAAACATAGAGTTGTACCACCTCTTGACCTGCACGATTGCCCGTATTAGTAACCGCTACCGTAATCTGATCGCCATTCAGCATAGCCTTACCATATTCAAAAGTAGTATAACTCAAGCCAAAGCCAAATGGGAATAGAGCTTTGCGCTTAGGAGGATTAATCGTATATTGCTCTCCTTGGCTCACATACTTAATAGGACGACGCGTACCATAGAGATCTGCATAGCGATAGCCTACAAAGATATCTTCCTTGTAATGCACTTGTTTGTCCACACCAGGGTATGCTATCTCGCCATATTGATGAGCGGGATAATCTGCCAAGGAAGGTTGGATGGTATAAGGCAGTTTGCCCGAAGGATTGACATCACCGAAGATGATATCTGCTACCGCATGTCCTGTTTCGGAGCCACTGTACCATGCTTGCAGGATAGCCTCTACCTCATTGTTCCAAGGCATACCATGTGCGTTGCCCGAAATAGATACGAAGATAACGCGGTTATTGACTGCTGCCAATGCAGAAATTAGTTTATCTTGATTGTAAGGCAGCTCATAATGCAAGCGATCGCCGTCCTCGCAGTCTTGGTTGTGCGCTTTATTCATACCACCTACAAAAATGACATAGTCTGCTTTTTTGGCTGCCTCCACTGCCTCTGCGGTGAGTTGCTCTGGTGTACGCTCATCTTGCAATGACTGACCCGTGGTCACGCCATTGTATTCGCCACCGACATCACCCACATATCCGCGTACATATTGTATGGTAGCCATATCACCAGCACGCTCTTGAATGCCTTGCAAAGGAGAAATCTCGTATTTCGCTTTTAGTGAAGATGAGCCACCGCCAACGGTCATCATCTTGATAGCATTCTCGCCTACCACAAGAATAGTAGGACGTTGAGCAGTAGATAATTCGATAGGAAGTGTGTTGTTCGTATTGCGCAAGAGTACTATTCCTTCACCTGCGATCTGGCGTGCCGCAGCACTGTGTGCTTCTGAGTACATAGCACCAAACGCCTTGTTAGGATTCATGGAAGTACGGAAGATGAGGCGCAACACGTTGCGTACCTTATCATCAAGTTCCTTGGTACCCACTTCCCCACTCTGAATCTTACGCAAGTATGGCAATGCCAAATGATAGATATCGTATGCGCTTGAAGCACCGTCGGACAAGCCGTCGGTCCATGTTCCAAATTCAAGATCGAGTCCGTTAGTGATAGCTTGGTCGGTGTTCATCGTGCCTCCCCAGTCGGAGATAACAGCCCCATCGAATCCCCATTCCTTGCGCAGAATGTCTTGCAACAGAATAGAGTTGTGGCAAGCATATTGTCCTTTGTAGAGGTTGTAGGCACCCATGATAGACCAAGACTCGCCCTCCTGCATAGCCGCACGGAAAGCAGGTAAATAAATCTCGTAGAGAGCACGGTCTGAGAGATTGACGTTTACCCAATGGCGATCAACCTCTTGGTTGTTGAGTGCATAGTGCTTTACGCATGTAGCCACACCTTGCTCCTGTACACCCTTTACGTATGGGACAACCATCTTAGATGCTAAGTATGGGTCTTCGCCCATGTACTCAAAGTTACGACCATTGAGCGGGGTACGGTAAATGTTCACACCCGGACCGAGTAGCACATCCTTGTTGCGGTAGCGTGCCTCCTCGCCAATGCTGATACCATAGAGGTATGACATATCAGGGTTCCACGTAGCAGCAAGACATGTGAGCGCGGGGAAAGCGATGCATGAGTCGTTGGTCCACCCTGCTTGATTCCACTCATCCCAAAGCACCTCAGGGCGAATGCCGTGAGGGCCGTCAGTGCACCAAATACCTGGGATACCCAAGCGCGCTACGCCCGGTGAGGAGAATTTAGACTGTGCGTGAATAATGGCAATCTTCTCTTGTAGGGTCATACGAGAGAGTGCATCTTCGATACGATCTGCGATTGGGGCAGAAGCATCCTTATACACTTGTCCTATCATAGGTAGGCACACTATTGACAGGATTAATGATAAAAATAACGGTTTCTTCATAGTAATATATTTATAAATTAGAAATGTAGAGCGGTAGTCAGCCGCTCTACACTAGAATGAATGATGTTATTATTTTACTACACCACCCAATGCGTTGTAGCGTACGCCATCACGAAGGATATACATTTGACCATTCTCAATCACCTTAGTGATTGTGTTAGGAGTAACTACATCTTCTACTGCAGAAGGAACTGACTCTGAAGAGATAGTAATCTTAACAACTACGTTCTCATAATCAACTACGAGACGGATGGTGCAATCAGTATATACAACCTCATTATCTACAGCATGGATATTACCACCCTTGAATGCGCAAGTGTATTCTTTGTTGATTTCCCATTTAGCATCCTCACTAGGAGCACCAAACTCTGCTCCCCAGTTGCCAAATACAACTTTGAAGTCTGCACCAAATTCAGCTGCCAACAACTCATAAGTATTAGCTTCACCTTCTACAGGAGTAAAGCGTTGATCCACATCGCAATTCCAACCTAGTTTTGTGCCAGGCAAGTGCCAATCTGCTTCTACAGCATAGAATTCACCAGAAACGAGAGTTAATACCATACTGCCATCCTCCTTTACTTCCAATGTGAATTTTGCATTTTTATATCCAGCAAATGGATTTGCAAAAGCTAAGTTAGCAGGTTCTCCAGCATCAGTTTTAGCACCCATTACGTAAGGAGCACCCATTGCAAGACCAGCACCAGTTTCCCAATTAGTAGCCCATTGCTCATCCCAAGTACGATTTTTAATAATCTTGAAAGTACCATTCATATCAGCTACCTCTGCAGTTAATACGCCTTCAACCTCCTCAAATTGCACTGCTGCAGGAAGATCCCAACCAATGCTTCCACCAATGATTTGATAAGTTGGTTTCGCATTAGGATCATATTCTTCACCGCTAATAAAAGCAATGCTTACTTGGTCACCTGCTACTGTTAACGCAAACTTTGCATTCTTGTAGCCCACACCCTTTGTACCAAATTGGATGTTACTAGGTTCAGAGTCTGAATCTTGGAATTTAGCCTTAAGCACATAAGGTTCTCCTCCTAGTGTTACAGGATCACCAGCATTATGAGCACCATATTGAGGCAACCAACCTTCAGTAGTACCCAACACTTTACCTTCACCTGAGATCTCTGGAACGATAACTTCATAATTACCAGCAGATACCTCTGTGAAAGCAACAGCATTCGCGGGGTTCCAACCATTAAATCCACCAACAAGGTAGAAATTAGCAGCATTAACAGCCACCATAGCTGTCAAAGCGACGAAAAGAGAAAAAATCTTTTTCATAATACATTAATTTAAAATTGGTTAATTAAAAAATAGTTATTTATTGTGAATTGCCACACAATTCGTTGTTTGTGCATAATTAGTCGCATCGCCACCCAATAATGGGCAATAAATCTCTAAACTAGAGCGCAACATCTTTCCATCCGCCAATGCACGTACTTCGAGCTCGATCATCGCCGCACGGTAGAACAGCACCTGATGGATATTATTGCCCTGTATTGTGATAGTACCAATTGTCTTATCTATTCCTTCCGTAACAGATACCTGTTGTCCGTTGGCGTATTGCCACAGCTTTTGCTGTGCCGCAGCATACACCTCAGTATAAGTGGTATCTGCACTGATATAGCTCAGCGTATAGGATTGCACGTGTCCCTCTGGCACGAAGCTCACGCATGCCACGCCATTCTCATCTCCCTGCGTAGGGACACACTCGGGCAAAGGTTTGCCTGCTTGCAGCGCCTCCCACATAGTCAGCGGGAAAGCCGAAGCCATTGCAAGGTGTCCAAGTTGATTAGGGTGGTAGATGTCTGAGCCATTCCACATATGTTCAGCCCAACGGCCTTGCCCATCATCTATCGTTCCGAATACATTGATAGTAGGCACATCCCACTGCTGTACTTCGAGATTGACAGCGCATAGGTCTTCATAATCTACGGGGTTGAAGTCGGCGCGTGGGTAATTGTTGGTGACGATAACTACTCTACCCTGCTCTTGCAGCATGCGAATCAAGCGCGGCATATTCTCCTTGTAAGAAAGCACAGCGCGTGCGCCTTTCTCGTGTAATCCTTCGTTACCCAAACTGATGCCAATGACCACATATTTTGCCTCTATGGGTGTCATGTCGCGCTCGAAGCGAGCGAATAGGTCATAGGTATTATTACCATCTATGGAGATATTCACACTCTCCCATCCTATAGGCAATGCATCTGCTACTTGGGAAGCATAACCATTGAGAGAGTCGGCACCAACACCGCGACATACAGAAGAGCCGAAGAAACATACTCGCTGCTCTGCAGGTGACTTGCAAGCATTAAGTAGCGAGCAAGTCACTAGCAGAATAGCAGAGAATAGATATGTTCGCCAATGCATAGTCATAGCACATTATAATATGCAAGAAGTGATACTTTCAGCAGGGAGTTGAATCTCAAAATGTTTGCCATTGTGTTCAATGATGAATGACATACCTTCTGCATTCTCATTGAAAAGCACCAAGCCATAGGTGCCATCTAGATTCTCCGATGCCACAGCAGATAGACCTGTAGGCATATAACCCGAAACACCAATGCGTGTAGAACCCGCCTTCAGCGCTTTGCTCAAGTGACCGATTACATAGTAGTGGCTACGCTTGGTGAGTGTGGTATAATCTTTGGAGGAGATATCCACTGAGCCATAGCATGTGGCGCAAGCGCCTGGACCACCATGAGGGCCTCCGTTCTCGTCTAGCATGAAGTTCCATACGATCACTGCTTTGCACCAACGAGTAACAGTACCGATGCAGGTGTTCTTCATCTCGGACATGAGGGACTGACCAAAACTTTGGTAGTTCCATGTACCAATAGATTGCTCGGTGAAGTAGAGGTTTTTCTCTGGCGCTAATTTGTGGATAGCATCTAATTCCACAGGACTGCCACCATAACTATGGTAGGCAGCACCATCAATATATTGGCTTGCTTCAGGATCAGCATATATCTTTATAGGATATTGCAGTTGGTCTTTTTTGCCATCGTAATTGTAGTTATGGTCAAAGCAGATAATCTTGGATGTAATACCTTCGTGTGCAAAGACAGGTCCAAGTGCTAACTTGATAAAGTCGCGCTCTTGATCCCAAGGCATGTATAGTGACATAGAGTTGCCCCAGTTGAGTGGTTCGTTTTGTGGGGTAACGCTAGTGATATTAATACCCTCTGCTTCGAACGCTTTAATCCACTTCACGAAGTACATAGCGTAATCTTGGTAGTAATCGGGATTGAGGTAGCCACCGACCCATTTATTGGAACCCGTATAGGCTTTTTTGGTATGTATATCATCCACTTTCATCCAGATAGGACAACTCCAAGGTGTACCCATTACTTTTAGGTCAGGGTTGATAGCCAAAATCTCTTTCAGCACAGGAATAATATAATCCACCTCATCAGATGTAAGCGCAAAGTTTTCGATACCTTTGGTGTCACAGCACGTATAGTCATAATTGCTGCGTGAGTTGAAATCGCTACCTCCGATAGGCACACGCACGTAACCATATCCCATACCTTTTTCGGGAGAGAAAGTTTCTTCCAATAGTGCTTGACGACGTGCAGCAGGCATTTGCATAAGGTTGAATGCCGCAGCTCCAGTGATAGCGGCTCCAAAGCCATCAAATGTTTGGTAACGCACATTCGGATTGAGTGTTAGCGTGCGCTCTGGTGACATATTGAGTCCTTCTGCATAATCCTTGCCTACAGCGACAAAGCCCATTGTACCATCTGCTGTTGTGACATAGGTCATCACATCACGTACTGGAACAGAATCGCCATTAGGAGTTTTATCATTCGGATTTTCTACGGGAGTATTGCAGCCGAGCAGAGCGGCTGCAATACCTATAAATAATAGATTATTCACTTTGGTCATTGTTGTAGAATTTTATCGTAATTTCTCGTATGTAGTGGTCAGCTTGTTTTGATCCAGTGTAATGCGATAGATGCCCTCAAATTCTTCTTGAGTAGCAGCTATCCAGTTGCCAGCTTCTGCACCTGTGTCGCCATTCACTTTGGTCAAACCTTCAGGACCAACCCCCTTGATATCCAATCCTATTTGTTCGTAGTTAGCACCAGCTTCTTCGCCACCCCAACCTTTTTGGTGGAAGAACTTGAAGTTGAGCGAACCATATATCTCAAAGTCGGCATTCACACCATTCTTGAGGTATGCGGTAAATTGATATACCTTAGGAGCCACAGTACGACAAGCAATGTATTGTCCCAGGTTGTCAAAGCCCCAACCGCCTTGAACCTTAGGTGATGCCACTGGCAAACCAAAGCCTACACCGGTCATCCACATCACATTAGGATAAATAGCATCCTTCAATGGCTCTACCACGATATAGTCCTCTTCAGGCAAGTAATATACCTCATACATACCCTTCTCGCCCAAGAACTTCACTACATTGCCGTCCTTGAGTTCCATGTAGTCCAAGTTATATGCCGTAGCCAGATTTGCCACACCATTGATAGTCACTTCCATTTCAGGATCGAAGAAAATCTTCGCATGGCGATAGGTCTTACCTGCCACCTCAGCCAAATCCAC
Source organism: Paludibacteraceae bacterium (assembly GCA_045601825.1). Classification (GTDB taxonomy): domain Bacteria; phylum Bacteroidota; class Bacteroidia; order Bacteroidales; family Paludibacteraceae; genus Colicola. The sequence goes on along the minus strand of JAZSAI010000025.1, from coordinate 70,813 downwards.
ATTCACATCCAGTGCAGAAACAGGTTGTGCTACCTTACCACCAAAGTACAACTCAAAGGTCAATGGATCGAATGTGATGGTATCAATGCTCTCAAGATTGTCATTCGCCAATACGATAGAGCTAGCCTCGCCCGCGTTGAATTGCTCCTCGGTAATCAAAGACAACTTACCATTCAGCATACCCAATACAGGTTGTTTCCAATCCACGCGACCGAACTTAGTACCCACCACTGCCAACAGACATTCGATGGATTTAGGATAGCCCAAGTCTACTGCCACAAACTTCTCACCATCCCATGTCATTTGTTTACCTTTGCCCAGAGGCTTATAGTTGATGGTAGGAGGCATCACATACATAGTTTCAATAGCAGGACGATGGCCTACACATTGGTCCAGAATCACGTTCTTCACGGTTCCTTCTATATTGGTAGCAGTCAAATATACTTTCACGGGCTCACCCTCTAGCATATTAGGACCAAAAGGTACTGCATAGGTGAATGTGTCTTTATACATCAAACCAGGTGTACGAACCTCTTCGTTAGCAATCACATTGATACCCACAATCACCTTAATGGACAACGTGGATAATGGTGTCTCCTTCTCTGTGACTGTCACTTCAAAAGTGATACTATCACTACCAAAATTTACCTCCTCAGTCAGCATAGTTGCCTGCATCTGAGGGTCACCCGCAGGATACACATCACGGAAGGAGTCGGGCTGACAAGCGGTATAGCCTATTGCGATCAACGCAAGGAATAGGACTTGAAATATACGTTTCATATTCTGTTGATTATTTGCAGATTAGTACTCAAATTAATAACCATCATTCTGAACTAGATTAGAATTCTTGTCCAATGCAGTTTGTGGGATAGGCATCAGTTTGTGTGCCTCCACAAATGGACGAGCCTGTGGCAAACGACCCTCGTCGCGTGAGTTGATATCATTCATCACTTCGAGCAGTTTGCCAAAGCGTATCAAGTCGAAGAGGCGATGGCCCTCTAATGCTAACTCTAAGCGACGTTCGTGCAAGATAGCATCCAAGACAGCTTCTTGGCTACCCATTTGTGATGCAGGTAGGTCAGCCAATTTAGCACGTTGGCGAATCGTATTCACAAGAGATACGGCACCATTCAAATCACCCTTGTGCGCTAATGCCTCGGCTTTGAGCAACCAAATATCTGCACCGCGCAGCTTGATTACACTATTGTATGCCGAACGACATTTGTACATGAATGGATAGTTGTCAGCAGGATAGTAGTTGCTCCATGCACACTCATAATAAACGATCGTTTGGTTGCAACGTACTGTGTCGCCTTCCCTCTCAAAGGTGCGAATCAAGTCACGACTTGGGGTAATCCATTTCGCCCATGTAAAGGACTCTTCCCAGTTAGAGAGATTACGACCGAACATCCATGTTACCCAGTTACCACTAGCAGCGGTGTATTGTGCTTCAAGGATAGTCTCTTTGTTGTTGCGAGTAGCATCTCCTAAGGTCTCATCGTATTTCCAGAGGTCGGCATAGTTATCAGCCAACGCAATACCATCAGCAAAAACCTTATCGCTATACTCGATTACCTTATCCCATTCACCTAACTCAGCATACAGTTTAGCAAGCAACGCATATGCCACAGTCTTGCTGAGTACGCGTTTGTCATTTGGATTCAATGCTGGAGCATAAGGAATGGCTTCTGTCAAGTCTTTGATTACTTGTTTGTAAGCAGAGTCTTGTGTTACAGGCATTGGGAAATAAATTGGATATACTTCCTCTATGTTGTCTGCTGTAATATCTGGAGCCTCTGTCAAGTTCAATGGAATGTTTCCGAACCAGTGTGCCAAGTCGAATAGCATCATACCACGGAAAATCTTTGCCTCTGCTTTCCATTGATTGCGCTCTGCTTCTTGGAAACTTGGGTCTGGCACTTTATCAATATTGGAAATGATCACATTAGCTTGTGCGATGTCTTCGAGATAGCGGTCCCAATCGCGAGCGATGTCAGGATTGGAAGCATCAAGAGCGTTGGTCTCAACAGGTACTACCTCTGCACCCGTTGTTCCTGCATACGCATTATCCGTACGAGCCTCACCAAACAACAAATAATCCAAATACCAATGCTCCTGACGGTCGCGCATGATATTATATAAATTCTCATACACAGCCAGCATCGCTGCACGATCCTTGAATTTAATACGAACCGAATCATCTTCGGTAGATGTTCCTAAGTTGAGTTCCGATTGATCTGAAATCGGTGCCATATTCAAGTCACACGACACAAGTGCTACACCCAACGCTACACCTATTACATATATATACTTTTTCATATTCTCTAAATTGATTTACGTTCAACCATCAAAATGCAATGTTCACACCTAGCACGAAACTGCGGGTTTGCGGATAAGTACCATAATCCAAACCTTGTACAGTTCCTGAATTACCATATTGGTTAACCTCTGGGTCCATTCCTAAGTATTTAGTCAATGTAAATAAGTTTTGAGCCGAGAAGTAAGGTTGCAAACGTGTCATGCCTATCTTCTTCATCCACTTACCCGAGAACTCATAACCTATAGTGAGGTCTTTCAAGCGGATATAACTACCATCTTCCACAAAGTAGTCGCTTATCCTCATATCAAAGCCTGCTTTAGGAATAGTGGTAATCATACCTGGGCGACGCCATCTATCAAGAACGCGAGTGGATTGGTTCTTAGCATCGTACATACCTTCTGTTTCGATGCGGCTTGCATTGAAGATATCATTACCATAAGAGCCTTGCAGCAAGAAACTGATGGTAACACCGTAAAATTGGAAAGTATTAGTCATACCAAAAGTAAAGTCTGGATTAGGATCACCCATATACGTACGGTCATTAGCTGTTACCTCGCCATCACCATTAGTATCTAGATAAATCAACTCACCCGTTTCTGGATCCACGCCACCGGTCTTGTAGCCGTAGAACGAACCGAGAGGCATACCCGGTGTGTTGCGTACGCAGTAGTCTGCCAATACGTCAGTCACCTTAGCATCATAGTACACTTGACTAGTCGCCAGTTTCTCCAAACGATTCTTGTTATGAGAAATATTCAATTGGGTATCCCACTTGAAGTTCTTCTTAACGAAGTTGTGCGATGTTATTGTGAATTCCACACCCATGTTGCTCATTTCACCTTCGTTGCGTTGGATAGAAGATACAGCAGCTGAACCTGCTGGCAAGGACACCCACATCAGCATATCGGTGGTGTACTTGTAGTACCAATCAAAGTTCAAGGTCAATCGATTCTTCAACATTGTCCAATCCAAACCTACATTGGTTTGTGTTGTACGCTCCCATGTCAAATCAGTATTGCGGAGTGATGATTGACTATAGGTTGGAACAGCATGCTCTTTGCCTGTCTCCCACCAGTTTTGGCGGTTGATGCTATAACGTTCCAAATAGGCGTAATCACCAATACCACCTTGGTTACCAGTTTGTCCCCAACCACCACGTAGTTTCAAGTCATCAATCCACTCTACATCTTGCATCCAAGACTCACCCGAGATACGCCAAGCTGCACTCACGGATGGGAAATATGCCCAACGATGATCTGGTGCCAAGCGAGATGAACCATCCGCACGGAAGTTTGCTGAAATCAAGTAACGAGAATCATAATTGTAACTCACACGAGCAAAAGCTGACATAATAGCCCATTCACTTGCACTTGTATTGGTACTTCCTGGATCAATCTTGTTAGCTGCATTCAATGTCTGAATCGTGCCATCTGCATAGTGACTACCTGCGATATAAGATTGTGTCCACATCGAATGAGTATAAGAACTACCCAACATCACATCCAGATTATGACCATTCATGTTGGTGGTATAGTTCAGTACGTTATCCCATACGGTCACGAGGTCGGTGCTGCGGGTATCGCTACCCTCACCATATTGGTTACGTCCCCACGATGTCTTATGAGGATCGAGGAACGAGGTGTTGTTATTCATTCGCAAATCTTCCGTAAAGGTTGTTGTGAACTTCAACGAATGATCAAAATTATCGCCACGGTTAAATTTCTTGGTGTCATACAGGGTTACAATACCCTTACCCGTAGCCAACAAACGATGTTGTTTGTTGTATTGATTCTTATAACGCTCAATATTCTCCAGTGGGTGGGTGATATTGCTTACACCATAGAAGTTGGTGTAGTAATAATCTGGATTCTCAGGGTCATAGATAGGCGCGTAGGTAGGTGTATTGATTACCGATAGCACCAAACCACCACGGTTGGCACCTGTACCCGAAGAAATGGTACCTTGATTCTCACTATAACCATATGCTATATTAGCACCTACATTCAACCACTTGGTCACTTCGGCATCCAAAGATGTTCGGAAATTATAGCGTTGGTACTTAGTAGTAGGTATCACACCCACTTCATTTGTATAACCACCTGACATGTAATAGTTCACACGGTCTGTACCACCACTGACAGAGAGTTGATAGTTTTGTGTAGAACCCGTCTTATAGGTCTCATCAAACCAATTGGTTTCATCCTTCAAGCCGTCTGGCAACACCACGTTGGAGCCGAGATCATCTAGATACTCGCGATATTGCTCAAAATTCAAGCTCTCCATACGCTTTGCCACTTGGGTCCAACCACCATACATAGAGAAGGTCACATTCATCTTCTCCTTACTAGCAGAGCCTGCCTTGGTGGTAATCATAATCACACCATTAGCAGCACGCGAACCGTAGATAGCCGCAGAAGACGCATCTTTCAAAATCTGCATCGTCTCAATGTCGTTTGGCGCGAGGAAGTCAATATCCGTCATTGGTACTCCATCCACCACGTACAATGGATCGTTACTACCATTCATAGATGTTGTACCACGCACGCGAACTACCATACCTGCACCTGGTTGACCACTTGGCTTCACCACTGTCACACCGGCTGCCTTTCCTTGCATCGCTTGAGCTGCTGAAGTGATTGGACGCTTCTCCAAATCCTCAGTATCCACCGAAGAAATCGCAGTGGTCACATCTTTACGCTTTTGCGTACCGTAACCAATAACCACCACCTCATCTAGCAACTCTTGATCTTCACGAAGTACGACAACCATTTCTTGTGCCGCACGAACTTCTTGATTTCGATAACCGACATAAGATACGGTCAACAAAACGTCCTTTTCTACGACAAGCGTAAACATACCATCAAAATCGGTAACAGTACCATTTGAGGTACCAGACTCTACAACGCTCGCTCCAATCAGGGGTTCTCCGTTAGCATCCAACACTTTACCTGTAATGGACACAGGCGCTGCCATTGCTGTGACGCTAAACAATGACATTACACAGATGATTAATGTCATGAGCAGACCACGAAGGCCTTTCTCTTTGTGTTTGTTCATCATAATTGTTTTTTATTGTTGATTATCTTTAAGGTATATCCTTTTCTGCGTTGCACAAAAGAGGACCTTTGCGTGTCACATATACATACAACACACTATTTCGACCGCAAAGATACTATTTTTTTATGAAATTACCAAATATATTCTTTAGAAAATTACATTTTATTCACATTTTTTTATTTCGTTGCTCTTTTGAAACACAACACATTGACACTCAATACACATTTATCTACCCTTTTACCTCTACTTTATTATCTCTTATTAATTACGTAACATTTACGTAGGATATACGTAGGATAAACGTAGGATAAACGTAACATTCAGCCACCTTCACCGAAGGATCACCATTACATCCAAAACAAAACAAAAACAGTTTCAAAACCTAAAATTTGCATATGTGCAAAAAAAGCAGTAACTTTGTAGGCTAATTTCGCGATTTATGAAAAAAGACCTACATATTGACACGCTTTGCGTGCAAGCGGGATACAATCCTAGCAAAGGAGAACCACGGCAAGTGCCTATTATTCAGAGTACTACATTCAAGTACGAGACCAGTGAGCAAATGGGCAAACTCTTCGACCTTGAAGAGAGTGGCTATTTCTATACCCGTCTGCAAAATCCGACCAACGATACTGTGGCAGCGCAGATTGCAGCCATGGAAGGTGGTGTGGCAGCCATGCTCACCTCATCGGGACAAGCAGCCAATTTCTTTGCTTGCTTCAATATCTGCCAAGCAGGCGACCACATGATTACTACCACCAGTATCTATGGTGGCACTTATAATCTATTTGGCGTAACCTTCCCAAAAATGGGCATAGAAATCACGTTCATTGACCAAGACGCCAGCGATGAGGAGTGGAACGCGGCTTTCCGCCCCAACACGAAGTTAGTGTTTGGCGAAACCCTTTCCAACCCCAATGTACGTATATTGGATATAGAGCGTATTGCGGGCTTTGCCCATCAACACGGTGTACCGCTGATTGTGGATAATACCTTCCCTACCCCCGTCAATTGCCGCCCATTCGAGTTCGGCGCAGACATCGTCACCCATTCCACCACCAAATACATGGACGGACATGGCGTGCAAGTAGGCGGTGTGATTGTGGACAGCGGTAACTTCGATTGGGAAGCTCAGCACGATAAGTTTACCTGCCTCACCGAACCCGACGCATCCTACCACGGACTGCGCTACACAGAGGCATTCGGCAAACTGGCATATATCACCAAAGCTACTGCCCAACTCATGCGCGACTTGGGTTCTATCCAAAGTCCACAAAACGCCTTCTATCTCCACCTCGGTTTGCAGACCCTGCATGTGCGTATGCCTCGCCACTGCGAGAGCGCACACAAAGTGGCTCAGTGGTTGGAGAAGCACCCTGACATAGCATGGGTGCGGTATCCCGAACTGGAGAACGATCCCGAGCATGCACGCCAACAGAAGTATATGCCTAACGGCTCGTGCGGCGTGATGGCATTCGCAGTCAAAGGTGACCGCGCTTTTGCCAATCGCTTTATGGACAACCTGCAACTGGTAACTATCGAGACCCACGTAGCAGACTGCCATACATGTATCCTGCATCCCGCTTCGCATACCCACCGCCAACTCAGCAACGAGGCGCTTCTGGCAGCAGGTATCGACCCCGACTTGATGCGCCTGAGTATCGGTCTCGAAAACGCAGACGACTTAATAGCAGATATAGAACATGCACTTACACAAGCTCACAACGCATAATTTCTCCTTTGAGGCAGGTGGCACGCTTGACCAATTAGAGATAGTCTATCACACCTCGGAGCGCAAATACCAACAAGGCGACCACGTGGTATGGCTGTGCCATGCCCTAACTGCTAACTCCGATCCAATGGATTGGTGGCCAGAGATGGTGGGCAAAGATTGTTGCATCGACCCTGAAAAGGACTTTGTCGTTTGCGTCAATATCTTCGGCTCTGCCTATGGCACCACAGGACCAAGAGATTTCGGGAATCGCGACTCGCGAATCCCGAATCAAAAAGGATATCTCGATTTCCCCAAGTTCACCGTCCGCGACACTGCCCGACTATTTACGTTGGTACGCGAACATTTGGGCATCAAGCAAGTGGACTTGCTCATCGGTAGTTCCATTGGCGGTTTCCATGCCCTCGAATGGGCGATTATGGAAGGCAATATCATCCGCCGTGCAGCGTTCATTGCCACCGCCCCACGTGTATCACCATGGCTGAGCGCATGGATGGAAGTGCAACGCATGGCACTAGAGGCTGACCCCACTTTCCGAGCGTGCGAATCGCTTGATGGCGGACGCAAAGGATTAGAAGCAGCACGCGCCATTTCGCTCATCTCCTACCGCAGTTTCGATGGCTACAACCTCACACAATATGAGACAGACGACGATTGCCTCTTTGCCAGTCGTGCAGCGAGCTACGAACGCTATCAAGGCGAGAAACTAGTCAAACGCGGCTTCGACGCCTATTCCTATTACTACCTGCTACATTGCGTAGATAGCCAAAACGTGGGTCGCAACCGTGGAGGTGTGGCTGCTGCTTTGGCACAAATCAAAGCACAAACGGTGGTGATAGCCATCACGTCCGATGGTCTGTTCCCACCATGCGAAGGAAGAGAATGGGCTAAGCATATCCCTAACGCACAATACTTCGAGATCGAATCGCGCTTCGGACACGACGGATTCCTTCTCGAAACCAATCAAATAACAGAGATATTAAAATGAAAGTATTAAAATTCGGTGGAACCTCAGTTGGTTCAGTAGAGAGTATTCGTCATATTCAGCAGATTATCAGTCAGCAGACCGATGACTGTATCGTGATAGTCAGTGCCTTGGGCGGCATCACCGACCAACTGCTTAGAGCAGCACACATGGCACTTGAGGCTGGCGAAGAGTATATGGAGGTATATCAGCAGATTCGCTGCCGACACATGGATATGGTCAGCAGCTTAATCACCAACCCTACTACACGACAAATGCTCTGCCATGAATTGGAAAGCATACTTGATGAGCTACGTTCTATTCTCTTTGGTGTACACTTAGTAAAGGATTTGAGCGCGAAATCAGAAGCGGTCATCGTGAGCTATGGCGAACAACTCAGTAGCCGTATCGTCACTACAGCCTTGACAGGTGCTGTCCGCAAGGATTCGTTGCAGTTTATTCGCACAGACCGCAAGCAAGGACAAGTATTGCTCAACACCGAACTGACCGAAGCTTTGGTGCGCAAGACATTTGCCACAATGCCTCATCTGGCAGTCGTGCCAGGATTCATCTCGCGCGATAGCCAAACTGACGAGATTACCAATCTCGGACGTGGTGGCAGCGACTATACAGCATCCATCTTAGCTGCCACATTGGGTGCGGAAGTATTGGAGATATGGACCGATGTCAATGGCTTTATGACAGCCGACCCTCGACTCATCCCCAATGCCTACACCATCAAGAGTTTGAGTTATGTAGAAGCATCCGAACTCTGCCACTTTGGTGCCAAAGTGGTATATCCACCTACTATATATCCCGCGTGCGCGAAGAACATCCCAATACGTATTCTCAACACCTTCTGCCCTGACAACGCAGGTACTATCATCCAAGCCAAACCCGAAGACAGCAGTCGCTATGTACGCGGATTGAGCAGTATCTGCGACGTGGCACTCATTACGGTATCAGGTCTTTCGATGGTGGGTGTGATTGGTGTTAACCAACGCATCTTCAGCGCATTAGCCCAAGTTGGTGTGTCCGTCTTCCTCGTTAGCCAAGCATCCTCGGAGAACTCTACTACCCTGGGTATTCAAGAGAAAGACTGCGACACTGCAGTAGAAGCTCTCACACGCGAGTTCGCAGAAGAGATTAAAGTAGGTTCGATGTACCCTATGCTCGTACAACAAGGTTTGGCAGCAGTAAGTATCGTGGGCGAGAATATGCACAATATGCCTGGTATTGCAGGCAAACTCTTTGGTACATTAGGCAGAAATGGTATCAGCGTGATTGCCTTTGCACAAGGTGCCAAAGAAACGAATATATCGTTCGTTATACCCGCTCAGCAGCTCAGTAAGACGATGAACGTATTGCACGATTCGTTCTTCCTTAGCGAAAACAAAGTGCTCAACGTCTTTGTTTGTGGCGTAGGTACCGTAGGTGCGCAACTGCTAGAGCAAATCCATCAGCAACAGCACATGCTACTTCATGAGCAGCATCTACAGCTCAACGTCGTAGGTATTGCCAATAGCCGAACAGCTATCTTCAATGCCGATGGAATCGACCTTAGCAACTACCGCGACCAACTCAAGTCCGCAAATCCGCTCAGCTTGTCCACAATCAATAGTCAATTGTCAACGCTCTACAATAGCGTATTTGTGGACTGTACGGCAAGTGCCGATGTAGCAGGTATCTATCAATCATTGCTAGACAACAATATCTCGGTAGTCACAGCCAACAAGATTGCTGCATCATCCGAATATAGCCACTATTTGCGCCTCAAGCAAACGGCTCTTGACCGTGGCGTAAAATTCCTCTTTGAAACCAATGTAGGAGCGGGATTGCCTATTATTGGTACCATCAACGACCTTCGCAATTCGGGTGATAAGATATTGCGTATAGAGGCGGTATTGAGTGGCACGCTCAATTTCATTTTCAACGAGATTGCTGCCGATGTACCATTCTCCGAGACGATTCGCCGCGCCAAAGAACAAGGTTATAGTGAACCCGACCCACGCATTGACCTCAGCGGCAAAGATGTAATTCGCAAACTCGTCATCTTGGCGCGTGAAGCGGGCTATCAAGTAGAGCAAGAGGATGTAGAGAAACATCTCTTTGTCCCAGAATCATACTTCCAAGGAACAGTCGAGGACTTCTGGAAAACACTTCCTGAGTTAGACGCTGATTTCGAAACTCGCCGCAAGGAATTAGAGGCACAGGGACTGCGTTGGCGCTTTGTGGCTAAATTGGTAGAGGGCAAAACCACTGTTAGTCTAGAGACTGTGGACGCTTCACATCCATTCTACCAATTGGAGGGCTCCAACAATATCATCCTTATCACCACCGAACGCTACCACGACTATCCTATGATGATTCGCGGTTATGGCGCAGGTGCCAGCGTAACTGCAGCAGGCGTCTTTGCCAATATCATGCAAGTTAGCCACTAAGAAGGAACTACTCAATGACCACTATACAAAAAAATATCTGCTCATCGGAGCAGATATTTTTTTCCATTTTGGATAGCAATACCCTTGTAAGTAGTAGGGTCAATCGGCTGACCAAGGATATTGTACCATTGCCCTATCATCGGGAGAACAATATTTTCTACATGTGATGGAATAGACGTCGTTACGAAGTCACAAGTAATCATGCCATCAACCTCTTGGATATTCTCCAAACCATTGTGAGCAAATGGAGTATATTTAGTAATGTTTGCTGAACCAGGGAAAGGTACTTCCGGCTTAGGCTTGGTAGTTGTAAAAGGAGAAGATATTGACTTAGCAGAAATCAAGCGGTAACGAGCCACATAATCATTCGGACAGTTATCATACCAATCCGCTTCATCATATATCACACGCCATATCAACATACCATGTCCGGGCAAATAAGCATCCCAACCCTCTTGCTGACGATTCTCCATATAATACACCGTGTCTGTGCGATAGGCTCCCGCCGCCACATGTTTCTCATTACGAGCCAACATATAGGTAGTAGTGCCATCAGCAGGTATCTCTAATTGCTTTGTTTGTGCTAACGCTTCTGGCTCTAACCACCCCAAATAATACTTGTCATACACCGAATAATTAGGAGGTGTATTCCCATTATTGAGATAATTTCCATAACCCATCAATGACCAAGCACCAGGAGTTTCACGTTCTAGTACAGTAGAATAGTCTGTAGTTAGGTAGTAATCCGGCAATCCCAATACATGGCTAAACTCGTGACAGATAGTACCTATTCCTGAGCGCGCATTATTAGCTTTACGCATCTCATTGGAACATGCATAAGTGTTCAGCAACTTACCATCTATCTTTGGTAAATTGTAGTTTGTCTCGGAAGTTGCAAAATACTCCGTTTGATTGGTATAACCAAAATACAACGCAGAAATCAAATCCCAGTTATGCGGCCAAATAGTAGCAGCACCACCACCTTCCGACTCAGCATAACCTGCATAGATGATATACACAAAGTCCACCATACCATCATTATCATTGTCATATTGCGCAAAATCTACCCCAAAACGGTCTGCTCCTTGACACGCGTCAATCACAAAATCAACGACATACTGATCATTCCCATCTTCTTTATTGGCTCCATAATAAGCCATTGAGTGAGGAAGGTTCACTGGTCCCACTACATCGAAATGAGGAATATACTTGCCATTGGATTGGTCGGTAAAATATTGTTTACACGAGCCAGTAGCACCATTATACGTGTAGCTTGGGCTATTTGCTAACGAGTCGAATGCTTGCTGAGTATTGCTAGAGGCAAATTGCACATCCGCGAAGTTCACAAGAATCAATAGTCCCCTTGGAGCTAGATTGATATGAGTCTTTTTACGAGGCGCAACACGTTGCTGCTTGGTATGGCTATTATGAGAAATAACCTCAAATGGAGCTCGTGGCCGACGAGGCTCAACCAAATCTAGACCAGGCATTGGAGCCACTGCCCAACATTCTATCACACTCAGCAAGGCTACCGCACAACCCAAAAGAATACGAGATAAATAACTATTCATACTTTTTTATATCTATTTTGGTTGCAAAGGTACTACTTTTTTCGCAACTTAACAAAAAAAACACACTTTTTTATCAAAATATTTGGTCAATTCAAAAAAAAGCAGTACCTTTGCAACCGCTTTCGAAAAGCATGGTCCGTTAGCTCAACTGAATAGAGTACCACACTACGGATGTGGGGGTTGCAGGTTTGAATCCTGCACGGATCACGAGAAAAAAAATAAATATCACGTAAGAATTCATTCTTAAGCGTGATATTTTTTTTTGCTTGTAAGACTTTGTATTTATATATCATGTCGAATGATATAGTAAGGTATTCCCAACTCTTGTATTTCCCGTTCGTACCAATCAAATAGGTATTCTCGTATATCGGGGTTTTCGCGCACAGGATCAGGTAACCAAGGCATATCGGGATAACACAACAGATAGATATCCATCGGAAATTCATGCAATGCCTGCTCTACAAAATCTGGACAATGACCAAACTTGTGCAAAAACCATACTTTGGTAATAATCAATTCCGTATCAAAAAACACCACATCTCTTCGGTATCCCTTCGGTATCCCTTCTGTAGAACCCAGCGATAGTTCACGCAACTGTTGTACTTGCATATGCGCGATATTCATCACATCTTCGACCGTGTACACTGACGCGCACGCGCGTGATTCCATATATTCGCGCGCGTACTCGGGTATTAGCAAGCCTTCGTAACGATGTGCCAAATACGATGCCAGAGTACTTTTACCCGTAGATTCAGGACCTATGATACCTACTTTATACACAGCAGAAATAATGTTATCTACCCACAAGTATGTCGTTCAATGCTTTACCGTGTGAGCATCAGTTTTACATTGATACCCACATTATCTGCTTTGACTGGATAAGAAGATGAGATAAGTGGTGTAGTACCCTGGTGGTCGTAGAAGAATTGCAAATTGATTTTCTGCGAGAGCACATAGTCTGCACTAATCTTAATGCCTAACACTTTATTACCAGAACTTGCTTGGGTAAGATCTTCTTCTACCTTACGCAAGAGAGTTTTGATATCCTTATAACTGATATCCACATTCAATTTTAGGTCATTGCTTACCTTCTTCTGTCCACCATCGCGATTCTTAGTCACAAAATTGAGATTCTTAATCGTATATCCTGCACCTATCACAAATTCATCTGTATGTCCCTCCGTAATTTGAACAGAGTTGATATTCAACGAGATATTACGTTGTTTGCGATATTCAAACTTAGCAGATAGCGAATTCTTCATAGTCATATTCAATCCCACTAATGGAGAAAAACTTTCCGATAAGTTTACCGATGATATATCGTATGCTGATGAAGGCAACGGATTATCAGTAGTCACATCACGCACAAAACCAACCTGTTTGTCACTCAATTCTCTGGCAGGAACCCACGTAGAATAACTAGAGTAACTACCAATAGCATACTTACAAGTATATGCATGAGTGAGATTAATCGACTTGAAATGATCTTTTATCCATGGCAACTTACCCAATCCATCAAACGTAACTGACCAGTTTGGTAAAATTTGCAATAAGCCCATAAATGGATTTAAGCTAATTGAATTCACATCACGTCCTGCATAAGCCGCGATAAAAGCAGGTACAAGTACATCCGCAGTGTTGCTAGCCACCGCACCATTTTGTGCCTTGTACGGTTTACCACGTAATTCCATTGGTATGAAGCCCGCACTTGGATATACCACACCCTCGTACTGCTGTTGCACACGAGACGTCACCACCTGACGATTCGCTAAGAATTGGTCAAACACATCCGATGCAAAATTATCCTCAGCTGTACCTAGCTTACGGAATGCAGTTCCTATCGCCACTTGCGTGATATTAAACGAACCCGTCATATTCTCTTGCAATTGGTCATACGAATAAATAATGGATGTGGATTGAGCTTCATAGCGTTTTCCATTCAACTGAATCTTTAGACCTGGTAGCGGCTCCAAAGTCAATTTAATATCCAAATCACTTGTCTTCGAACGCATAGCAGGTTGCACAACGGTAGTATCACCCGACAGCCAACCATTATCCTTCGCTTTTTCTACAAAATCATCCGTAAACCCACCAAAAGCGAAATCAAAACCTGGCGCATAAAGATTGTCAAATCGCTGTTGTCCCATAAAACCTGCTTGAGGAGCAAAACCTGGCAATGTCAACGAATTAGTATTACGATATGTCACTTGTACCTTGCGGAACATCGTGCCGATATAAGTCGCCATATCTGCTACCACTAATCCTGGAGAGCGTTTCTGCTTATCCACCGTAGTCAAAGAGATAGATACATCTTTCAAATCTACCTTCGACTCAATCGTTGCTTTAGTATTGGAAGTTGAAGTCAGCTTCAGTTTCACAGTCTTTCCATCCGCAGTAGTCGCACTCAATTTCAGTGTCTCTGAACCTAATCGGTGAGTTATCTCTTTAGGCTTACCTGCCTCCAAAGTGACTACTTCTGTATAGGTTTTAGGCTTAAACATAGCCCTACGACGCATCGTACGTTGGTTATAATGCTGCGTCATCTGTTTCCAATACTTCGATTTGCCATACAAAGTTTCGAAGTTAATACCACCATCCACTTGCCATGCTCGCGTTGCACTAATCACATTACCCAAATTTGCTGTATTAGTAGTACTAGTTTGCATCGTTCGATTCCAATTATAAGTGGCATTGTATGATGCATTCGCTGTCAGTGCCTCAATGTATGGAATACGATTAAACGGCACATTCCAAGAAGCGGAGAACAACTGCTGATAGGTGTAAGGCGTACCCCATGTACCCATACTTCGCATAATCGTATCTTTCCATGCTTCGTAATAATCATTCGTAAAATGATAATCCTTTATGATTTCAGGAGTATAATATCCTTCATCCACCGTTGAGTTCATCGCGGTTTGGAAGGTGAACTTCATATTCTTCGTCAAGTCATATTTGAAGTCGAAGTTCCTATCCCAAGTAAAGTCCTTTGAGAAGGTCAAATCCATATCATTATTGACCGATTCACCTAAATCAGCTGTATTGAAATCACGCATCTTGAGGTGAGTATAACTACGATGCATATTCGTATTGAAAGCCCAAGACTGTGGCAAATAATAGAAATTCAACTCACTCAGCAATTTCACTTTCTTTACCTTTTCCACGTTCTTAAATGGCTCCCAAGGCTGTGGATTAAAGTTATAGGAATAATTAAACGACCCCTTATAATCCTTTGTCACATCCTTCTCTATCTCTGGGCTAAACTGTTCCTGCTCATTATAACTAGCTGATATCGAGAAGTTAGCAGGGTCATAGAACATGTTACGCTTCTTCGAGTGAATATCCACTTTCAAGTTAGATACCGAGAAACTTGTTGACTCATGCACTGTATTAGCCATTTGGCGAATAGAATCCTTTTCTTCCTTTGTCTCAAAAATCTCTAATGTTTCGGACAGCTCTACATCCGTATCCAATGGATCAAATTTTGGCGATTGCGTCTCATTGGAGTATGATACGTATAGGGGTATTTGCAACTTAGCTTTCTCTGGGAACAAACGACCCGCTTCCAAAGCTGCACTTACCGACAACTGATAAGCATCTTCCATATTACGATCTAGTACATTCGACTCTATCGAACCATAGCCTGCCGTTTCCATTCTACCCGACACATTCACTTGTGCAATATCACTGATGCTCAACGAAGCATTTGCCATCGCAGCCACACCACCCTGCTCATTAAACTGGCTCAAGCGCAACTCATTCACCCAGATCTCGGCATTCACCTCTTTGTCTGTCTTGTTACGCACACCTATCATGATGGCTTGCACATCTTCCAACGTTGGATTACCCAACACCGTAATCTTATTATCCAGATCATCAGGATCATAGCTCTCATATGGGATAGTATTACCCACACTGCTATTGCCTGCACGTTTAGCACGATTACGAGCCATCTTAGCATTCACCAAGGTTTGTAGGTCAAAATCAAACATATTCTCTTCTAACCAAACCTTCTGACGATCAAGCACATTGTCATTGTTATACCGTCCCTCTGGAGTCAAATCTAGTGGTATCTCATACTCATAATAGTTGTTCTTCAAGTCCGATCCTAAACGTATGAAGCACGATATATCTTTATTCGCGATAGGATCAAACTGAGGCAAACACTCTGCATGCACAAACATCTGCAGACGCTTGTACTGACGCATATCATACACCACATTCTTATACACCGCACGCGCATCTTTGGGAGCTAAATCATGCAATCTAAACACCATTGATTGCTCATTTTGGGCAATCAATTGCGCTTGGCCAGGGTCTGTCTGACGGGTGATACCAGGAGGCAATACATAGTTGATTGGCTCACGGTTAGAGTTCTCTTCTATATTCACCGCTTCCACATCCATTGATCCTGCTGACGTATATGGATTAGATATATTGTACTGATTATTCGCAATATCTTGATACAATCCTTTGGTATAACTGCGCCATTCGCCACGTACCAAGTCCAACGAAGCCAAACGCAAGTGAGTCTCCTGCGCAAAATTAGTCATATAGATACGTGCAAAACGAATCGACTTGAAGTTGCGGATATTACCCACCTTCTTCATCATAGCCGTATCGCCACGCAAAGGTATCTTAAATTGATACCATTTTACCATAGCTGTCTCTTTATTACGTAAAGTCACCTTCGTTTCCATAATACTTGCAATATGTTGCTGACCAACGCGTTGCATGTCTTCTTTACGAATAGAGATACGATAGCGATAGAAGCGCTCGCTATCATTCAGCGTATTATCTTGATTGATATCCTCTATATCTGGCTGCAGGGTAGATGCCGTACCATATGCCGCATTCTCCTGCATCTCTGGCGAATTACCCTCAGTACCGTTGTAGCGTTTATAGCGCACCAAAACAGGTGTCTCAGCTTCATCATAATCATTACCACGATAGTAGTGATAATTATCACCTGCTGGGTCATTCAGTGGCGAGAACTCATCTTCTTCCCACAATGCCAATACCGCAGGATCCACCTTACTCCTCAAGGTTGCCACATAATCGGCATAAGGTGTCGTTCCGTTGTATTCAAACAAAAACTCATCCGCCGTACTTAAACCATTCAAACCAACATCCTGCTTCTCGCGAGCACCCGACTCATTGGCAAAAGCCACAGTGGTACTTGTAGTCTTGGGTGCGCGTCCCCACATGGTTTTATCCACCATAGACTCATCATCATTCAACGGCAAACCATGCTCAAAACTTTTCTTACCATCTCGCAAGATATCCTCACTCACATCGCCTAAATCAATATACAAATCACCTCCTTCAAAACCCACATCTGGATTGGTCAAGAATGGATCCATCAGCCAAAACTCAATATACTCAATATTCGCCTTCTCAAAATCGGTGTTGTCCAACTTACGCATAATACCACCCCAACGTTGCTTAGGATTGGTCAATTTACCATCCACGCCTATCTCCTCTGCAGAGATATTATACGGACCACGTTCCTCGGGATAATAACTCAGGTTCATTACTGCCAACTTCGTATCCGCATTTGGCAGCACTTCTTTGTTTGGATACACCTCTTGCTCATACACAATACGCGTACGGTGATCCGACATCACTTCGCGGTCATCCTTGATGTGTTTAGGAGTATTGCTTTGTGGATAACCAAAAATCGGGTCAACCGTGTACCATGCCAACAATGCACGGTTCTTATTATATGCGATATTATTACCCAAGATTGCCTCATCATATCTATCTCCAGTAGGAGTAGATGCCAAACGCCAATAGTTAGGATAGTGAATATCAATATTTGTTTTTGTTGCCTCAAAGTCATCAATATATGCAGTTCCCAAGTTGCCTACATCCTTTGTATGACCTGGTATCAAATGAGCAAACTCCGCATTCACTTGGAAGGTAGAAGGAGCAGTGGCTTCTATCCATGGCACCTTATCCACTAGCAACGTCAACCATTGCAACTCAGTCTTCCAACTCGCATTCACACCCCATATTGTATTCGCCAATGGCTCGCTACCAGTATTCACTTTGGTCGTCAATGGCTTCTCACGCAGGTGCATGATCGTACCACCCACCGTCAAGTCTTTATTAAATTCATATTCCAAATGCGCACCAAACAGCGACTTGCGTTGCATCGAGAATAGCGACTGATTCTCCAACTTCACATCCACATTCGTACCCGAATCTATAATTGACTGATTCAGAATAGTCACCGTTCCCATCGTGTAATCCACCGTGTAGTCCACATTCTCCACCAACGTCGCACCACCTGCGGTCACCACCACACTTCCGCGTGGGATATTCATCGCATTCAAGCGAATCTCATTGCCTGCGCTACCTTTGTATTTTCCCGTCAATACAAACTTATTCTTTTCCGACAACTCCTGCGCATTCACCAAGGTCGAATCATACAACTCTTGGAAAATATACTTTTCTGCAATCTTCTCATCGCCTATTACGCGTGCCAAGTGGCTACCAAACGGCTCTAGCACAGGGAAAATAATTCTACCTGAAGACGACAGAGCGGTATAACCCTCTACATAGTCAAAACGCCCATCAGGAGAGTTGTTATTGCGCGAATCCAAACGGTCAAGATTCATCACGCGAAGCAACTGCTTACCCTTAATATCACCTTCCATCAAGTACTGCATCTCTGTACCGACCGAGTCATTGCGGTATTGAATATAGAGTTCAAATTTATCACCTGACATCTGACTCGCGCCCAACGAATACACGTTCTTCATCATCAAGTCCCATGTACCTTTACCTTTCTGATCTGGCGCATTATTCGTACTCTTCAGCAGTTTCAACATCAACGCATTAGGTGCCTTCAATGTCTCGCTACCATCGGTTGAGAACTCACCCACTTGATACACCTGACCTGCATACGTGTACTCATACGCTACTGCCAACACCTCATCTTGATTCAATGCGGTTTTTAGCGAGATATAACCCAATGCCGAGTTCAGCGAATACTCACCATTATTCAGCAATCGAGCCGACTCCACTTTCTCATAATCCTCACCTAGTTCCATGCCTGTCAGCAATTGCATTACACTACTAACCTGCTGTATATCACGTATTTCAGGATGACCATTCACCAATGTCTCATACAGACTATTTGCTTTGTTATATGGAGTACGAGCACCTGCATCCACACTCCACGCCGAGTTCAACACATGCTGCGCATTATGCTCACCCAAGTCTGCCAAAGCCACGATATTACGCGCATCATCATAGTTGCCACGCTTGTTAGTTACCCACACCTCTATACGATTGATGGTCACACCACTCGCTATGTATGGCAATGCCTGCATCGCCTGCTCATAATTATCACGGAAATAATAACTCAAGAAGAAATGTCGATTCTCATCATACGTATCAATCGGCACCTCAAAACTCGTAGTCTGCGCTCCTCCTTCACTCGAAACCGACTGGCTCTCAGAGTTTTGTTGCGAAATCAACGCCTGTACTTTCAGTTTACCAAACTTCAAGTCCGTCTTCACGCCAAATAGTGCCGAACTTCCGCTTATCAAACTGCTATTCAAGTTCATTGACACATTACCGGCCTCTATCGACTGAATAATGTCATCCTCCTGACCCTTATAATTCATTTTCAGGTTTATCTGGTCAAAGCTGAACGACGCTTCCGTATTGTAACCCATATTAAAGTTCAACTTATCGCCCACTTTTCCGTTGACATTCACCTGAATCTTCTCATCAAAATCAAAGATATTGTTATTGCGCGAGCGTTCTGTCAGCGCAGGATTATCCACATATTGATGTTTGAAGCCAAACAGCAGTTCTGCCGAACCTTGCATCTTCAGTTGCACACCCCCCGGACCAAACACTTTATCTGCTGGACCGATATTAAATTTCATATCGGTGATATCAAACTTCTTCTCATTATCGTGCTCCACCTCACTTATTTTCTGCTGCCAATACTGCCCCATCTGTTGACGTTCACTATACGCACGATACTCATCCATCGTCATCATGAAGGGCGTCGCTATTTCTGTTTCACCGATGCGCGTACGCACCACGTAGCAACCATTCGCAGCATCATATTCCACGGTAGTTGTCACGTTATCAGGCGTTTGCAAATCCAAACTACTTTGAGGACGGGTCAATTCTTCATAATTATCCGCACCCACGCCCTGCACTTGCAGTGGAGCCATCACTACGCTATCGTTATCTTGCCACGATACGATACTATCCTGCTCCTGTGCTATTGCTAGCATAGGCAATACACCCAACAATATGATTACTATATTCCTCACTCTAAACACTAAACTCTAAACACTAAACTCAAACCTCCCATCTACAACATCTTCAATGCTTGTTTAATCACTTGCTCAACACCTGCATTAGGGTCTGCACTCAATATCTTGTCCACCACTTTGCCACTTGCTGCCGCAGCAAAACCCAGCATTGTCAGCGCACTCACCGCTTCTTGTTTGATTTCACTATCCACGCCTTTAACCTCTAAACTGTAGCCGCTTGCGGCGTCCTCTAAACTGCCTTGGTTAGCCTCCGAACCAAGGTCTATTTTCAGCACCTTATCTTTCAAATCTACTATGATTCGTTGAGCAGTCTTTGGTCCTAGTCCCTTCACTTGCGATAGCGCACGAGCGTTACCTGTAGCTATGATCTGGCGTATCTCACTCGCAGAGTATGCCGACATAATCATTCGTGCTGTGTTCGCGCCAATGCCACTCACGGTCATAAGCATGAGAAACAACTCACGTTCGCCGCGAGTAAAGAATCCGAACAAATCATGCGTATCCTCACGTATAATTTCGGTTACAAATAGTTTCGTTTCTGTATTTTCTTTGCCAACCAATGCCGAGTAGCTTGGCAATGCGATATTAATGGCATATCCCACTCCTGCGGCTTCTATTACAGCATAAGTCGGGGTCAAATCTGCCAAATTTCCTTTTATATATTCTATCATAATTACGAGTGTACACAAAAACGCGCAAAATTAGTAAAAATTTCGCATATATACAAGAAAATAGACGCTTTTTTTGAAAAAGATGAAATTACACTAACAATTAGTAGGTAAATGGGACATCCTTATAAGAACTTTAGTCATATATCGACAGGGAACTATACACGAGTAGACATTGATTTTATTTTAAACAATTAAGATCAATTTTGATGTCAATTAATGACAACAAGTGTCGATAGGTATATATGTTCCAATAAAAAAGCCTCCGTAAATCTTTACGAAGGCTTTTTTACTATATGATTAACGTTGCAATGTATTACAATTTAAATTGCAAAGGCAACATCACTTGCGCACGAACTGGTTTGCCATCCTTTTGACCTGGAGCCCAGTTACTCAAAGTAGAGAACGCACGTACTGCTTCATCATCCAACACGGTGTAACCACTGCTTCTCATGACTTTCACACTCGATACAGAACCATCTTTCTCTACGATTAAGGTGCATATTACTTTACCTTCCCAGCCATTGGCTTTTGCCTCTGCAGGGTATTTCGTATTCGCAGCTACTACTTTCATTGCCTCAGTTAGTCCGCCTGGATATTCAGGTTGTACATCCAAACCAAACTTCAACACAGGTTCTTCCACTGGCTCTTCTACCACTGCCTCCTCAACTACCACTTCTTCAGCAACTTCCTCTGTAACCTCTTCTACAACCACCTCTTCAGCCAAAGTTTCTTCGGCAGCTTCCTCAATAATAGGCTCTTCAGCAATGGTTTCTTCAACTACAACCTCCTCTACAACAGGTTCTTCCGCAGAAACAGTATCTGTCTTTTCTGCTTTCTTGGCACAAGCTACACATACAATAGCTGCCAACAAAATCAATGATAACTTTTTCATAATAAAGATATTTTTAAAGATTAAATATATTTTCGCTGGCAAAGGTACAATAATTTTTCAATATAACAAAATAAATCGTGCATTTATTTTATTTCTCCTTTCTTTTACCTTTCCCCTTACCACCTCCGTACTACTTCCGTACCACTTCCGTACCACTCGATACTTTCCTAGTAGGTTGCTTGCGATTTTTCTGCTTGAATCACACCTACATATGGATTCACGTAACCAAGACCTTGTATGTTTGATAGAGGGATTATGAGTCCTTCCTTTTCGGATTCTTAGGAAACCAGCCACGCTCTACGCGCTTCTTTTGCTCGAAGAGTTCAAGGATAGACCAAAAGCAGGAGAAAGATATAACACCCAGTATAACAGAGAAATAGATATTCTCAATCAGTAGCGAACCCACCAACATCACTACGCCTGCTAATGCAAATACCCACCAGCACTTCGTGCCAAAATAATACTCTCCTTTGATGACCAAAGGATGAAAAAAGCCAATACACAAAAAGGCAACTAATCCTAATATGATACCAGAGAAATTCATTTAGTGACAGAACATAAAACCAAAGAAGAAGCGCGGACCAGTAGGCAGTAGCAGTTGATTGTCTGCAAACGCTAGCATCCAATCCATACGAACGGTGAGATGGACACGTCTGGTCATGCACCAATCTATACCCACATATGGATTCACATAGCCAAACCCTTGTTTGGTGAGCATGGTCCACTCTTCGGGTTGCCAATCTGCTTCGCTACCTTCTACCACAGAGAGCGTGCGCATCGCACCACCGCCCACGGCAGCACCAATGTATGGCCATACTTTTTCCATGCGCCAGCAGGCGTCTGCTAACAGACCGCCCGAGCCAACACGAATGTAACTACCTGATTGTAAGACATCTCTCATATCGGTAGCACCCGATTTCATCGTGGAGACATAGCCCTCACAACCTACGCGCAAGTGTTTCCAGAGGTTAATACGCAACGAACCACCAATACCCGTAGTCATACCTTGCGGACTGATACTTTCGCCAGAGGGCAAAATAGCTGACGGATTCTTGCCAAAGAGATAACCCGCATGCAACATCATTCCGCCGCTATATCCCTGGAATACAGGCGTTTTCTCTTTGTCTAAAATATTTTTTGTCGTTGCAGTGGTATCTTGTGCCACCTCCTGTTGCGCATATGTCGCCGTGGCAATCACCAACAATATCAGTAGTAGTTTCTTTCTTATCATTTATTCCTTCACGTTTCAGTTTTCACTTTTCCGCTGCAAAGGTACTACTTTTTTTTTTATTAATCCTTAAATCTGGCTTAAATTTCGATATTTCTTGTCTAATTCAAAAAAACATGTACCTTTGCTGCGAAAATCATCGCTGGTATTACACAACTCCACACCATTAAAACAGAGTGGATTGAACGCTACTATATGTGAGCAAAGAACGCATGTACAAAACGTTTCGTTTCATGCATAACAAAGGTGCATGGATTGGCATTTGGGGCTTTCTTCCCGTGATTGGCGACCCTATAACCATCTGTTTGGGCGGCCTCAAAGCTTCGCCTGTAATATCCTTTCTTTCTATTGCCCTCGGCAAAGCCGCACGTTACATCGCCATTGCCTATACGATAAATTTATTGGTGTAGTAATTCCAAAAAATGGTAATACAATTGAAACACACCCCGCCTCCATCGGGTTCTTGTCGGATTTTCGATGGGTTCTGAAATACCCTAATAAAAACTCACCCCGCAAGGCAGTTTGACCGCCTGCGGGGTAAAAAAACATCTACATTCTCGTTGATTTGAGGGCTTAAGAGGAGTTATATCTCCGTTCCCATCAATGTATATGTTTTACCATTGCGAATAATGAAGACTTGACCATCGCGGAGGATTTTCTGAATGGTATTTTCACCAGAATTAATATTCATGACATCCGTAGAGGCTTTGGCACGAATATTAAACTCTTTCCAAATAGGAGCTGCTTTGTATTTGGCTACGGACTCATTTGGTACCACCACAGGAATTGAGCGGTCCACAGATTCAAATGTTCGTGCATCTACTTGAGGAGGATTAACTGCATTAACATTCATTTTAGTCAGTTTTTCGCAACCAGCAAAACCATTGTCTGCTATAGATGCGAGTGAAGCGGGCAATGTTAATTCTGTGAGATAAGTACATCCATAGAATGCTGCATGTCCAATCTCGGTAACTCCTTCAGGAATAGTTACATTTTGCAACTCATGGCAATTATAGAACGCCCAATTACCAATAGTGGTTAAATCGCTACTTTCTGCAAAAATGATTGAATTTAGCAAACGGCAATTCTCAAAAGCACTTGCAGCAATTTCGCCTACCGACCCTGGAATGGAAATTGTTGTCAGCGATTTGCAATCCGCCATTGCCATATATGGTATGTAGGTAAGTTGAGTTGGAAGAACTAATGATTTTAAGTTATACAAATTCTCAAGTGCATTATCAGGCAATGTGGCGTTTTCTGCTGAAGAAAGGTCTAATGTTTCTAGCATTTTATTATATTGCATCAAAGCAAACGCGTGTTTGTTTAACTCTCCTCCTACAACCTTTATATGTTTTATTTGAGACGGATAGTAACTTCCATCAAGCTCGTCCTCGTATAGATATACCTCTCCATTAAACATCGCAGCTGGTGCGACCACATTTTCTAATGAAGCACACCCACCAAAAGCACACTCGTAGTAATCAACATAATCATCAAGTGCTTCACTATGGCATATAAAAGAAGTAAGATCTGCACATCCGCGGACCACATTATATCCAACATATTTAACCGTTATTGGAATAGTTAATGATGTTAGGTTAGTATATGCAAAAGCACCATAACCAATTTGTACGACATCTTGGGGGATATTGACAGATGTTATTCCTGTTCCACGGAATGCATATTCACCTATACTAGTTACAGACTCTGGAATGACAATGGTATCTAACAAAGACAAATCATAACATAATCCAGCAGGTATAGTTTGCACCTTGTCGCCAAAAGTAAAAGATGACACCTTTAAGCCATTATAAGAATAAAATGGTCCATTATAATCTTCACAATTACAATTAATGGCATTCCATACGACAGATGTAAGGTTATCACACGCGTAAAAAGCCCTGTTACCGATAGTTTGTACGTTTTCTGGTATGGTTATAGATTGTAACTTAGTGCAATATTGAAAAGCTCCTTGCGCAATCCCCGTTACAGTATATATTTTGTCCCCTATTTGTATGGTGTCAGGAATAACTACATTGGTTAGTTGCTGATAGTTATCATCATATATCACTTCTGCCGTATATGGTTCTACATCGCTGGTAATCTGATAATTCAAAATCCTATCGCCACCATATATAGCATTAAGAGTAAAGTCAGTTATCTCCCAAGTACATACCTGCGAATAATTGGACAAAGTATTATATGCAAAAGCAATTTGTATGTCTGATGCAGCATACTTCGTAATATCAATCTCTCCTGAATTGACAAAAGTCCAATCATTACCAGATGGCCAATTTATATCATATATCTCATACCATGTTTCACTATCATTACTATTGCGAATCATTACTGCTACTTGGTCCTGCGAACCATATCGACGAGCATGGTTGAATTGGATAGTGATTTTCTGAGCCGATTCTAATCCAGAAAAAAAAGGAGAAACACACCAGCTTTCCGCGGGGAAACCCTTTTGAAGACTATCCACATAAGCAGTTCCCTTTAAACCATAATTTTTTGACAACCCCCACACATTTGTTAGATCACCTAGATTTTTGTTCCACACCTTCCAACCATCTGCACCCTCTCGGAAATCAATAATGTAATTGTAATCTACATTATCCGCGATAGCAGAAATACAACACGCTACACATAGTAGCATCACAAAGACAATTTTTTTCATCATATTTTTTTTTGTGGGAAGTCGGTTCCAAACGACCCGTGAATATATAAAGAAAGCGTGGAACCTTACCTTTGCTTATTCTTTGAATGGAGGTTCCTGCAAGACCCTGCTAACAAGAATAAACAACGAACGCCCACGCCGAATATGAAATGCCACCAAACAGAGCAGTCCACGCGTGGACGCTCTGTGGCGGGATAGTCATATCCCAAAGGGCGTTTACTGCCTTCTTGTTTTGGGTTAGCGAAATTTTGCAGGATTCCCATTCTCCAAAACAAGCGCCAATAAACGCTTTTTATTATGTCTGCTCCCCCTTTGCCGCGTATGTCAAACATTCCCAGCGCAGGTTTGCGGTGCAAAGGTACTACATTTTTTTGAATTATGCAAGAGCTGAATTAACTTTGAACTAAAAAATGTATAAAAGAGATAGTACGCAGATACATCTGTGTAGTTAGGGACAAAGGAATATACGGCAGCAATGCCGCGTATGGCTTATGCGGCTGGAATAATACGATAGCAGTAGATTGATTATATTTTCTACTTCCACGGACGCGGAGAAGGAGATTGAAGAAAAGTCCGTGGGATTAAGGCGAGAAGGCGATTGGGCAATGAGGCGATGAGGGATAATCGAAAGAAAAAGAATTGGTTATGCGGATTTATTCTCTTTAATTTGAAAGAAAATATAGTGTGAGAATATTGCGGTTTTTGCGGTTTTTGCGGTTTTGCAAAATCTCGATAACCTCAATAACCGCAGAAACCGCATATTGTATTTTGCAGAAAAATCAAACGTTTATCCTTGAAATTGAGTACACCATAATAGGATTAAAATAGGTCATGGACTGTCCAAAGATGTGCCAATAATATGTTATAGATGTGTTATTATCTACCCGTTATGAACCCGTCATGAACCCGTAACCGATAAGTAACGCACAGGTCGTAATGAGTGCCATTTATAGCAAATAACGACAATTATCCTAACGGAATACGGAGTTCGTTGATGGTGCCGTTGATGTCAAGGGAGAGGGAGAAATGATGGCAACCAAGGTGTGACTTGATGCGGATAATGCCCGGTTTGGAAACGGGCAAAAGGACTTTCAATATTCCGTCCAACATACTGCGCAAGTCCTCTGGGGAAATGGTAATCTCACTCACAAAAGGATCAAGGTGCAGACGCGGAGTGAGTTGCTTGGCAGCAAAGTCCGCTTCATGCTCACGAATCCACTGAATAGCAAAGTCTTGGATATTCAGCGTATGCGATTGTTTGGGTGCTGCAGTATGCAAAATGATTCCTACACCACGGATGGATTCAATAGGCGTATTACGCGCAAAGCCCAGTTTACGGCGCAGGGAATGGAGGTGCACATCAATAGTGCCTGTATCATACTGAAAACGTTGTCCCCAAACATTATCTACAATCTCATCGCGCTTGCAGACAATGTCTGCATGTTGGAGAAGATACTCCAATAGCGCATACTCCAGTTGGGTAAGATGCACCACATCTCCACCGCGCGTCACGCAATGGAGATGTGTATCTAATTGAATATTACCCAATTGGTATTTCATATAGGGCGACTTCTATAAGTGATTAGAAGAGGTAACCCATCTTGATGTAGAAGTTAGCCCACTTGGCGTTGTCTTGTTTGTCGAACGCCATCGCCCAGTCCACAGAGAGGACAAAGTTCTCGTTCATAGCTGCCTTCAAACCCAAACCTGCTGCCATGTGAGGCATATAGACGCGAGAATGATCGAAGTTGCCATCCTTATCCAAAGCGAAGTAGTCGCCCAATGGTAGAGGCGGAACGGGACGATCCTCCGACGGAGTAGATAATGTAGCCTCCAATGCATCTTTTGCATAAGCTGCTTTGATACCCTCTTCGTCCAACTCGTATGGCTGAGTGATGATACCTAAATCGAAGAATGGTGCTAAGCCGATATAGAAGTGTTGGCGACCAATATCGAATGTAACCACCTTACAACGAAGCTCTACATTGGCATATGCAAAGCCGTTTGCCAAAATACGGTTACGCATGATACCGCGCAGCGAGTTAGCACCACCCAATCCCTCGTACATCACGCGTTGGATAAACAAGGTATTGAGGTAGGTGTTCATATAGAATGGCGACTTACCTGCGATATTATTCTGTGTACCAATACGATACGCGAAAGTTACGCGGTCGCGATATACAGGCACATAGTGGCGGAAGTTGAAGTTAAACTGCAAGTGGTTGTAACCCGCAGCAGCTTGCTGACCGTACTTAGCATTGAAGGCTGCCGTATAAGTGAAGAACGCATCGGCATAGATACCTTTGGTTGGGCAGGTGCGTTGGTCACGGCTGTCGTAAGTCAAGCCCAGACGCAAGTATGGGTGCCAACCACCAAGTGCCTCGTTCTTATCAATGATACCCCATTTCACATACTTTTCGTACATACCCTCGATGTTCTTATCCATCGCTTTTTGAGCATAACGATCGGTGGCAGGGTCATAGACATTCTTCTTGCCATTGAGCATGTCGATATCGCACTCGTCAATCATATAGCCAAGTACGCCAAGACCTGCATTCCACTTGATGTCTTTCCATATAGTGCCCTCTATGTCGGCAGCAAATCGGAAGAGGTCACGTTTATATTTATAGAACGCGCGCGATTGGTAGTCCTCCAGCACACCCATCTTAGCAGGATCTTTCTTCCACTTGTGGAAATCTTGGTTATAGACAGACTGATAGCCATTAAAGCCATAGAAATCGCACATGGCGTCTGGTTGATAGGTAGCATCAAGGGTCAGACGGTGCTTAGGAATCAAGTACTTGCTATCATAGTTCACGCGGAAGATACCATAGTTCTTGGTGGTATAAGCCGCCTCTGCATAAAGCGAGTGGATATACTCAGGGTACTGCGAACCATCGCCATAATAGTAAATATTGGTCAGAGCACCACCTTGGAAACCCAAGTCAGCATCAAAAGCTACAGATGGCAATACGCCGAAGTTCCAACCTGTCTTAATCTTACGACCGAGCGAGTCCACTTGTTGAACTTTCTCTTTCTTCGCTGCTTGCATTGACAATGTCAATAAAGCTGTAAGTATCAATATAATAGTTCGTTTCATTTGCAATATGGTTCAAAGTTGTTCAAAATGGTTCAATGTAGTTCAATATTGTATTATAACCCGCCCAATATCCAAGCGAGTAACGCACCAAGGTAGGTACCAGCGGCATAGCCGACTAGTCCAACTACAATACCCGAAATAAGGACTTTCTTATTCTTCATTGCGCCTACAATAGGTGGCACGAAAGGAGGTGAGCAAAGCAATCCTACTTGGCTCACGCAGAAAAGGTCGCCACTGACTTTAGCAATTCGGCAGAAAATCAAGTGCAGTGCCATAGACATGAACATAATCCACAGTACGAAGCCACCGATATAGAGCGAACCACCATTTACACTATTGATGTCGAACATCGACGCCACTATCACGCTGAAAACCAAGATGAAGAACATTCCCAGTTCGAAGGTCTTAGGCAATTCGCGCACTTTCTTGAAGAAAGAAGCGATAATCGCCAAGGTGGTGATAGTGAGGATAACTACAAGTTCGTTAAGTGTACCCGTGATGAGCAATGCCAGACCTGCACCAATAGCCAGGAAGACAACGCTCATGCCCAAACCTTTGAGCATGCCCCAGAAGTTTTTCTTCTCCAACATGCCTTGATAGTTCTCCACATCAGCAGTCTCTACGTTCTCTTCATCAGTACGACCCTTGTGGGTTATATCCTTGAAAGGCAGAAGTTTGCGGAAGATCTTGTAGCCACCACCGAGTAGGAAGAATATATAAGGTGTGGTGATTACCATCTCAAAAGCAAGCACGATAGCCATTATGGATTTGTCCACGCCGAGCGATGCACCAAGGGCGTTGAAGTTCATTGTACCACCTGTATAGATACCTGTCATCATACCCGACACTTTGGCTGGCTCAGGAATATGGTTGCGGAAGATGAAATAGCCCGACACTACGGACACGAGCACCGCAAGAATACCACCTACGAGTGCCCAAGCAGTTTTAGGCAGGGCTTTGGTCCACAACTTAAAGTCGCAGTTGAAAAGCATCAATGGAATAGCCAAAGGTACTGCCACATTCATCATCATAGATTGCATTTTGCTGAAGGACAGTGCTACTTCAGGATCTTGAAAATGGAATACGCCACAGAGCGAAGCGATAATGCCCACTGCATATGCAAGTACTACAGTACCCAAGGTTTGTACCCATTTCCAACGCTTAAATCCCTCTATAATCAACAGAGGTACAAGCACATAACATGCTAAAATAATGTAAACTTTTGTCATGATTATTTTGTTTCTTCAGGTTTATTCAATTTACGCGCAAGATACATATACTCTTGCAAGAACATCCAGAAAGGCATCGTGATAAAGCCCGTAAGTGGGATGATAATCAGTTGCCAAACAAACTGCACGGAATTATGGAATGCAGGGTCTTTGATTGCCCAACGGATAATGAGCCAAGCTAACCAAAGGGGCAATGTGATAACACCAGCCACCAATGCGAGAGGCGACATAAGAATCAACATTACGAGCAACAACCACTTAGGCATTCGGTGTTTAGGGAACCAGTTCTTGTGCGCAGGACGATTCTTGCTAAGCTCAGCCCAATTCTTCTCGTAGTTCTCATCATCGGGCACCCAAAGGATTTGTTCACGCATGCGATTGGTGAGTTCCTCGCGCATAGCAAGGATGAGTTTAGGGCGCTCTAAATCAGCATGTTCCGCAATGAACTGTGTCATATTAATAGGTTTGCCGATATTGATAACGAGCGTGTCCCACAGGTGGAACCAATCGCTATACTCCAGTCCGACAGGTACGATATAGATAGGCTTCTCGTGTCCAAACTTCTCATTGGCACGCAAGGTAATACGGAAGATTCCTTTGCCTAATGGCAGAAGGGAGTGCTTGGTGCGGTGCGTACCCTCTGGCAGAATGCAGAAAGGTACACCCTCTTGTAGGGTATCAATAGCGCGTTCAACGGTCTCGTCGTTTTGCAGCACCTCGCTTGCGCCATCACGCATACGGCGGATAGGCATAATCTTGAGCCAACCTAATATCTTGGCAAACAATGGCTTGCGGAAGATGTCGGCGCGAGCGACAAACACTTTTCTCTCGGAATTAATAGAAAGCACCGCCAGCGCATCTTGCAGCGCGTTGGTGTGATTGGGAGCAAAGATAACCGCTCCATCGGTTGGGATATTCTCCTCTCCTACGTATTTAATGTGTCGGTACGAATGTCGGAACATCCAGTTCACCAAAGGGAGGAGAATGCGATAACCACGATTCACATCATGTATCTGTTTCATGTTACATCAGATTTTACGGGGCAAAGGTAGTGATTTTTTCTGGAATAGCCAAATAAAATACGGAAAAAGTGGCAAATAGAGGAGAATATTGAGGGTATATTGCATGGTGTTTATACGGTATAACTGTACTTATCTAACGTATATCTACCGTATATCTATCGTATATCTATCGTATATCTATCGTGTATCTACCGTAGTTGATAGCGGGAAGAACGAGAACGAAGAAGTAACAAGGAAGGAACGGCATAATTTTTGCCTATAGTATGAAAAATTAAGTTAGTTTTAAGTTTGTTATAGGAAGAAAGCTATACCTTTGCAGCAGATTTAAGAAAACAATACATTTGCTGCGTTATGGAAGGAAAGCAACCCCAAGAAAGAAGCAAAAAGCAAAAGACAGTACGCTTTTTCGTGATTGTATTTATCTGCCACATCATCGGCTTCGCGCTGATATGGTTGGTACAACATTTTATAAACTAAAAACCTAATGCCTTATGACAACTATCTATGATTTTGCGGCACTCACCAATCGCGGTGTAGAAAAGTCGTTTGCAGACTATCGTGGCCAAGTGCTGTTGATAGTCAATACCGCCAGCAAGTGCGGTTTTACCCCTCAGTACAAAGAACTGGAAGCATTGTATCAGAAGTACAAAGACGCTGGTTTAGTGGTGATTGGCTTCCCTTGTGACCAGTTTGCGCACCAAGAGCCAGGCACAGATACGGAGATTGAGCAGTTTTGCCAAATCAACTTCGGAGTGACATTCCCACTGATGAAGAAGATTGAGGTAAATGGAGAGAACGAGCATCCGCTCTACACTTTCTTGAAAGCACAAACTGGGGGCTGCTTTGGCAGAAAGATTAAATGGAACTTCACGAAGTTTCTCGTTTCGCGCGACGGTAGTGTGATCAAGCGATATGCTCCAGCCACCAAACCCATGAAGATTGAGAAAGATATTGTGGAGATGCTGAAAGCGGCAAAGCCGCTATAGTTTAGTGAACGGCAGCTGTAGGTGCCTACTGTTTAGAGATTTTTTTGATGCCATATAATACGAAAAAGAGGCACACTCGTTAATGAGGTGCCTCTTTTTTATTTTCGGCACAAAAATTGCCTACAAGGTTCGGGACCACGATAGGACATCTCTAGGAGATCTGTGGGCTTTCTGTGGCAAAAATTGGCGGGCGTATCTTCGCATACTATTTGCTTACCACTCTAATGTTCATGGGTGGTAGTTCAGTGAGAATATTCATTTTTCATGATAAAATCTTACTTTGTAAATTGATGGTATACTCTTCGATTTATTTTGTTATTATGAAATAAGTATAAAAAATCATCTTGCAAATTATTAATCTGCAAGATGAAAATACTAATTGTTAGTATGAATTGTTCTTGAATTTTGCAATCTAAATGATTTGTTTCAATACGGCATTATTGAAATTTAGAACAAGTAGGACAAGGAATTTGTCTAGCGATCTGTCGACGTCCCTTACATGTATTGCAGTATTGCGTTTTTGTTTCGCGGATTTTACCATTGGAGCAAGCGTGGCAATCCTTTGTTATTGTACCAGCACCATAGCAAGATGGACATCTTTTTTCTCTAGAGATAGTTCCACTTCCCGAACAAGCTCCGCAATCTACTTTTGCTGGGACTTGTTTATTACCATGGCACATATAACACGTTTCTAAACTATTATCACCTGGTATTGCCCTATTTGTATACATTCCAAATCCATTACAAACTGGACATGTTTTATAACCATCTTTGACACGTTTACCATTGCAACTAGGACATGTTTCTTGTTCCGTTACAACTTTCCTTGTGTTGCATGTAGGACATGGATGAGTTGTATGACCATGCCCTGAACAATTTGGACAATCTTTTTCCACTGTAGTTACAAAAGAACCTTCTCCTTGACAACTCGTACAAGTTTCAGTACGAGTTATTACTTTTCGTCCGAGACAAGTGTTGCATTGCGCATATGTAAAACTTGCAAAACAGATAAAAAATAAAAATAAACTTGTTTTTTTCATAAATATTTTGCTTATTGATATCTCTATCTCTAGGTTGGGCAACCGCATCAAATTTGTAATATTGTACGAGTTGCCCTGAACGCTAGAAGCAACGAGATAATAAAATTTATAAGATTTTTGTTGATTTCCTAAGTTGTATATCTATCCATAAAAATATCATCTTATGTTATGAAGAGATATTTATTGAATATGGACATATACTAGTTTAATTCCGCGAGGCACTTCATTACATCCATATGTAACTTTAGTTGTTTTATGAGGTCCTACACTAAAACTATTTGTACAGCCGTCTATTCCTATAGGCGATATCGTACCTCCTACATATTCTTCACTATTATTTGTAATAGTCACTGTAATAAAACAACCGCTCCTAGTTTCATAAGTTTGTATATCATATGAATAATCTAGTTGTCCAATAACTTGACCTCCATATTTAACGTCAACCGATTCTGCAAATGCCAAGAATAGCGAAGATATGAGCATCATAGTTACTAATAATAACTTTTTCATACGAATTTTTGCTCGCTTATATCCACATTGAGCATCGGGGGTAAAAATGTAAATAACTCAACTGCTTAACAAAATTGATTAGTGTTGATTTTGTTGTGCTTTTTGTTTTCCTTCTACCCACCCTTCAGCAAATGCATCTATATATTCACCAAGAGTAGGTCTCTGAATATCAACATAAACAATCTTAAGAGCATAAATCTTACTATATATGGGTATTTCAATTGTTTCTTTTGCTGGTATTTCTACATTTTCAAAATTATTGAAATCTACCTTATAATTACGCCAAGAAGAGTCCTTACTACCTATTTTGTATTCAAAATTCAATAGACAAGGATAAGGATTGTTATTATGTACAACAACTATCTTCACGTCGCTGCTTTTTCTGTCAATTGTTACATTTTTATACGTAGTTTGAGCATATGTTGTAACGCAGAAGCAAATACTTAAAAATATCAAAGAAAAAATTTTAGACATATTCATAAAAATAATGATTTAAATCTATTCAACAAACTATTATCATTTTTCGTTTCTTCTGAAGTTATTTTATCATTAACTTTCGAATTGCTACGAATAATAATAACATCTACTAATTTGAGACCGATAATCGTACTATCTATACATCCTATTTTTTGTGGTTCAATACTTGGTGGAATCAACTCCGTTATAGGATAGTCTATCCAATCGTTTTGTCTACTGCCAATTTTATATTGAACAAGAACTCGTACAGAATCAGAATTATCATTGCATATATAAATACAATTGGTCTCCGGACCTTTTCCTCTATCAAGTGTAACTTGATTGTAAGTGGTTTGAGCACTTACATTCAAGCCACACAAAATAAAAAGAAAAGTAGCAAAAAGATTATTGACGATTTGCATACTACACGAAACAATTATCTACGAGCTGGAGCATCATAATAGGTCTCATGTGGATTTTTGGGAGTGTCTGGTTCACAAGAAACAAGAACAGAACCAATAGCTACAAGAGCAATTAACATAAAAAATGTTTTTTTCATTGTTTTTACCCATGCCCTTGGGATTTATTTATGCATCTGGCACGCAAAAGAATGAATTAATTTAAATCCCTCTACATCAGGCTTTCGTGGGAAGTAATTATGCCCGTTTTAAGAGTGTCGTTCTCTTAACATCACATATAGGCATACAAAAAACGTGGATTCCGACTGCTGTCGTTCCACGAATCGAGGCTCTCGCATTGCCTATTAGTCTAGAACAACAACGCGAAGCCCACGCCGAATATAAACATTCTCCGTGCTATTTATCAGTTAAGGTACGCGTGTGCGCATATGCGAATATGCAAAAGGCGTACCAATAGGCACAAGAGGGATAATCTATATCCCGTAGGACATCTACCGTTGCTAAGTTCCGAGACTAATGGAAATTTGCGAGATTTCGATTCGTCAGAACAGAGCGTCAATAAACGCCTTTAAATATGTCTGCTACCCTCCGCCAATGATGTCAGACATCCCTCGGCGCAGGTTCACGGTGCAAAGGTAATACTTTTTTTTGAATTGAGCAAGAGTAGTGCAAATAAAAATGCCATTTATGCAGATTTGGCATAAATGGCAGGAGAGGGGATTTGAAATATGTATAACCTTATTATATTACTGCGTGTTGGTATTGGTTTTCAAAAAATGGCAGTACTCTTGCAAGGAACGTGTCATCACTTCTTGCGGGATAAGCATGCGCTGATATTCTGCAATCATGGTAGGACTAAGCGAACGACTTAATGTGTATTCCACCATACTACGGTCAGCGGACGGACAGAGAATGATACCTATACTTGGATTCTCATTATCACGCTTTACATCACGATCAAGAGCCTCTAAATACATATCCATCTTCCCCACGAACTCGGGTTGGAAATCCACTGCTTTTAACTCAATGGCTACTAAACATTGTAATGCTCGATGGAAAAACAACAAATCAATGCGTTTGGTTGAACCACCTACTTCTACTCCATATTCACTATCTATAAAGAGAAAATCTTTACCTAATTCAAGAATAAACTCCTTCATATGCTGAAGCAAAGCTTTGTGTAAATGATGTTCGTTATGCTTTGCTGGGAGATGCAGAAAATCAACAAATGCCTTGTCTTTGAGCATAAACTCAGTATTAGGATATTGGGCAATCATCTTTGGTGAAAGCATTTTTTCTTTTCCCATCAAA
This sequence comes from Paludibacteraceae bacterium, assembly GCA_045601825.1. Lineage (GTDB taxonomy): Bacteria > Bacteroidota > Bacteroidia > Bacteroidales > Paludibacteraceae > Colicola. Next base: position 34,881 of record JAZSAI010000025.1, on the reverse strand, counting down.
GATGCGTAAGTTTGATTGACTATACAACGTCGCAACTCTTCTGTCTTTAGTCGTTGCTGCGATGCATACAGCATATAGAAAATGCGTTCATCGTCTGTTTTGCATCGGTTGATAATCTCTACATGATTGGTAAAGGTCGTAGCAACCAACACAGGTGGAATAGTTTTGCGAGATTGAACATGATTAATTTGTGCAGTTGGTAATTGCACTATTGGGGCGGAGGTTATTTGTGCAGTTGGCAACTGCACTATTTCGTCCGCATGTAGCGATTGTGCCAAAGTCTGGAATTTGTCATGCGAATATGTGTCATAGAACTTGACCATATTATACAGATTTCGCTTGCTATATCCGCGCAATTTGGGGTTATGTCGCTTGATGTAGTCTGCCAAATCACTGACAACTTTATTACCCCATTGAGCAGATTGGAGTTGGTTAGAGATATACTCTCCGATAGCCCAATTGGTGAGCAGAATTTCGGCATTGACATGTGTCACTGCTGATAATTGATGGTGTTCAATAATAGAGAGGATGTATTCGAATTGTTTCTCTAACTCCGTATTGGACAGTATAATTACATGTGATGTCTTTGGCATAATTGGTAAGTTGTTTATTCCGAGTGCAAAGGTAGTGAATTATTTTGAAATGTGCAAGAAAAATTGCTTTTTGGGGCAATTTTTGGTTTAGAGAACGGTCTTTAGAATAGGTTGATCTTATATTGAAAGTTGCTGAATCACCTAAAAATAACCTATAAATCACCTAAGAATAACCTAAGAATCACCTAAGATTTACAAGTACATTTCAATGTTCTATGATATAAAAAATCGCCATTTATGTTTTGGACATAAATAGCGACTAAATAAAACTAATGTATTGCTCTATTACAAGTCAGACAGCAAAAAGGCCATATAGAGAGGAAGAGTTAGCAATCGATCGGACCGACCTATATTATAATCCCCCAACTTGATAGCAGCGTTTACGTGATATTTATCAGGGTGGTTGAGTATCGTTTTTACTGATTTGGCATTGCCTGTATTGGCTTTGCATTCCAGCAGTGTGCATTCGCCCTTATAACGCATCACAAAATCAATCTCTAAACCGCTTTCTTTTTGGTAGTAATATAACTTCCTTCCCATCTTGCCCAAAATATCAGCTACTAGATTTTCATATACGGCACCTTTGTATGTCCACAAGTTACCTTGCAAGATATCGCCCTGCGTTCCATCGTCCAACATGCTGACCAATAATCCCGTATCAGCCATATACACCTTAAAACAATCTTGGATAGAGTTGCCGCTCAAAGGTATTTCTGGCAACATAAGATTATAGCAACGGCGCACAATACCAGCATCCTCTATCCATTGCAGACAACTGATATACTCCTTGCTACGACCACCCTTGCGCACCACCGAGTAGGTGAACTTCTTATTGTCTCTACTCAATTGGCGAGGAATAGAATCGAAGCACTCGCGAATACGTGGTTTATCTTCTGCACGGGCATATTTGATCATGTCATCACGATAGCCATTTAAAATATGCCTTTGCACTTGACATACTTGATTCATATCATGCGTAGCAAAGAAGGTTTTTACCGCTTCGGGCATACCACCTACTACTACATATTCCAACAACAATTGACGCAAGCGCTGATGGATATCCGCTGGGATAGGAGTCTCATCTTGTAATGATTTGCGCAGGAAATCAAACACTTGCTCATTGATCCCATTTGCCCATAACCACTCTTCAAAATCCATAGGATACATCTCCACAATAGTCTCTGCTCCTACGGGAATAGTCGCTTGGTCTTCTGCCTTAATCTGTTCGGCATTCTTATATCCACTCACGCCTAACAATGAACCTGTGCAAATCACATCGTATCTTCCGTCTTGCATAAAGAATTTCAAAGAGGAACGCGCGCGAGGGCAATTTTGTATCTCATCTAATACAAGACAAGTCTGCTTTGGTACAAATTGTGCACCTGGCACAGATGCAGAAATCGCCATTGTCAAATAATCAACCGACAGAGAACCTGCAAACAGCGCACACAACTGTTCTTGCTCGTGAAAATCTATATAAATCACATGCTTATAGTGCTTCTTAGCAAAAGCTACTACCGAACTTGTCTTACCACATTGACGACAACCTTTGATGACCAAAGGCTTGTGATTAGGTGTGTTCTTCCATTCTAACAAAACAGATTCAATCTTTCGTTTGTACATAAATGATTGATTATTTACGATTTACAACATATAATTACACTTTTACAAATGACTTTTGGAGCAATTTTCACACTTTTCCAAGCGACTTTTTGTGCAATCTTCACACTTTTCCAAGCGACTTTGCACTGCAAAGGTACTACATTTTTTTCATTCTTGCAAGATATTGCACAAAAAAATCGCCATTTTAGATATAATTTAAGAAATACACAAAAAAGAGGCACTCGATATGAGTACCTCTTTTTTAGGGATATTGGACGCTTCGCTATTGGACGGCGTACCGCCTATAGGACGCGCCATTGCGCTATTGGAATTAAGCGTTTACAGTAGCCATGTGAGCGATGAGGTCGAGAACCTTGTTAGAGTAACCGATCTCGTTGTCGTACCAGCTAACAACCTTAACGAAGGTGTCGGTCAAAGCGATACCAGCCTTAGCATCGAAGATAGATGTGCGGGTGTCACCCAAGAAGTCGCTAGATACAACTGCATCCTCAGTGTAACCAAGTACGCCCTTCAACTCGCCTTCAGCAGCCTCTTTCATAGCTGCGCAGATCTCAGCGTAGGTAGCAGGCTTAGCCAAGTTAACAGTAAGGTCAACTACAGAAACGTCCAAAGTAGGAACGCGCATAGACATACCAGTGAGTTTGCCGTTGAGCACAGGAATAACTTTACCTACAGCCTTAGCAGCACCTGTAGAAGAAGGGATGATGTTGCCAGAAGCAGCACGACCACCACGCCAGTCCTTCAAAGATGGACCGTCAACAGTCTTTTGAGTAGCGGTGGTAGAGTGAACAGTAGTCATCAAACCATCGGTGATACCCCATTTGTCGTTCAATACCTTAGCGATAGGAGCCAAGCAGTTGGTGGTGCAAGAAGCGTTGGATACGAATTGTGTACCCTTAACATAAGTCTTCTCGTTTACACCGCAAACGAACATTGGAGTGTCGTCCTTAGAAGGAGCAGACATAACCACATATTTAGCACCAGCTTCCAAGTGAGCTTGAGCTTTGTCTTTAGAAAGGAACAAACCAGTAGACTCAACTACGTACTCTGCACCTACTTCATCCCATTTCAAATCAGCTGGGTTGCGCTCTGCAGTTACGCGGATAACTTTACCGTTAACGATGAGTTTGCTGTTCTCAACATCAGCTTCGATAGTTCCTTCGAACTGACCGTGCATGGTGTCGTACTTGAGCATGTATGCCAAATAATCTACTGGGCAGAGGTCGTTGATACCTACGATCTCGATGTCATTGCGTTTCATAGCAGCACGGAAAACGAAGCGTCCGATACGGCCAAAACCATTAATACCTACTTTTGTCATGATAGTTATTAGTTAATAGTTAATAATTAATATTTTTTGTTCAATATGGTTCAAAATTGTTCAATGTGGTTCAATGTTGTCCAATTTGTTTCAGAACCCCACTTTCTCAAAATCGGTGCAAAATTACAGAAAATTTCTGAAACATACAAATTTTTTACGCATTTGCTATTTTTGTTTTACAAAAAAGAGCATTTTGGTACTATTTTCGCCCAAAATCGGCAGGAATCTCACCCCAGCGCTCCGTCTCCCACTTGTAGATGGGTGTTGTCCATGTGTTTTCATGCAGCCATTTTTCGGCGGCACGCACTGCCAACAATAGGTCTTGGTTGTGGATATTCCACTCTATCTTGGTCTTGCATTGCTTTTGGCGTACCCATGCGATAGCCGTTTTGCTATCGGAGTACAACGACCAATCTAGTTTTTCTTTTTTCAAGTATGCTAACCCTAATACAATGGCAAGGAATTCACCGATATTGTTCGTTCCTCCTGCGTATGGTCCACGATGGAAGACTTGCGTGCCCGTGTCAGCAATCACGCCACGAAACTCCATCAGTCCTGGATTGCCAGAGCATGCAGCATCGACTGCGAGGGAAGGAAATTTAGGAGATAGATCGCTTCGCTGTAGATCGGCACAGAGTGCCTGTAGATCGCTCGCACTGCTCACTGTAGATCGCTTCGCTGTAGCATTTCGAGAAATATAATCTTCGGGATTGGCAGCGAAGGCCTGCTGAGCTTCAGCGAGCGTGGCAAAACCTTTGTATTTGGCAGCAACGCCCTTTACTTGGGCTTCGCAGACAGCCCACGAGTCGTAGATTCCCGCCTCGCGACCTTGCCAAACTACATAAAATTTCGCTTTTTGTTTTGCCATATAAGAAAAAAGCAGTATCTTTGTGCCGAGTTTAGTAGCTCCATCGGGAATCGAACCCGAATCTAAGTCTTAGGAGGACCTTATTCTATCCATTGAACTATAGAGCCGCGAATTGCGCTGCAAAGGTACGAAAAATAAATGATATATGAAAGAGATACTTCAATTTTTGACGGAATTATCGTGCAATAACAACCGTGAATGGTTTAATAAGCATAAAGATTGGTACCGCGATTGCCAACAACGTTTTGAGCAATTTACGGCTCAGTGGTTAGAGCGATTGGCGGAGATGGATCCTGATTTAGCAACATTGCAGCCCAAAGATTGTATTTGGCGTATCTATCGCGATGTGCGTTTCTCACCAGACAAACGCCCATTCAAAGAGTGGTTTGGGGTATTCCCCGCAGTAAAAGGCGGCAAGAAAAGTGATAGAGGTGGGTATTATATTCATATTCAACCCGAACGCTGTATGTTTGGTGGCGGTATGTGGTGCCCCAACAAAGACCTACTTCACGCCGTCCGTCGAGAGATATTGGCGAACTATGATGAGGTGGAAGATATATTCGCTAATCCAGTGACCAACAAGTATTTCCAAGACTTTGATACGGAGTATATGCTCAAGAAAGTACCACAAGGATTCCCTGCTGACTTTGAGCATGCAGACTGGTTAAAACGTAAATGTTATACGTTTTCTACGCCTCTAACGAATGAGCAAGTATGCGCACCCAATTTCGTGGATTTAGCCACAGAGATTGCCTATGCAGCCAAACCCATCAATGATTTCCTGAATTATACCTTTGAGGAATACGGAGAATTTCCTGATCGGCGATAAGTATATAACTCAAGTTAAACTTCTGAAAGTTGGCAGAGCAACTCATCCAAAGTAGAACTATTTTCTTCCTTCCAAGCGCTTCGGATAGTGAGCATTGGGGATAGGATGGTGATATCTTTCATCGTTTCAAGCATGGCACGCATGGTTTTGCCTGCAGTGGGTGCCCATGTGCCATTCTCTACCAAACCAATGCGACGAGATTGGTACCCCTTAATACCTAATTTATATAGGAAGATATGCATAGGAGGAAAAACACCTGCATCATAACTGGAAGCGCACAACACCATGCGGTCATACTTAAATGCTTGACTAACAGCTTCTGATGCATCAGTACGGCATAAGTCAATCAGCCTAACTTCTTCGCCCATACTACTTAATCGTTGAGCAATATTCTCTGCAACTTCAGCCGTATGACCATGAATAGAAGCGTGCGCCACCACTATACCTTTTCGCTCAGCAGCATAACTGCTCCATGTTTGATACAACTGCCATGCTTCTTGCAAAGCAGCCTCTATCAGCACACAGCCATGCAAAGGCGCAACCGTTTGTATATCAAACATCTGCGCTTTCTTCAAAGCAGCAGCTACCTGTGTACCATATTTACCACAGATATTGAAATAGTAACGACGTGCTTCATCTACCCAATTGTCAGGATGTGCTCCATATACACCAAATGAGCCAAAAGCATTTGCCGAAAATAGCGTTTTCTCCTCTGGTACATACGTCATCATCACTTCTGGCCAATGCACCATAGGTGCCGCCATAAATTGTAGAGTCATACCACCCAAATCAATGGTATCGCCTTGTTGTACAATGAGTGTGTTAATGGGCTGAAAACCAAACTGCTGCATATATTGCATAGCAGCACAGCTACCTACGACAGTACAATCGGGATAGCGCGACAAGAATGCCCCAATTGAGCCACTATGGTCGCTCTCCATGTGCTGAATAATCAAATAGGCAGGTAGACGTCCGTCCAACGCTTGGTGGATATTAGATAGCCACTCTTCGGTGGTACGGTCGTCCACACTATCCATTATCGCTGGCTTATCCGCATGAAGGAAATAGCTATTATAGCACATTCCTTCTGATAGCGGATATTGATTCTCGAAGAGATCCAGCGTAGGGTCATCGCAACCTATGTATTGTATCTTGTTGCTATACATAGCGGAAAGCGAGCTAGGGATTATAATAATTCTACGGAGCGATTGACAAACTTAGCCAGCGCCTCGCCCTTCAATTGACCAGCTGCCAACATGGCGATGTCAATCAATTGGTGAAGTTTGTCGCTGCTTGCAGCATAGGTGCTGTATTGCTCCTTGAGTTGTTGCTTGAGCGCAGCCAACTCCTTGGTCACATTGGTCACAGCATCCTTCTCCTCTTGCGTTAGGTCAGTATCTTTCTTGCCCTTCTGCGCCTCTTGCAGGATCTTCTCCTCGGCTTGCTTAGCTGCCAATTGGTCAAGGAGTGGCGCAGTGCCTTCAGCGCATGCGTCGGTAATCTCTGCGAGGAGGGCTTTCACCTTGTCGTTAGCCGTATTGATGACCAAATTGTATTGGTCTGGCATATTGCCGTAGAACGACATACCCTGTTGATGAGCAGACATCTCTTTCATACGGCGCATGAACTCGTTTTGAGTGAGGAAAACAGGAAGTGCATCTGCTGACACGGCTTCCAAACTTACATCATAGCGGGTTTTATCGGTTTTAGGCAACTGAGATTCGAAACTGTAGCGCAATGCATCTTCCTCATTGGCACTGAGTTCCACTTTGGCTTTGTCTTCTTTTTGAATGATATTCTCAATGACATCTGAATCCACGCGCACGAAACGAATGGTTTTAGGCGATGAGGCGTCGTAGCTCTTTTGCTCGAATTGCGACATAGCGTGCACATCCAGTTCGCCGTCCATGAGGAGCACGTCATAACCCTTCTCTTTAGCGCGTTGGATGTAGGCATAAGACGCATCGGCATCTTGCGCGTAAAGGATAATAAGGTCGCCATTCTTATCTATTTGAGCCTCTTTGATTTGCGTCTTGTACTCCTCGAAAGTAAAGTACTTGTTATCGAGGTTCTTCAAGAGAGCAAATCCGATGGCGCGGTCGTAGAACTTCTCATCGGAGAGCATACCGTATTGTATGAAGAGTTTGATGTCGTCCCACTTCTTCTCAAAGTCCTCGCGGTCGCTGCGGAATATCTCTGCCAATTTGTCAGCCACCTTCTTTGTGATATGCGAAGAAATCTTCTTCACATTATTGTCGCTTTGCAAGTACGAACGGCTGACATTCAGCGGAATATCTGGCGAGTCAATTACACCGTGAAGGAGGGTCAAGTATTGTGGCACGATATTCTCCACCTCATCGGTTACGAACACTTGGTTGCAATAGAGCTGAATCTTATTACGCTGAATATCAATATTATTTTTGATACGAGGGAAGTAGAGGATACCCGTGAGATTGAATGGGTAATCCACGTTGAGGTGAATATGGAAAAGTGGCTCATCCATCTGATGAGGATAGAGTTGGTGGTAGAACTTCTGGTAATCCTCATCGGTGAGGTCAGCAGGCTTGCGTGTCCATGCAGGATTGACATCGTTGATGATATTATCCTCATCGGTCTCCACTTGCTTGCCGTCCTTCCACTCTTTCTTCTTGCCGAAAGCAATCTCTACAGGGAGGAACTTGCAATACTTGGTAAGCAATCCCTCTACGGTTGCATCTTCCAGATACTGAGCGTATTCGTCGTTGATATGCAATACAATATCTGTTCCGCGCTCCGCCTTGATGGTATCTTCCATCGTATATTCAGGCGAGCCATCACATGACCAGTGAACGGCCTTAGCGTCCTCTTGGTACGAGAGGGAGAAAATCTCCACTTTGTCTGCTACCATGAAGGCAGAGTAGAAGCCCAAACCAAAGTGACCGATGATGGCTTCTGCTTTGTCTTTGTATTTATTCACAAACTCTTCTGCACCAGAGAAAGCGATTTGATTGATATACTTGTCCACCTCCTCGGCAGTCATACCGATACCATGATCTTGTACGGTGAGGGTCTTTTTCTTTTTATCTATAAGTACGCGTACGCGCGTATCACCCAACTCGCCTTTGGCTTCGCCTACAGAGGCGAGGGTGCGGAGTTTTTGGGTTGCATCGACTGCATTACTAATCAACTCACGGAGAAAAATCTCGTGATCAGAATACAAAAATTTCTTGATGACGGGGAAGATATTGTCCGATGTTACCCCGATATTTCCTTTCTTACTCATAATAATATTGTAGTTTTAAATGTTCTAAAAGTTTTAAAAGTTCTAAGGGTGTATCTACAAAATGAGTGCCAAAGACATTTGGACTGCCAAAATGGCATAAAACCTCAGTTCTGATTTCGGCATAAGTTGCCTTAATTAGCATAATCGTAGGTTAAAGGTAGCGTAATCACTAACTAATAACTAACTAATCACTAACTAATCACTAACTAAAGGTAAGTAATAGATAAGAGAGTAGAGATGTGAAAAATGGTAAAAAAACAGATGATAACTTGCGTATTTGAAAAAAAAATCGTACCTTTGCGCGTTTTTATACTATAGTATAAGTTGAAAGGTGGGAGAGAGGTTAAAGGTGAAAGATTAAAGATGAGAGGTTAAAGATTAAAGGAAAGGAATCATGATACAGCGATTTTTTTATAGCATAGGTGAGTATTGCTTGCTGATGGGCAAGGTGTTTCGTGTGCCTGATAAAGGGCGTATGTTTTGGCGTCAGATGAGCAAGGAGATGGAGAAGCAAGGATTGGAGTCGATACTAATCACGCTGATTGTGAGCGTGTTTATGGGTGCGATTATGACCTTGCAGACGAAGTTGAACACGGAGAATCCATTGCTGCCAGCGTATTCGACGGGTTTAGTGACACGTGACTGTATCTTGCTAGAGTTTTCGAGTACGATTTTGTGCTTGCTGCTCGCAGGTAAGGTGGGCAGCAACATGGCTTCGGAGATTGGTACGATGCGTATCACAGAGCAGATTGACGCCATGGAAATCATGGGTGTAAACTCGGCTAACTACCTGATATTGCCAAAGATAGTGGCGTTTATGGTGATGATGCCATTGTTGGTGACACTGTCTATGTTCACGGGTTTGTTAGGCGGTTATGGCATTAGTGCGATTACGAATGTGCTGCCTGTGTCGGAGTATCTGCTGGGTATTCAGTATGCGTTTATACCGTTCTATGTGTGGTACTCGTTTATCAAGACGGTGATCTTCGCATTTATCATTGCGAGTATGGCTTCGTATTACGGTTACTATGCAAGAGGTGGTGCGCTGGAAGTAGGTAAAGCGAGTACGAAAGCGGTGGTGAATAGTAGTATTGTGGTGCTGCTGATGGATGTGGTGCTGACGAATTTGATGCTTAATTAAAGGACGCCTCTTTGAGGCTATAGGACGCCGCAAGCGGCTAAAGGTTAAAGGCGAGAGTTTTATGATACAGGTAAAGGATGTCGTAAAGAGTTTTGACGGGAATGTGGTGCTTGACCATATCTCTGCGGACTTTGAGGACGGCAAAGTAAATATGATCATCGGTCAGTCGGGAAGCGGAAAGACTGTGCTGATGAAATCGATGATTGGACTGCACCAGATAGATGAAGGTGAGATAGTATTTGACACTCGCAATGGGCAACAAAACCTAGCGGGTATGACGGAGAAAGAGGTGCGGATGCTGCACAGAGAAGTGGGCATGCTGTTTCAAGGAGCGGCATTGTTTGATAGCATGACCGTGCAGGAGAATGTGCTATTTCCGTTGGAGATGTTCTCGCAGATGGACAAGGAAGAGATGGTGGAGAGAGCACGATTCTGCTTGACACGTGTGAACATGCCAGAGAGAGCTTTTGGACTGATGCCGAGCGAGATTAGTGGTGGTATGCAAAAGCGTGTGGCGATTGCGAGAGCGATAGCGTTGAATCCACGGTATCTGTTCTGCGATGAGCCCAACTCGGGACTAGACCCGAAAACTAGTTTGGTCATAGACCAATTGATACAAGACATTACGCAAGAGTATAATATTTGTACCATTGTAAACAGTCATGATATGAACTCAATTATGGAGATTGGCGATAACATCGTGTTCCTACGCAATGGAGTGAAAGAGTGGCAAGGTAGCAGGCACGAGATATTCCATGCAGAGAATGAGGCGTTGAATGACTTTGTGTTTGCGAGTGAGTTGTTTAAGAAAGTGAAGAGCGCTGCGCGCTCCGTTTAGAGGACGCCCTTCGGGCTACAGTTTAGAGTTTAGAGGCAAAAGAAATGAAACGACTATTATTGATATTGGCGATTGGTGGTGCATTGTGCGTTTGGGCGCAGCAGAAGCCAGCGCGAGTGCCTGCATACAAGGGCGTGATAGAACGAGTACAACCGAACGGCGACACCGTGTATGTGCGTTTGCATGGCGATGAACGCAAACATTGGATGACGCTGGAGGACGGCGTGACACTCGTGAAAGAAAACAAAAAAGGATATATCTGCTACGCAAAGAAAAAGAAAGACGGAAGGATTGTGGCGACATGCAGAAAAGTAAAACAATCGAAACGATTGTAGTTTAGAGGACGGCGCTAGACGCCTACAGTTTAGAGTTAAAAGAAAAGATGAATATGAAAAAAATAGGATTAATAGCAATTTTAAGCTTAATGGTATGCTCGGCATGGGCAATACCAGCACGTAGAGGTGGAATAGTAAAGACACAACCAGACGGAAGTCAAATCATTGTATATCAACATGGTGATGAGCATTTTCGTTGGATGACCAATGCGAAAGGCGAGTGGCTAAAAGTGGATGAAAATGGGTTTTACCAAGTGACGGAAGCATTGAATGCGGAGCAAATAGAGGCAAAGCGAATGGCTGCACCTAGTCGTGTGGCACAAGCGCAAAATGTGGCTACTCCGCTGAACATAGCTCCTCGCGGATTGGTGATATTGGTGAATTTTACTGATGTGGCGTTTGAAACGGACAAGGCAGAGATGGATAGCATGCTGACAGGCAAAAACTATACGAGAGATTATTCGTATAACTACGGAGGTAGAAAGTATTTTGTAACATCAGAGGGCTCTGCTTGGAAGTATTTTTATGACTCGTCCAATGGACAGTATAGTCCACAATTTGATGTGGTAGGTCCAGTGACGGTGAGCAAGAATATGGCATACTATGGCAAAAATAATCCATCCACCGATTTTGACAATGCCCCATGGACGATGGTGAAAGAGGCATGTCAATTGGTGGACGATAGCGTGAATTTTAGTTTGTATGATAACGACAAGGATGGTTATGTGGATTTTGTGTATGTGATTTATGCTGGCTACGGCGAAGCAGACGGTGGAGAAGAGAATACCATTTGGCCTCACTCATATTGGCTCTTGGAGGCAGGAATTACCTGTAAGGTGGATGGTAAGTATGTGGACTTGTATGCCTGTGGCAATGAGTTGGATTATTTCAGCAATCAACACACCGGTATTGGTACTTTCTGCCACGAATTTAGCCACGTGTTAGGATTGCCTGATTTATATACAACTGAAGGTCAAACACATAAAACTTTGGGTAGTTGGGACATTTTGGACTATGGTCCATACAACAATGACATGAACACACCACCTGCTTACTCAGCATATGAACGATTTATGATGGGATGGCTGACACCACGAGTGATTGTAGATGCGGAGAACGTAGAGTTGGAAGAGTTGCAAGAAAGCAATAGTGCGTTACTGATTTCAACCAGCGATCAACACAATCTGAAAGGTAACGACCCTAGTCCAACGACCTTTTATCTATTGGAAAACCGTCAACAAGTAGGTTGGGATGAATATCTGCCTGGGCATGGACTGATGCTAACCAAAGTGCAATACACTTACAATAATTGGCTAACTAATGTAGTTAACAACACGTCCAATCGCATGGGTGTGGATTTGATAGAAGCAGATGGCAAAACGCCAAACTCACGTCAAAGTGGCTATGACGGAAAACCTGGTGATTTATTCCCTGCAGGTGCAACGGAATATCTAGGAATCGCAGACCACAGTATTGAAGAAATCAGCGAACAAGACGGAGTGATATACTTCAAATATAGAGGTGGTATAAAAACTTCTACAGAGCAAGTGCAACAACAAGAAACAATCATTGCTATTTACAATATTTTGGGTCAAAAGCAAGAAACAACAGATATAGACATTTTACCACATGGAACCTATGTGGTAGTGACCACATCGGGTAGCAAGAAAATTGTACGTTAAGATGAAGATTATCTCCTATAATTTAAATGGCATTCGCAGCGCGATAAGCAAAGGGCTGTTTGACTGGCTTGCGGAAGAGCAACCTGACGTATTCTGCATACAAGAGAGCAAAGCGCAGCCCGATCAAATAGACGTAATGACTATGCAAGAGTTGGGGTATCAGAGTTATATCCACTCGGCAGAAAAGAAAGGTTATTCGGGTGTAGCTATCTTCACGCGTATTCAGCCCGACCGCGTAGTGGTGGGAATGGGTAATCCGAAATACGACTGCCAGGGGCGTGTGATTCGTGCAGACTATGGTGATGTGACCGTAATTTGTGTATATATCCCATCGGGTGAAGCAGAAGGCCCAAAATATGAATATAAGATGGAGTTTCTAGAGGATTTTTTGATGTGGATTAATGATTTGCGCAAAGAACGTCCGAATATCGTGGTATGTGGCGACTATAATATTGCACACAAGCCGATAGACATCAATCATCCAGAGAGGCAAGTGGGAGTAAGTGGATTCTTACCTGAAGAGCGCGCATGGCTAGATAGATGGGAAGCGAGCGGTATGGTGGATACATTTCGTATGTTCGACCAAAGCGGAGAAAAATATAGTTGGTGGAGTTTCCGTGCTGCGTCCCGAGCAAGAAATGTAGGATGGAGAATTGATTATCATTGGGTGAGTGAACCAATAAAGGGACGCGTTACAGATGCAAAGATATTAAATGAAGTAGTACATTCAGACCATTGTCCAGTAGCAATATGGATAGACTAAGCACAGAACATTTGTATAAGAAATACGGCAAACGAACCGTAGTGAATGACGTAAGCATCTACCTTGAGCAAGGGGAGATTGTGGGCTTGTTGGGTCCTAATGGTGCTGGTAAAACGACCACCTTTTACATGACAACAGGATTGGTTACTGCCAATAATGGAAAGATATTCCTCAATGATCTGGATATTACAAGTATGCCTATGTACCAGCGTGCGAAGCTGGGTATTGGCTATTTGCCACAAGAGGCAAGTGTTTTCCGCAAGATGAGTGTGGAGGATAATATCTTATCTGTATTGGAAATGACCAATTTCACAAAAGAGTACCAACAAGAGAAATTGGAACAACTTATCAAAGAGTTTAACTTGGGTCATGTGCGCAAAAATTTAGGCGACCGTTTATCTGGTGGTGAACGCCGACGTACCGAGATTGCACGCTGCTTAGCAATTGAGCCAAAGTTTGTGATGCTAGATGAGCCCTTTGCAGGTGTGGACCCCATTGCTGTGCAAGAGATTCAAGACGTAGTATGGCGATTAAAGGATAAGAATATCGGCATCCTAATTACCGACCACAATGTGGATGAGACACTGATGATTACCGATCGTGCGTATTTACTTTTTGAGGGTAAGATTCTCTTCCACGGGACACCAGAAGAACTAGCTGCCAACCCTGTGGTGAGAAAGAACTATTTGGGTAGAGACTTTGAATTGAAAAAGAAAACAAGGGTAGAAGAGTAGTGTCGCAACAACTATTGCATATTATTATGCCCGTTAAAGACTCTATCGAGATTGCCGAAAGAGCCATTCGTGCTATCGTGGATAGTGGATATACGCTTAGCATATATGATGATAACTCATTGCCAGAAAATGCACAACGACTAGACCAAATCGCTATAGAAACAAATACTCAAGTAGTACATATATCTAACCTAACGAGTCATCCCTCACCTAATTACCGACTCGTATTACAACGAGCACAACAAGAAGCTTTAACCAACAATCAGCATTTAGTTATTATTGAGAGTGATGTGATTATACAACGTGACACGCTAAAGAAGATGGCAATGGAAGTACAAACGGGCATTGGTATGGTAGCTGCTGTGACAATAGATGAACATAACGAGTATAACTTCCCCTATCATTACCTCCGCCGTTTACATTATCGCTTTTTACCCAAACAAACTATTGCCACTAAAAAACGTTTCTCTTTCTGTTGTACGTTGCTCACCAACGAATTGCTCCAAAAAGCAGATTTTCATTTACTCGACCCAACAAAAAACTGGTACGACGTTACCATATCACATTGGTCGGTGCAACTCGGTTTACGCAATGTATTGATGTTGGATAATCCCGTATTACACTTCCCACACGCTTCACGTCCGTGGAAACGACTGAAATATACTAATCCATTGCTCTATTATTGGCGCAAAATCACCCAAAAGAAAGACCGCATATGAAGCCATTGGTCAGTGTTATAGTACCATTATACAATATGGAGAGTTTTATTGCGGAGACTCTACAATCTATAGCTGCATCTACTTATCCTAATTTTGAAATTATAGTCATGGATGATGGTAGTAAAGATGCTAGTCTAGCTATAGCCCAACAATTTGCCGATGCTCATTCGGACTTACACATACAAGTGTTGACCCAAGCAAATCAAGGTGCTTCTGCAGCACGAAATAATGCTATTAAGCAAGCCAAAGGTATATATATATTACCCATTGACGCAGACGATTTGGTCGCGCCTGATTATATAAACCAAGCAGTTGAAGTGTTAGAGCAACGAGAGGATGTTTTAGTCGTGGGTTGTGAAGTCGAAATGTTTGGTGACAGCAATAAGCGCATCGCTTATCCTCCATTTTCACTCCAGCGTTTGGCTCGGCAAAATATGATTGCAGCTCCTTCCCTGTTTCGACGTAACGATTGGCAACGAACAGGCGGATATTGCAAAGACTTAAAGGGACGCGAGGATTGGGATTTTTGGTTATCCGTTTTTGCTGACGGTGGAGAGTTCGTTCGATTGCCTATCGTAGGTATTTACTATCGCGTGCATAGCGGTTCGAAACGTATACGTACACAACGATTCAAACATGAACTAGTAGATAAACTAAACATACGCCATGCCAATTACATGAAGCATTATCTAGGCGGACCATTGCATTATCATCGTTCATGGTCGCGTTTCATCAACTTCTTCCGCAATGAAACAATTGTAGGTGATTATACCAATTGGGGAAAAGGAAAAATTATCCATGCAAAAAGAAACATTTTACGCAATTATAACGGATATATTTCAAAGCAATTTGCAACACCTCCTTTGTGGAGAGGAGTTATATATGGATGGTTTTGCGAATCTAAAGCACAACGCAGTTATCAGTATGCTAAACGTTTAGTAGGTCTCACCCCTATGCCTATCGCGTATCGAGAAATTCGCTACTGCGGTATCCTACGCCAGAGTTGGTATGTATGCAAACAATCTGATTGTCAATATACTTTTAACGATTTGGTTCACAACAAAAACTTCCCTCATCGAGAACAAATTTTACAATCTATCGGACGTTTCTCTGCTGAATTGTATCGGCGCGGAGTACTACATCAAGATTATTCAGGTGGAAATATACTTTTTAATAAAGATGGCAGCAAAATTGAAATCATTGATCTCAATCGTATCAAGTTCTACAATCACATATCTATCAAAAAAGCATTGAAAAACTTTGAACGCCTCAATATTGATAAAGACGCTCTTTCAACCATTGGCACTGCTTTCGCGCAAGCCATAGGTTTGGACGAGGCATTCGCTGTCAATTATATTATCACCCATCGTTGGAAAAAACACATCAAACAAGGTATTACCAATTTATATGAATAATTTTCTGATAAGATACCAGTCCTTTATGGGACAACTCAACTACACACTATTTTTAGTAACAGTTGCTCTATTACCTTTTCCGCAACTTTTTTTGCGCTATGCTAGTGTTGCGTGGTTTGCTGCGTGGGTATTAGAAGGACGATTTTGCAGAAAACCTAGCCCGCAAGATTGGAATAAGGCCATACCATTTCTCATGTTTGGAGCATGGTATCTTTGGAAAATTATTTCTGGGCTTTGGACTGAAGATGCCCACGCCTACGGATGGCAACTAGAACGATACCTGTTCTTTGGGATACTTGTCCCAGTAGGTATTTGGGGGGTCAACTCACAATACGATTGGAAACAAATATGCAAAGTATTAGCTGTTTCGTGCGTTGCCGCTGTTGGAATATATGCATTTACACTATATTGGGTTTTCAATGCAAATAGTTTCAATTTTGAAATAGGTGATTATCGCATGAAATCGCTTCCTTTGGATTTTTTTGCTGATAAGATTTCCTATTTTAAGCATCGTCTATTCCTATGTAGTACAGAGATGATGGGCATTATGGCACTAATCTATGTTCGCAAAGATATATTAAATAAATACGGAAAAGGCAAAGGATGGCTTATTATCATTGGTGCAATTATTATCATGGTGGCTTTTATACTAGCTACAGGCTCCCGTGCCTCCATCCTATCTGGCATTGCTCTATTATCGGTCTGGTTACTATATAAACTTCCTATTCGCCGTATTCGTTATAAAGTTGCACTCCTACTGATGGCATGCGGAATAGGATTATTCGCTCTGAGTCAACATCCTCGTATGCAGGAATTCAATTATTCACAATTATTATCCATCCGAGAGGCAAAAAAAGGAGAGAATGTTCGCTTGAATATATGGGGAATGGCATTAGAAAATCCAAAAGACTATTCGCTTTATGGATTAGGAGCAGGACAAAGTACTCTGTATCTGCAAGAAAAATATAACAAAGCAGGATTAACTAAATATGTAAAACGTCGCTATGCTACCCATAATCAGTATCTTGAAGAATGGATAGAAATAGGCATTCCTGGCTTGCTTTTCTTTATTACAGCATGGATTAGTATACCCATCTTCAACACAAAAAGAGGACGAAAGTCTGCAGTTATGTTGCTTACACTTTACGCCCTCAATATGCTTACTGATTGTATGTTCGGTCGATTTGATGGTATTGTACTATGGTGCGTATGGATGGTTCTTATCCGCCTCCAATCCGATGCGCAAAGTAACCAATAACCCACGAGGAATGCACAATGACATGGATGTACGACTCTCGTGCATACTTTCCCTTCCTTTATCAATAGTCCAAGAGGGGTATGTAGAATGATTGTATTTATCAAATACATACTCTGTTAGTGCTGTTCCAAAATCATAGATATTGTAACATGTTACATCCAATTGAAATGGAATTTGCTTAATCCACCAACGTCCTGTCATTCGTAAGTCAAAATTAAAGAATGCATCTTCGCGTTTACCAAAAGCCTTGTTATTCATATTGATACCTTTGGCATCATCATTCCAGATAGCTACTTGCTGATGTCCATTCACTATGTATGGTTCTGCGATAAAATTAGAAAATGGCTGACCATCTTTGAATTTTCCATTCAAACTAACAGAAAAGTATTTGCATGGGTTATAAGTAACTTGTAAACGCAAAACAAACGACTTATCTTGATTCAAACGACAATTCCCTTGGAAGGGTAAATTTCCTTCACGTGCTGCCTTGTATGCATTCGGATTCGCACTTGACTCTGCCAACACACCGATATTATTGTGCAACGGACCATTACCAATCGTAGAGAGTCCTGCCATCAAATAACTCTGCCATGATACACTAACGAACCATTTCTTGCCTGTGTACGAATACTTCGCCACGTTCGACATATAATAAGGTGTACGTCCGCCCACAGTACTGCTCATCAAATCCATTGGTTGCAGACCTACTGTATAATGTTTCTCACCCTCACGCCAATAGTACAAACCATCTTGTTCAAACATATTCGCCTCTAGGCCATTGCTATAATCGGTAAACCACATGTTATAATACTTGCGAATACTTGACAGCAGCGAGAACTGATGCCTTGACTGCTTATCGAAAGTAAAGCGAATAGGGATATCCAATACGGCATATGATGGCTGATGTGCCCATAGGTTCTTACCAATAGCATGATATTTGCCTCCCGTTGTGGCAAGCAAGGTGCCATCCGCATAGCGAATTTCGCCATTCATATAATCATTGCTCAAGTATTGCAGCTCGTTCATGGTGTAACTCATGCGATTATGCGAAAGGTTCAATCCCATCTGGAACCACCAACTAGGTTTCCAATCTAAGGCAAACTTCGCCAGCCAATTCGGACTTACCACCGATTTGCCATTCAACAGTATTCCGTCCAACGAAACGCCCAAATGTGCTTGCATACGTAGTCCACGCGCCAATTCATATTCCGCCACTACCATAGCTTCATTCTCCAACAACCCCGCTCCATAAGCCGATGATTGCCAGTGATATGTGTATAGTGGTGTGCGCGATTTATCGGCTATACTCTGCATATACATATCGTTGCTCCAAGTCGCGGTAGTCGGACTGAAATGCACAAAAGAGTTATACCCTGAAGCATGTACACGCAACCATGGCAATAAACGCTGATCATATTGCACCGACAAGTTCGCTTCATTGGTCTTACCATCAGCATACCATGGGTCAAACGCCTCGCCATCGTGGTCCAACAGATTGCGAGCAAACGACAAACTATCATGCTGCACATCGCTCAACGCCCAGCTCAAACCGGCCACCAGTGTACCACCATTAGCAAAAGTCTTGCTTCCATACACTGCAGCCGTATAGCCTAAAAAATCTGCCACTTCATTGCGATTATACAGCAACTCCGAATACATATCTCCCCTACCCTGCGCTACAAAATAATAGTTCAACTTATCCAGCACATTATTCGTTGCCATAGGCAGTTCGCCATCCAATTGCGCTGTATAATAGGGACTTGCATACATCCCAGATATACCTGTATGGTCAAATGCTGTCTGCGTGCGCGAACCATATTGAGCGTACGCATGTTGATAATACCGTTTGCCATACGCAGGAATAGCGAAACTCGCCTCCACACTACCCGCACCTATCACATGATTACGCATCTCTATCGGGCGACTATCCATCGTTCGCTCTTCACCAGATGAGTGGAACAAGTTGATCAACTCGCATGTTCCAGGCGATATACCGCCCAAATTGCCTGCATTACCTTTCAGTGTCAGCGATTGGTTTTGATAGGCGGCATCTGTAAAATGAATCTTGCCCTCGTGGTAATCCAACACATAGTCCGTGCGTAACATATTGGTATACAGCATAGTACTGCCCACTTGATAGCGGCTATCTATGCGCATGCCATTTAGCGAATACTTATTCTGACGAAACGAGTTTCCTGCAATCGAAAAGATATTCATATCGCCCAAGTTCCATTCGCCTGTGGTTTCCGCTTCATACACCACATAATCCGAATAATTATCCAGATAATGTCCTAAATCCCCATTGATATACCACTCGCGAAAGAACTCGCTACTCACGCTATCTACTCCAAAAGACGGAAAAACCTCAGCACGCACCAGCGCACTAAGGCATATACTCATTACCAATAAAATAGTCTTTTTCATAATTTGTCTTTGTTTCCGAATCCTGATTCCCGAATCCGTTTTTATCCGAACAGATTTTTAAAGAAATTCTTCTTATCGCTGCTGCCAGGACGAACATTCTCGCTCTTTTGCAGTTGCTCAATCATCTTCTTCTCCTCTTTATTGAGATGCTCTGGGATATACACACCCACGTTGATCAGCATATCGCCTGTACCGTATTGGCGGGCATATTGGTCTATCATTGGCAGACCTTTTCCTCTCATTCTCAACACCTTACCAGGTTGCGTACCAGGGGTGATGGTAATCTTCGCCTCGCCTTGCAAGGTTGGTATCTGCACTTGTCCGCCCAAGATTGCTGTAGGCATATCCAGCAGCAAGTTATACACCAAGTCGCTACCATCGCGCAAGAAATCTTTGTGCTCTTCTTCCTCAATCAGTACCAGCAAATCGCCATTCACGCCGCCATGAGGAGCCGCATTGCCTTTGCCATGCACTGGAATCTGCATGCCACCAGCCACACCCGCGGGGATATGAATCTCAATAATTTCCTCCTCACGTACTACGCCATTACCTTGGCAATGTGTACACTTATTCTTGATAATCTTGCCCTCGCCATGGCAGGTAGGACACTCATTTTGCACCTGCATCATACCGAAGATACTGCGTTGTGCACTCACCACACGTCCCGAACCTTTACATGTTGGACATGTCTCCACGTTGCCGTCCGCGCTACCTGTGCCATTGCAACTCTTGCAGTTCACCATTTTCTTCACCTTGATTTTCTTGTCCACACCTGTGGCAATCTCTTCCAAAGTTACTTTCACACGAACACGCAAGTCACTACCTCTACGCACACGCTGACCGCCGCCGCGACTACCGCCGCCGAAGAAACTGGAGAATCCTCCGCCGCCCATGCCCCATGATTCGAATAGGTCACCGAATTGCGAGAAGATATCTTCCATGTTCATGCCGCCGCCACTGAAGCCAGCACCACCCATGCCAGCATGACCAAACTGATCATAGCGTTGGCGTTTCTGTGGGTCAGAAAGCACCTCGTATGCCTCCGCAGCCTCCTTGAATTTCTCCTCAGCTGCTTTGTCACCTGGGTTCTTGTCAGGGTGATACTTTACCGCCATCTTGCGGTAAGCCTTCTTTATCTCGTCTGCTGTCGCGGTCTTACCCACGCCCAGCACCTCATAATAATCTCTTTTCTCTGCCATATTTTTTTATGTTAACGTCGTTCACGAAAATTGTTTCACGTGGTTGGCTTCGCGCTCTATTGTTCGCAGCTCTGCTGCCACTTTTCGTCGAAGACCATTTTCGCTTTAGCCACTTTCGCAAACATTGTTTGCCACTATACGTCGCTTGTTGGCGTTACTCGCCAACAACGACTTTAGAAAAGCGAATCACTTTTTCGCCCAAGGTGTATCCTTTTTGTGTACAGTCAATTACTTTACCTTTTTTGTCTTCGCCTGCTGCAAAAGTGGTAATTGCCTCGTGCAAATCGGTATTAAAATCAGCATCGGTTGTATCAATTACTTTCACGTCGTTTGCCGCCAAGAAACCAATAAACTTGCTGTAAATCAACTCAATACCTTGACGAACTGCCTCAATGTCATCGGTCTTTGCCATCGCATCTTTGGCGCGTTCAAAGTCATCAACAAGGGGCAGCATATCTTTGAAGATACGCTCACCAGCGGTAGTCATCAATTCCAGTTTCTCTTTGTTGGTACGGCGACGGAAGTTATCAAATTCTGCCATTTGGCGCAGTTTCAGGTCTTCCAACTCTGCCACTCGTGCTTCCAATTCTGCCACTTTGGCTTGCAATGGGTCAGTCTCTGACACTTCCTCGGCTGCAGTCGCTTCACCGTCATTCACCGCCTCAGTGTTGTTCACCGTTTCCACAGTTTCCTTTTCAACCTGATTTTCAACAGGTTGCTCTACATTCTTTTTATTTTTATTCTTCATCATAGTCTAATTTTATTACTTCGTAATACTATACTTACAATCTCCGTGCCATAGCCCTTCCGACTGCCATTATGGCAGAATTAATCATAAACCACCACTTGCTACTTGCGCACACAGCAAACTTTATCACTAATCACTTATAGTTCATAGTTTACACTTATCCTCCCGCTATTAACTACGGTAGATATACGGTTGATATACGGTATATACACGGTAGATATACGGTACATTAGTATATTTATACCGTAGGAACATCGTATATATCATATAATTACGCTATTTTCACTAAAAAACGAAAAAACACCTTAAATTATTTTGCCATCTCACAATTTTTCACTACCTTTGCCCTCATAATTCAAAATTCATAATCAACATTACCATGGCACGTACCACTCTCTCTCACCCTTTTGACTCTATCTCTGGCAAACTCGCCTCAAACGATAAGATTGTCATGCGCACTCGCAATGGTCGCACTCACGCTTATGTAGTTAAACATCCGTATAAAGGCCCTGTAGCTCCCGAACGTCAACGCACCATCACTGCTTTTAAGGACGCAGTCAACCAAACCACAGTCATCTTGAACACCCCCGAACTCCGTACTGAGTGGGAGGAGAAATTCGCCCAATACCGCAAGAGAGCCGACCGTTATCCAACCTCCTACCCAAAGCCATACACCACTCTCCGCGGCTTCATCATCGGCTCCCTAATCCACGCTTCTAAGTCCTAAATTAACTCCCAATCCACACCACTAAATCACCTTATCTGTCAGACATACTTTTATGTCCATTGCCCCGAATGTTATTCGGGTCAACTCTCCTCTGCTCGCCAATTCTCCTTACTCTACTAAAAAAAGCACTAAAAATGCGCTTTTTTCTTGCCCAATTCAAAAAAAAGCACTACCTTTGCACCGTATTTATTATCAGACTTGTAATTGCTGCGTTCCGTAAATCGCCAAATTTATTTAGACAGCAAAACGCAAGTACAGGGATGAGTCCGCCGTGTGCGGGCTGTTCCAGTTGTTTTTGTTGGGTGTTTGGCGATACCTTGGAACGCAGACTGAAATAGTCCGCGCTTTTTTTATATTATTATGTTTAACTAATTTAAAACAACAAAAACAATGAAAAAAATTCTTCTTATCTTATTGACCGTTGTTTTCGGTCTATCATTTACCAGTTGTGAAGGAATCGGTGGTAAAGCCACAGTTGAAGTCCAAGTTATTAAATCTAATATGCCTCAATCAGGTATGTCTGTGTACATGTTTGACGAGACCAATTGGACAATGGATATTCGCCAACCATTATTTGCAGCCAAAACAGTTATTACAGATGCTTCGGGCATAGCCACATTTGAATTAGGCGATATGGATTTGGAAATTAATGATAGCCAAACAACGCTTTATTTTGCCACGTTCAAAGACGGCACAGAGATTATGACAGGACAAACTGCTGTAACCATTAAGAAGGGTGAAACAAAACAAGCGACTATTCGCCTCTAACCTTCTATCTAGAAAAATAGATAACCCCAGAAAATACTCCCCTGCAATTCGCTAATTTGCAGGGGAGTACTATATTCTCTTACAATATCTCCATCACTTCGGAGAGAGATTGGACGAGATAAGTGGCGGATTGTCCTTCGGGGAGTGGGTCTTGGGATTTGCGAATCCAGATTTGGTCAATGCCTGCATTGATAGCCCCTTGTATATCGGAGTTCCACGAGTCACCTATCATGACAGCTTCTGCTGCAGATACGCCATTCATGCGTAGTGCCTCCTCATAGATACGTGGATTGGGCTTCTGGCAACCTACTTCCTCGCTCAACACGATATGCGAGAAGCAGTCGCACAGTCCGCTCTTATCAAACTTCTCGTACTGCACTTCTATAAAGCCGTTGGTCACTACCGTCAGCGGATATTTCTTCGCCAAGTAACGCACCAACTCCTCTGCTCCAGGCAATAAGGAGAAGTATTTCGTTGTTAAATGCAGAAAATCCTCGCTCATCTGCTCCGCAAGAGCGGAAAGTGTAGTGTAGAATTGTGTAGAATTGTGTTGTGTGGTGGAGAATTGTATTTGTGAAGCTACTTTAGTACCGTGTAACAAAGGGTACAGAAAGCGATCCACACGCAAAAATGCTTTAGTGACTTTATCTTCGCCATAGAGTTGCCATAATTCAATATTATGCGGTTTGTAGAGCGATACGAATTCCTCATGCGAAGCAAAATAGTCACTTAATTTGTACTTTCCGTACATCTCTTGGAGTGCTCGCTTTGCGGCACCAACAAAATCCCCTATTGTATCATCCCAGTCGATAAAGACTACTTTGTACTGCTTCATATTAGAACTCTAGTGTAATCTGCCCATTGATAATCGGTGTCTTACCGAGGTGTTTGTATGCCAACTCGGTGGCTTCACGACCGCGAGGAGTGCGTTTGATAAAGCCCTCTTTGATGAGGTATGGCTCATAGACATCTTCTATCGTACCAGCATCTTCGCCCATAGCAGTAGCGATGGTATTCAAGCCGACAGGGCCACCTTTGAACTTATCAATGATGGTGCTAAGTAGTTTGTTGTCAATCTCATCCAAACCAAAGGTGTCAATATTCAACGCCTCTAGCGCATACCTCGCAATCTCCAAATCAATTGCACCATTACCCTTCACCTGTGCAAAGTCACGCACACGACGGAGCAAAGCATTCGCAATACGAGGGGTACCACGACTGCGGCGCGCGATCTCGGCTGCTGCTTTGCTGTCGATATGGATACCCAAAAGTCGCGCACTACGCTCCACAATCCCCGCAAGAATATGCGCATCGTAGTACTCCAAGTGGCAGTTGATACCAAAGCGTGCACGCAACGGACTGGTCAGCAGACCACTGCGAGTGGTGGCACCAATGAGCGTGAACTTGTTAAGGTCGATTTGTATCGTGCGGGCAGAAGGTCCCTTATCTATCATAATATCAATGCGATAGTCCTCCATCGCAGAATAGAGATACTCCTCTACAACGGAAGAGAGGCGGTGAATCTCATCAATGAAGAGCACATCGTTCTCCTCAAGCGAAGTAAGCAATCCCGCCAAGTCGCCTGGTTTATCGAGCACAGGACCTGAAGTGATCTTGAACCCTACCCCCAATTCGTTGGCAATGATATTGCTGAGCGTCGTTTTACCCAAGCCTGGAGGGCCAAAAAGGAGCACATGGTCAAGCGACTCACCACGCATGCGCGCTGCTTCTACAAAAATACGCAAGTTGCTGACAATCTTGGACTGTCCCGCAAAATCATCAAAACGCAAAGGACGCAAGGCATTGTCTTGCTCCTTCTCCGTCATCTGTCCCCTTATATCAAAGTCGTTGTTTAGCATTGTGTAGTGTTGTTTAGTGTGGTGTAGTGTTGTTTAGTATTGTGTGGCTTCGCGGAAGGTTTGTTCCAAATCCTCTATCTCGCCGATGGGTTTATCCACTTTGATTTCTCCGTGGTCGATAATCACCACTCGCGTACACATCTGCTTGACTTCCTGTAAAATGTGAGTCGATAGAATCACTGTACGTTCTTCGCCCATTTCGCGAATCAAAGCACGTATATCTTCCAATTGATTAGGGTCAAGACCTGTTGTCGGTTCATCCAAAATCAATAGTTCGGGATTACCAATCATCGCTTGTGCCAAACCCACGCGCTGTTTATATCCTTTGCTCAACTGCCCCACTCGCTTATTAGCTTCTGCAGTCAACCCCACACGCGCTATCAACTCCTCTACTAATTGGTCTTGGCTCTTGGCTCCTTGTTCCTTACTCCTCAACCCCACAAAAAACCGCAGATATTCACGCACATACATATCCTCGTACAACGGATTCTGCTCTGGCAGGAAGCCAATTGACTTAGGCACATGCACCTCTCCATTGGTAGCATTCCAAACACCTACCATAATCTTCATCAAAGTAGATTTGCCTGCACCATTGGGACCCAGCAAACCTATTACCTCACCATCATCTATGGTCAAGTTTACATTCTTCAGCACATGTTGCTTACCAATATGCTTATTGAGATGTTGAATTTGTATAGCCATACTTCCCAATTTGGTCGCAAAGATACAACTTTTTTCTGATATATGCAAACTACTACGTCATTTTCAGCAACTACTCATACTGTTGGAACAGAAAATCGTTGTATGGGTAGCGTTGAATATGAATAGCTTTGATGCGGTCGTAAAAGAGAGACTTGAGTTCGTCTATATTCGTTTTCTGACGTGCAGAAATGAATATACAATCATCATGCAGCTTTGCCATCCATGTGCGCTGCAGTTCCTCTAATGAGATATTCTCACGTTTGATTGGCGTGAGATCGTCCTCCTCCTTTGGCGTATAGGTAAAGGCATCAATCTTGTTAAACACCACAATACGAGGGATTTGCGCAACAGTCTTCTCGGTTTTCTTATTGGATTTTTGTTTCTTTGACCAAGGGTCTGCTTCTTTGATTTCAGTCTGCTTGGTTAGGAGTTCGTTGATAGTTTGCTCCACCACCTCGTACTGCTCCTCGAAGTTAGGGTGTGATATATCCACCACGTGAATAAGCAAATCTGCCTCGCGCACTTCGTCCAATGTCGATTTGAACGACTCCACCAAATGGTGAGGAAGTTTGCGTATAAATCCCACAGTATCAGAGAGTAAGAATGGAAGATTCTCAATAGTCACCTTGCGCACAGTCGTGTCAAGAGTAGCAAAAAGTTTGTTCTCTGCAAACACCTCTGACTTGCTGATAAGGTTCATAATCGTAGATTTCCCCACGTTAGTATACCCCACAAGCGCCACACGCACCATCTTGCCGCGGTTTTGGCGTTGGGTAGCCATTTGTCGGTCAATTTTCTTGAGTTCCTCGCGCAACAGAGCAATACGCTGACCAATGATTCGTTTATCCGCCTCAATCTGTGTTTCACCCATACCACGGCTCGTTGTTCCACCACCTCGTTGACGGTCTAAGTGCGACCACATGCGGGTCAAACGAGGAAGCATATATTGCAAATGCGCCATCTCCACTTGCGTCTTTGCGTAGGATGTTTGAGCACGATGGAGGAATATCTCCAGAATGAGGATAGTACGGTCGATGACACGAACAGGTTGTTTGTGGTTGTCTTTTATCTCATTTTGGTTGTGGGCATTGAGTGCCTTTTCTATATTGCGAAGCTGACGAGGTGAGAGTTCGTCATCAAAGATGACCATATCAATAAAGTCATCGGTGTCAGCAAAGCGTTGGATATATTCGTTGATCTCCTGAAGTTTTCCTTCGCCCACATACGTGGACGTATTAGGATAGTCAAGGCGTTGCACAAAACGCTTGACACAATTGGTATTGTTGGTGTCGGCAAGAAATGCCAACTCGTCGAGATATTCTTTTGTTCGTTCTTCGTTTTGGTTAGGGGTTATCAGTCCCACCAAAACGGCATTGAGTTTACCCATAAATTATTTTGTAGCTAATTTCATCACTTCCTCTGCAATCAAACGAGCAGAATCTGGAAGTGCCAAAGTGAGAATATTCTTGTGCAATGCTTGTAGTTGTTTATCGTTCTGAATAAGTGATAATGCACTGATTATCAGTGTATCTTTGGCATCTGCATCTTTTACTAAAACCGCTGCATCTTTCCTGACCAACGCCATGGCGTTGTGCGTTTGATGATCTTCGGCTACGTTAGGCGATGGCACCAAGATAGATGGCTTGCCTAATAGACAGAGTTCGGATATTGATGAAGCTCCTGCACGCGAAATCACTAAGTCCGCCAGCGCATATGCTAGTGGCATCTGACTAACAAAGTCGGTGCAGATGATTCCATAACCCATAGGCGAAGCCGTCCCATAGGGCTCTGCCCGTCCTATAGCGAAGCGTCCCATAGGGCTCTGCCCGTCCTGCAGCAAAGCGTCCATTGCTGCTTTGCAGTCCGCAAAGTAGTTTTTACCCGTTTGCCAAATCACTTGTATTCCGCTTTCTATCAGTTCGTTGAGGTGCGCAATGATGCTTTGGTTGATGGTGCGCGCACCTAGACTTCCGCCTATGATAAGCAGCGTCTTTTTCTCTATTGTGAAGTTCACACCAAACTCCTCGTTGAAGTATTTGATTGCCTCCTCTTTCGTGCCCGAAGTCAAGTTCTGGCGCACAGGGTTACCTGTGAGGATGATTTTATCTTTTGGGAAGAAACGCTCCATCCCCTCGTATGCCACGCAAATCTTCTTGGCATCATCTTTCAGCAGTTTGTTGGTCACTCCTGCAAAGCTATTTTGCTCTTGCAATAGGATGGGTACTCCCATTTTCGCTGCCACTTTCATGGCTGCACCACTGGCGTAGCCACCCACGCCTATTCCCACATCTGGACGGAAATCGCGCACAATCTTACGTGCTTGTATCATTGAGCGTACTAGGTCAATCACTACGCGGATATTCTTCCATGGGCGACTACGGTCAAACCCCTTGACAGGCAGACCGATAATCTTATATCCTGCTTGTGGTACGCGCTCCATTTCCATACGTCCGAGTGCTCCCACAAATAGGATTTCGCAATTAGGGTCAGCTTCGCGCAATGCGTTTGCTATACTTACGGCAGGGAAGATATGCCCTCCTGTTCCGCCTCCAGAGATTAGGTACTTCATGAGTGTTTGATTATTTTATGGTGCAAAGGTACAACAAAAAATGCAGATATGCAAGTTAAGCAAGTATTTTTCATCAATTTCACATCTTGGTCTTACTATAATAATGCTGTAAAAATATTCGGCGTGGAAGGGTATTGTTTCGAAAGAAACTCCGCTACTGGTGAGAGTAGCGGAGTGAGATAGGATTCTGTTTAACGACAATTCGCGTCAATTTAGACGACAATTGTTTGTCAATTCAGGATGCTTGTTTGTTTTCGCTCATATGAATGCAGCAACTGCATTGGTGAGCGAAAAACAAACAAAGCCAAATTACTACATCTCCTGTCCCATGACACTATATACCTTTCCATCGCGGAGGATATAGATATGGTCTTCGTAGAGGATCTTTTGGCAATTGGATATTGGCGATTGGCTATGGATATTTTCCACATCCGTTGTTTCTACTGTAATAACCATCTTGTCAGATTCTACATTGCCACAGTCCGTTTCTACCGCATATTTGAGTATCACTTCTTTAATGCCTGCTGCCACAGGTGCATCTGTCAGAGTACCCCAATCGTTGTTCTCCATGATATACCATGCCACTTCTGCGTTTGGTGCATACCATGTCTCGGCAGCGATATGTGCTTGAATCTCGGCAGTAGGAATAGTCACATCAATTGCTTCCCCTGTGCGAACGATAGGCAGTGTCACCGTGACTGGCAGTGTCTGTACATATACATCCAATGTCAGTTCGTGTATCACGCTATCGCACTCCATACCAGCATATTGCTCTGTGGCTGAATAGGTACCCGCCTCAGTAAGTACTTGCCCATACCACTCATATGGCAGTTCCGAAGGACAGAGTGCAAGTTTCTCGCTTTCTGTTGTAGCATCTGGTAGAATAATCAAGTGCAGTGTTTCCACATAGTCACATCCGTTTTCAGTTGTAGTAGTATAGGTATAGTCGCCGCTTACAGAGTATGTAAGACCATGCCATTCATATGAATCGCATACTTCTACAGTTTCTTCAATATGTACCGAATGATGGATAGTGAGATGAAGTGTTTCTATCTGTTCGCAACCATTTTCTGCTGTAGTGGTGTAGATATAATCACCACTTTCGGTATAAGTAACTCCATGCCACTCAAAAGAGTCACATGCGACCATATTTAGATCCATCTTCTTTGATTTGTTAATAGTCAAATATAATGTCTCAATACGTTCGCAGCCATTTTCTGTAGTGGTATTATAGGTGTACTCACCACTTTCGGTATAAGTAACTCCATGCCACTCATAGGAGTCGCATGCAACCATACTTAGTTTTACTTTTTCCGATTTATTAATGGTTAAATGCAGTGTCTCTATGTAGTCACAGCCGTTCTCTGCAGTAGTCGTATAGGTATAATCACCGCTGATAGTGTAGGTTTGACCATTCCAAATGTAACTATCACAAGCAACTATAGTTTCTTCTACATATTGCGTTTTGTTAATAGTCAAATGGAGCGTTACAATGCTATCGCAACCATTAGCAGCAACGGTGGTGTAGGTGTACTTGCCACTTTGGGTGTAGGTTTGACCGTTCCACTCGTAACTATCACACGCCACTACAGTTTCTTCTGTATATTGTGTTTTGTTAATAGTCAAGTGCAATGTCACAATGCTATCACATCCATTAGTAGCAGTAGTTGTATAGGTGTACTCACCACTCTCAGTGTAATTCTCACCGTTCCACTCATGACTATCGCAAGCAGTTGCAGTTTCTTCTGTATATTGCGTTTTGTTTACAGTCAAATGCAATGTCACTATGCTATCGCAACCATTGGCAGCAACGGTAGTGTAGGTGTAGTCGCCACTTTCTGTGTATGTTTCTCCATTCCATACATAACTATCGCAAACGGTAATAGTTTCCTCTGCGTATTGCGTTTGGTTGATAGTTAGGTGTAGGGTTACGATGCTATCGCAACCATTAGCAGCAACGGTGGTGTAGGTGTAGTCGCCACTTTGGGTGTAGGTTTGACCGTTCCACTCATAACTATCGCATGCCACCATAGTCTCCTCCGTATAAACGGTTGGATTAACTATGAGGTTGAGAATATGTTGGATACTATCGATGTCTGTGCCTACATATTTCTCGGTGTAGGTATAATTACCAGTTGCAGAATATGACTCGCCATACCACAGATAAGGTGTTTCACTATCGCAAATAGTTACACTTTGCTCATCATGGTTGCCAGTTGTGAGTACCGTCAAATCCAATATATGGATAGCACTATCGCAAGCAACGGTAGTATATTGCTCTGTAAGCGTATATTGACCTGTTGCTGCGTACGTATTACCATGCCAAGTGTATGGCAACTCATTGCTACCAATTACTACACTTTCGGTGGTAGTAACTGCCTCTGGCATAATAGTGAGTAGGAGAGTAGCAACACTATCACAACCTGCTGTATTGCTCAAAGTAACACTATACTCGCCTTCGGTGGAGTAGGTTTGCCCATTCCAAGTGTAGGTCTCGCCATAGCAAATAGTAACGTACTCTGTCTCGCCTATTTCGGAATTATTGATAGTCAAATGGAGTGTAACGATACTATCGCATCCGTTTGCAGCAACGGTGGTGTAGGTGTACTCACCACTCTCAGTGTAAGTCTCACCGTTCCACTCGTAACTATCGCAAGCAGTTGCAGCTTCCTCTGCATATTGCGTTTTGTTTACAGTGAGGTGCAATGTCACTATGCTATCACAACCATTAGCAGCAGTAGTTGTATAGGTGTACTCTCCACTCTCGGTGTAAGTATTGCCGTTCCACTCATAACTATCGCAAGCAGTTGCAGTTTCCTCTGCATATTGCGTTTGGTTTACAGTGAGGTGCAATGTCACTATACTATCGCATCCGTTTGCAGCGGTGGTAGTGTAAACGTACTCGCCACTTTGAGTATAGGTCTCGCCGTTCCATACGTAACTATCGCAAGCAGTAACATGCTCCTCGGCGGTGGCAATAGGATTAACGGTTAGGTGCAGGATAACTACACTGTCGCAGCCGTTAATGTCTTGCAAGGTTACACTATAGGTGCCTGATTCAGCATATACTTTGCCATCGGCTAGCCAAGTGTACGTCTCATCAGAGCAGATAGTGGCTTCCTCTATGGTTTCTTCTACTTGCGGTAAGATAGTGATGTGTAATGTAGCCACTCCACTGGATAGCGTGTCAACATATACACCCGAAGCGTCGTATGTCTTGTCGTGCCATTGATAGGTCTCGCCGTAGCACAAAGTTACCGTATCTGGTTGGAGATAGATAATCTCGAAATAGGCTACGAGTGAGGTATCTTGTGTGAGGACAAGTGTACGAGGGTTGTCGGTATTGCCGTCTGACCATTGCGTGAATTGATAGCCCTCATCGGGTGTGGCTGTGAGGGTAATCTCTGTTCCCTCAGCATAGGTGCCACCCTCAGTGACAGTACCATTGCCAACAGCAGAAGTCTCAATATTGAAGTAGCGTATAAACTCTTTCAAATCAACCGTCAATGTTACTTGCGCTTTGGTGGTATTTACCGTATGAAGGGCAACATAATACATTTCTGCCTTTTCTGCTATGAACTGGCGGAAGATGAGTGATGAGTCGGCTTTGGATTCCAATACCTTGTTGCCCGAGTGGGAGAACACTTGCAGCGTAGAGGAGTAATTTGTTTTGAGGCAAACGGTATCTCCTGCTTCAAGGTTCATTGCATACCAATAGATGGTTTCTCCCGTAGGTTTGTCTGCTTTAATAACGGTATCATTTTGGATTTCCGTCCATTCCTCGGCGATCAATGTGTCGGCAGCGACTGATTCTACATACGCGTTGGTTGTCTTAATCAAGTGTCCATCCGCAGCCATAAACTGCACGTGAATATCATTCTCGGCATATAGCATAGGCATATCGTTGTTCACTTCGAAATGGAAACGTGCGCAGCGCAATGGTTGAGGTGCGACATCCAAATCGCCGATGAGGGTGTAAGGAATAGTAGGATTATCTACTGCCGTGAAAGGTAAATCGGCATTGTTGTCATTCACCCAATAGCGATAAGCGAGAACGCTATCATTCTTTGAGTTAGGCATTCTTACGAAGTATGCACTTGCTATATCAGATATGAGTCCACTTGCTGTTGATGCTTGTACTTCTAATTTGTGTGTACCACTGGCGAGTGTTTCCACATCAAAATCAAACAATACCAAATCTTCAGAATATGCTACCTTTTGTTGTGAATATTCTACTCCATCAATCCAGAAAGTTAGTAATACTTCTGTTTCATTTGGGAGTTCAGGCATTTTAACAAATGTATGTGTATAAATGCTGAGTATATCCTCTTCAGAATATAACATTACATTCAGCGAGTGAATGCCCGCAGATAGATTAGAGGCATCTATCATAAATGCTTCACCATTGACCTTGTCAAATGTAAAGCGTTCATCAACATTATCATCGAACCAATAACATGTCTTTACGGTATTATACTTATTTGTAATGAGAAAAGGACGCG
Source organism: Paludibacteraceae bacterium (assembly GCA_045601825.1). Classification (GTDB taxonomy): domain Bacteria; phylum Bacteroidota; class Bacteroidia; order Bacteroidales; family Paludibacteraceae; genus Colicola. The sequence continues at coordinate 2,002 of JAZSAI010000025.1, read as the reverse complement.
CTATAGGGTTTGACCAAGTCCCATTATCTTTTTGCACTTGAATAAACAAAGTATGCATATTACACGAAAGGTTTGATATATCTATTGTGAAATCTAATTCATTAGATATACTTGTTCGTGTTTGAGCCGTATTTTGATCTATCCAATAGCGATAAGTATAGTTAGTTGCGTATGAAACATGGAATTGGAACACAAACGATAATATTAGTAATAAATATTTTCGCATAATTTGTGTTTTATTTTTAAGTTAATTATTTTGGAGCATCCACTTTGATACTTACTGAAAGTTTGCTATCCTCCGATACTTTTGGTGACACTTCGCATTTGGTTATTTGAAGCGTTGTAGGTTCAAGATTAAAGCCAATACCACCATGAACACCTACTTCTTTACCATCAGAACCTAAAATTGCTTTTGCTTCATCTGTAAGTTCAAATTTTTCATGTACTGATATTTGATCTATTCGACCTGCATTAGTATAGGTTTTAAATACTTCTGTTACCTCGTCAAAGTACACATTGGTAGAGTTGGGATTAGCAATATTTGAAAAGATGTCACGATAATAAACAGCAGCTTCACTACTGGTTTCTTTTTTGTAACCATAATAACATGAGATACAATTATTTACTACTGCTGTTTCGGGCAAATAAAATGTTGAGACATCTGAACTATAATTTTCTAATAATACTCCAGTAAAAATACAATTTTTAAATGTAGTGTTTTTCGAGTCTATTGGCTTACTATCAACGGAGTATGGGTTATAGTCCCATGGGTGATAAGTGACAACACAATTGGTAACATTTAATTTACAATAAGAAGAATTGGTATTGCGAAGACTATTAACAATACTATTAACAATATTGACATTTGTACCAAAAGAGGACGTTCCATATGTGCCATTAATTCCCAAAAGACAATTATAAAAATTAGCGTTACCCATAACGCTAGAGATTCCAAAGTAGTGGTTAATTCTACATTTATTAAATGTTGAATTATTGCATAATGATGAGGTACTTGTTGAATAACTTACGCCTCCTTGAAAAAATATACCCTCAAAAATAATAGGTGTTTCTATTTCAGTAGGTATTTTAATCTCTACTGAACTATTGATATATGTTATTTCACGATTGCCAGTTGAGTCTGCAACCATACCTGCACCACGTACCGTAACCGCTTTCGAGAATGTAAGACCAGCAAACGAACCGCCCGAAAGCGTAATCACATCACCATGCACAGCGGCTTTGTGAGCTTGTGTGAGCGCGTCTGCACCATAGAAGGTAGAGATAGTACCTTCATGATTTAACAATGCAACAGCAGTTTGTTGCGCAAATAAGGCACTGCAAGAGAATGCCAAAACGAGAATAGAAAATAACTTTTTCATTGTTTTGTTGTTTTTAATTGGTTAAATATTGTGGTTTATTTAGTTGTTTGTTAGTCCAATAGGAGTTGCGAGAGTGATATATACACAAAAAGCGTGAACTTTCGTTCGCTTCAATTTGATTCATTGAGGTTCTGGACTACCTTATCTATTCAAATCTACGCACGGAAAACTCACGCTGTTAACGCGAGCGTGCATAAACCGTACTTGAATAGATAATGATTATTGAAAGTGTCCAGTTTTCAATGAATCAAGTCTGGGCTTATAACGCTATATTAAATATGTCGGGCAAAGTCAGTTAATAGTTAATAATTAATAGTTAATATCTCTATTAAACTGAAATTGCGAATGAACTGGTTGATTTGTTTTTTGTTGAGTGATAAGTAATTTTAGGGGGTTAGTATTTTATTTTCTAATAAACTTCACAATGCAATCAATACAAATGATTTTCCTGGGCTAACTTGGCTTGCTGAAGCATTTGCACTTGCTTCAAGGCTTGTTCGCGCGTAGCAGCTGACGATGTACGCCCCAATGAGCATCTCACCTGCGCAGCAGAGACCTGCATGCTCCGCTTGATTGAATTGAGTAAGGTTTGTTTTTCCATTGAGTATGTCGTTTGTGAAATT
>JAZSAI010000024.1:0-56932 GCA_045601825.1 Paludibacteraceae bacterium | reverse complement strand
ACTGCTGCCTCCCGTAGGAGTTTGGACCGTGTCTCAGTTCCAATGTGGGGGACCTTCCTCTCAGAACCCCTACTGATCGTCGGCTTGGTGAGCCGTTACCTCACCAACTACCTAATCAGAAGCGTGCTCACCCATAATCCTTACGTTTCAAACCCGAGAGATGCCTCTCAAGCTCACATGGAGCATTAATCCAACTTTCGCTGGGCTATTCCCCGATTATGGACAGATTGCACACCTGTTACGCACCCGTGCGCCGGTCGCCGCCAAAGCAAGCAAGCTTGCTCCGCGCTGCCCCTCGACTTGCATGTGTTAGGCCTGTCGCTAGCGTTCATCCTGAGCCAGGATCAAACTCTTCGTTGTAAAATAATTTGTTTGTTAGCTCAGAATAACCTTAATCTATTGTGTACTTATTAACGGGAACCGTATAATATTAAATTTCGTATTACACGTTTTCAGTTTCCCAATCGAGTAGATTTTACTACTCGCTTGTACTACATTATTGCTTCAATCTCTCAAAGATCACTATGATTTTGCACCTCATTTTTCGTTTAGCGCGAAATCGGCTGCAAAGGTACTGCTTTTTTCTGGACTGACCAAATTTTTAAGCAACTTTTTTCAATTTTCTTTGCATTTTCTTCATAAGTGGCTGATTCTCAGCGTTACGATTTTTCGGCACGATTCTTGCCTTTTTCGAAGTTCGCTAACCTCAGGCGCAAATCGGCTGCAAAGGTACTGCTTTTTTATGAACTGACCAAATATTTAAGCAAGTTTTTTCAATATTTTTTGCACTTTCTTTGTAAGTAACTGATAATCAATTATAGCATTTTTGCATGGTGTAGGACGGCATAGTATGGTACGAGATGGCATATTGGTATGTTTGTGCGCGCGCGTACAATAATATATGCACGCGTGCAAGCGCGCGCGAGCCCAATAATTCTCTAAAATTAGAGAAAAAGAGCATTGAGCAGGGGCTTGGGAAGGTGTTAGAGATATCTTGAAGATAGTCTGATCCCTCGGTGAAGGTGGCTGAATATTACGTTTATCCTACGTATATGTTACGTATATCCTACGTATATCCTACGTATATCTACCGTGTATCAACCGTAAATAGTACGTAATTGGTAAGGAATTGTTTAGTGGATGCTCACAAGCGAGTTATGGGGAGAAGGGAGATGAGAGGAAAATTTGTGTATGTGAGAAAAAAGTTGTAACTTTGCAGCGAAAATAAAAAACGAGTAGTAGCGCAGTTGGTAGCGCACCACGTTCGGGACGTGGGGGTCGGGCGTTCGAGTCGCCTCTACTCGACAAGATGCGATAATGGAGAAATTTCATTATCGCTTCTTTCTTTTTTATCATTGTAATTATCAGTTAATGAGTGGATTACATCAAACACCCTATTTATTTTCAATGTTCGAAAACTCTCATTAACTTTATCCCACAAAACACCTTCAGGAAAGACTAATTTTTGCAGTTTTACTTTGTCTTGATAATTGCCATCATTCCACAAACCTACTAATTTACAGGAGGTTGTAGAGATACTATTTGCTATTTTATCAATGTTCGACAACTTTTTAGAATAACTATTCAGTTGAGTGTTGATTTTATATAGTTCAGTTTGTAATGCTCCTATTGTAGTATCGTATATTTCTTTGCTGATTTCTCCTAACCCTAATCTAACTTGCACTTTTTTTATCTTATTTTCTATTTCAGTTTTATTTGCTTTGATAGTTTTTACCTCTTTATCTTGTTCTTCATTAAAATGTCCTAATTCCAACCTTATGACTTTTTGAAACAATGGGACTAATTCGGGTTTAAGTTGAAATCCTTTGAGGAACTCCGCATATAGCATGTGCATAATCTTGAGACTTTTATTGTTCTTACAATGCTTGGTGCTACATTTGTAGTAGTGTATATGTCTTTGCTTGGCTTCATAGCCACTTAGTTTAGTGCCACAATCTGCGCATCTCACATGTCCACATAATGGATATAACTCATTAACTTGATGCTTTACATATCCAACGTTAGCTAATCCATTTGCTATATTGAAAGTTTCCTCATCTATCAATGGCTCAAAGTTTCCTTTAACCCGACCACCCTCTAGCTTCTCATGTACAATATACCCACAATAGATTGGCATTTTCAGTATTTGGTTTAGGCGTTTATATTTTACGTTTAAGCCCATAGCATTGAGTTTGTCACATATATCTATTTCGCTCATCCCTTGTGCTCTCCATACCCAAGCATTACGTAAAATACGCCCCTCATCATTGATTTCCATTATTAACTTCTTGCCCTCTTTGTGGCGGCTATAACCAAGTGGACATTGCAAACAATAATCCCCACGCTGAAGGCTTGCAATCGTTCCGCCATAGGTTTTATCTCTGCGCATTTGGTTTTCAAACTTATTGAATAGGAATAGCAAATTTTCCATTAACTCGCCCGCTGCGGTGTCTGGATCGGTGGCTTGTGTAGCAGATACTACGTATATCCCTTTCGATTTAAGAAATGCTTTGGTAACAATGGCTTCATCGCCTGCACGACTAAATCTATCGAATGAGTAAACAAGAATTACGTTTATCTCATTATCTTTGGCTACCTCGCTTATCATTTGTTGATAGAGTTTACCCTCACTTTTGGCACTCTCAAAGGTTGCACCGAAATGCTTTTTAATTGTTATGTTGTGTGCTTGAGCATATCTCTCGCATGTTTCTCGTTGCGTTTCTAATGAGCAGTTCTTATTGAATTGGTCTTGGCTTGACACTCGTGTCCATAGTGCTGCTACTCTCTTATCTAACTTGTTGTATGGTACTATTGGCTTTGTCATCACTATCTTGATATATATTGTTGTAGTTATTTTGTGTTATAATTGCAAGTTGCAATAATGAGTTTAATATTTCCAATTGTTCTTGTTCGTCATATATACCTAACTTATCAAAATCTTCTTTGTACTTTTTTATATCTAACATCCTTTTCGGAAAATTTCCCCTCACGGGTGCGGTATTCGATACCGCTTATTCGTCTTTTAGGCTCTTTCGTATTCTTTTGAAAGACTTTTACTGCCGCCAAAGCAGACTAATGCTTAAAACAAAATCGTATATCTGTTACATAGAAACATCCTTTTATAACAAATATACAATTTTTTATTAAAATGTCAAGATATAATGACTTTTAGTTTTCGAAGTGTATTGACGCTGGTACCTGTTATGGCTTGTATATTCCGCAGCGATAACCCTTTTTTGAGCAAGGATAATTCTTTGCTATATTGCTCTTTCATTTGCTCATCTGACTTTTTGTACCCCTCTTTTCTCCCCACTTTACCACCATTGCTGCGGAAATGTTGGTATCCACTTGACATACGGCTGCGAATTAGACTGCGCTCCATCGAATTGAATTGACCAATTATACCAAGAACCAACTGGGCTATGGGGTTTACAGAACCATCAGCCATAAGCGTCTCTAACCCATTTTGAAGGATATATACGCTCACTTTCATTTGTGTGAGTTGTTCTATTACCTGAAGAAAATCAATCGCTCTACGGCTAATTCTTGAGCACTCATACACAAGCACTTTATCTATACGATTTGCCGCAGCATAATCCAATAACTCAGTCAATGCTTGGCGTTCAGCAATGGCTTTAGCACCACTAATTTTCTCGCTAAACTCTTTTACTATTTCATAGTTCATACGGGTAGCGTATTCACGTAATTCACTTAACTGACGTTGATAGTCTTGACTTTGAGTGCTAACTCGTGCGTAGATGCAAATCTTTTTCATTTTGATTGATCAATTAACGTATAATATATTTCTAATTCTCTGCAAAGATACTAAAAGTTAATTACATATGCAAATTTTTAGGCGACAAAATTGCTTTTTAAGTGAATATTTTGCATTTTTATTGCTTTTTAGGTCAATTTCTTTGGTTATGTAACTTTTTTGTAGTACCTTTGCGGAAAAATTGACAGTATGAATATTCGTGACTTTGAAGAAAATGTAGCATTTTATTGCGACAAGAAATCAATCAGTAAAGCAGAATTAGCAGAGAAGATGGGTGTACACCCTGCTTCACTCTCTCGTGCATTACATGGTAATCCACAACTTGACACCATTATTAAAATTGCCGCAGCATTGGAAGTGTCTGTAGCAGACTTGTTCCGTACTTATAAGGAAATAGATGGTATAGCAAGGATTGGTAATGACTTTGTATTATTTCATTCGATAGAAGATTTACAAAAGCAATACGATAGCATAGTTGCTAAACATAATCCATTTGATGGTATAACTTGGGAATAATGTGTGAAAACAATCTTTTAGGTTATTATCATACACTATTACTTGGTATTTCTATACTATTATAAGATTAAAAAGTATCATATTTATATTGATACAATAAAGGCTAAAAATATCTCTACTAATAATACATTACGAATGGATAGTAGATAGTTCTCGCCCTTTTGTTCTATGGTCTTTAGTAGGTTGCGATATGGTTGCATGAGTTGGCTGATGTGTGATTTTGGCGAACTATGCTTACGCACTATCATTTCAAGTTTGGTTACATCTCTATCTACGCTTTCCAACAAAGCCAACCTCTCTATATCTCGTAACTTCATATCTATTGGCGCTGGGTCTTCTAATACAAATGCTTTATCTATAAACTCTACTATTGGATTGGCTTCAGCATGTAATACATTGTATAACATCGTATCATGGATATTGAGGTGTTTTCGTATCTGTTCCATCGAATTGAGATTGAGTTCAAAACGAACTTTATCTTTGAAATATTCTGCCACCTCATCCCTGTTACTTAATCGGTCAAGATACTCTTGATTGGCTTTGAGTTGCATCTCTGCTGCTTTGTCATATATGGTCATGCGCACTTTCCTACTTCTACTTACAACATTCTTTTCTATAACGAATGTGCCATGAATAACCCTTGATAGATACTTGTTGTGATTTTTGACAGATGTCTTTAATGTGCTTATAAGTTGTTGGTAACTACCGCAGCAAACATCATGTGAAACATCCGCTTTAACTACGACTGAATTTAGCAGTATCTCTGGAACATTGATGTGACAGATAGCTAGCTTGTTGATGTTCTCTAAACATATTTCTATCGTATCTTTGTTAATAAGCATTGGGTATTTATCTTCTAATATCTTACCCGAAAATTCAATAACTAATTCATGCTCTATCAAGTCTTTTTCAATATATAGAAGATAGGGATATTGTTGCTCGTATCTATATTCTACTATTTGACCATTTTTAATAGTAGTTGTAAATATATTGGGGTCTATATCTATTATATGATTTTCATTTGTTACTATTTTAAGTTTATCTAACTTTATCACTTTTTTCAATATTTCTCTCTCTCTTTATTTTCATGTTTTAATCTCCTTGAAAAACCGAAAACTAAACCTTGTCAAGTGGTTTACTTGCCAAGAAATTCATCCATGCTAATGTCGGTAGGTTTGTTAGGTATCTGTGACCAATATCTACGCATGGATTGGCTAATGTGTTGTTTGTGCAAGTCCGACTTTATCTTACCCTTACTGCTGCGGCTTATTTTCTCTTTCGTTTCTTGGTCTAATTCTCTATATTGTCTTTTCATTGTTATATCTCAAGCGTTTATTATGCTTGCTCCTATCAATAAATATAGCAAGGGTATTAAAAAAGTAAAGAATAGTAGAAAAAAATGTAACAAAAAATAAAGTTGCCCTTGATATTTAGGACAACCCTACGGGTTATTACACCTACCTTATGGGGCAATTCATTGGGGACGTGACATAGAGAAAAGTCAATACTGATGCCCAATAAGAGAGGATAGGGACTGCTTAATTTCTATTCACATATCCCATTAAACGAGGTGCAGAAAAAATCCACCTCATAAAGGTGGATTTTGATATACATAAATTGTAAATCTATATGTTTGTAGTTACTATAACAAGCACCGATTCTTAATCTAATGGTTCGAAATCAGCAGACCATACACTTCCATCTGAAGGCTCAAAGTATAAACTTAAAACGCCTTTGTGTGGTTCTCCTTTATCTCTAAAAGTATGATACCAAAGAACATCCATATAAAGTTTGAGACACCATTCGTCGTCTGCTTCAACAGAAGTAACTTCAACGAGTGTGCAGTTGTATTCCTGCATAGCACTTTCAATCCAATGAGAAATCTCTCTTGTTGGGAATCCAAGTGCCCTTGCTTGTTCTATATAAGATGACGCTTGTCTATCTGAATTTCCACCACAAGATACAATTGGTAACACAAATGTAATGCAAATTAGATAGTAAAAAAATCTTTTCATATCACTTGATTTTTATTGATTAATAACCAAGGTGCTTATTGGACTACTATTTCCTTGTTTATTTGAATGGTTTAACCTTAAGCCAACGTAGTAAGGCAATGATACAGCAAATTATACCTATACCATCAAAAGTCCCTGCTGCAGTATAGTCTCTAATTCCTCCGAATGCAGATAATAAGATGCCTGTTGTAAGGAGACAAACTCCCAAAACCAATAATAAAATATTAATTTTTTTATCCTTGTCCATAATTGTAAATGTTTAATTGTTGTTATACATATTTTTATTAATATCCTTGATTTGTTGAATATCATTCTTTATTTGATCAATATTATTTGCCATGCTTAAAATTTCTTCATGTAAGTTATTAGCATAGTATTGATCATTGTTTGTCAAAAAAGTTTTTAACAATGTATGAATGTTCTTTAATTCTTCTAAAATTTCTTCTTGCATAAAGATAATTATTAGATATTTGTATTAGAACTGCGCCCGATTTTCACATTAGACAACAAAAAAGCGCGGGCTGTTGCTTTATTGTCAATTCGGGTCTTCGACTACCCACCACTCCAATATACACAAAAGCTCACGCCGAAACGCGAGCGTTGTTTATATGCAGGAAAGTGGTTTCAAAGTGTCGAAGTTTGAATTGTTCCTAATATAAGCAAACGCTTTATATGTTTATGTCTTTTTTAGACCGTTTTATTCCATAGGCAATTGATTTTGAGTTTTACGCTGCAAAGGTACTACAATATTTCAATATATGCAAGAAAAATCATAAAAAACTTGTAAAATTGGTATGAATTATAGATAAGGACTATTCTTCTCGGCAAATTCATAGACCTTTAATAAGTCTTCGAGAAAAGTGTTCGAGAATTGGATAGAACTCTCGACAAAAAATAGCAATTTTCAAGAACTACTATTTGACAAAAAAGACAGCGGAGATGCTGTCTTTTTGTCGTACATATAAATTCTGTTGTATGTATCTTGATTATTTTTTGCGAGTAAAACGTTTCTTTGTGCCAGCAGGTTCTGATGAATTAATCAAAGCAAGACACATTTCCTCAGTCAAGGATTGTACATCGGTCGATTTAGGAATACGGTAATTCCCTTTCGCTGTCTTGATATACGCACCATAACGACCTTCCAAAACTTGCATATCGCCAAAGACATGAATCGGCTCCTCTGCTTGCTTCTTCTTCTGCAAAAGTTCTACTGCTTGCTCTAATGTAACCGAGTATGGATCAACACCTTTAGGCAAACTGACAAAGACATTCGCATGACGAACATATGGTCCATATTTACCTTCGCCAATAACAATTTCGTGCTCATTCCATGTACCCAGAGTACGTGGTAAAGCATTATCAAAGAGCGATAGTGCCTCTTCCAAAGTGATGGTAAAAATACTTTGTCCCTTCTGCATAGAAGCAAACTTAGGTTTCTCAGTATCACTATCACCGAGTTGTACACATGGTCCATTTTTGGTAATTCGCGCTAAAATAGGTTCTCCCGTTTGAGGATGGTTGCCAATATAACGCGCAGCCATCTTGCCCGAAGGTACCTGCTTGATGAGTGGATGGAAAGTCTTATAAAAATCATCTACAGTCTTCACCCAATTGGCTTCCCCTGCAGCAATGGCGTCGAAATTCTCCTCACAATCAGCCGTGAAATCATAACTAAGGATATCGGGGAACTGCTCCACAAGGAAATCATTGGCAATACGTCCGAGGTCAGTTGGGAACAATTTGCCAATATCTGCTCCTACCATTTCAGATTTATTCTTTTCAGTAATTCTTCCATTATGAAGCGCTAAGATGTTGTATGGTCTTCTAACACCTTCTACCGCTCCTCGCTCCACATACTTGCGCGATTGGATAGTCTCAATCACAGTAGCATACGTAGAAGGGCGACCAATACCTAGTTCGTCCATTTTATCCACTAGCGAGCCTTCATGGTAGCGTATTGGTGCCTTGGTGAAGGTCTCTTGGCAGTGTGCAATTGAGAGTTGGCAATTGACATTTTCATTGAGTAGCGCGATTGCAGTTTGATTGTTCGCGGTGATTTCTTCATCCGCAGCTTGCGTATAAACGCGCATAAAGCCGTCGAAAGTAATCACCTCATGAGTTGCATTCCAAAGGTATGGCGAATTACTCATAGCCACCTCTACACGTGTTGTATCCAACTCCACATCAGCCATTTGCGTAGCCAACGCACGTTTACGAATAAGGTCGTATAGGCGGCGTTCATCGTTGTTGTTACCAGCTACAGGAACATTCATATAGGTAGGGCGAATAGCCTCGTGCGCCTCTTGTGCGTTCTTGGACTTGGTTTGATATTGACGAGCTTTGTGATATTCTTCTCCATACTCAGCAAGGATAGTTGCCTTGGCAGTATTGATAGCTAATGCGCTGAGATTCACTGAATCAGTACGCATATAGGTGATATGTCCTGCCTCATAAAGTGACTGCGCAAGACGCATAGTCTTTGATACCGAGAAATGCAATTTGCGCACCGCCTCTTGTTGAAGTGTTGAAGTAGTGAAAGGAGGCGCTGGAGAACGATGTCCCAGTTTATGCGTCACGGAAGTAAGGGTAAAAGTAGCATCTTTGCAGAGATTGAGAAAATCAATTGCCTCCTGCTTGGTTGCAAAACGATGGTTGAGTTCGGTTTTGAAAGAAGTAGCCTCGCCATTGATGTTTTCGCCTACAAACTCTGCTGTCGCACGATAACTAGCCGTAGGCACAAAGTCCTCTATCTCCCGTTCACGTTCTACAATCAATCGCACAGCCACAGATTGCACGCGCCCTGCGCTCAGTCCAGTAATAACCTTTTTCCAAAGTACGGGTGAGAGCTCAAAGCCCACAATACGATCCATAACTCGGCGTGCTTGTTGGGCGTTCACCAAATTGTAATCAATATCGCGTGGGTGGTTAATAGCTTCTAAAATAGATTCTTTGGTAGTATCGTTGAAAGTAATACGGCAAACTTTATCCTTGGGCAGCTGCAACACTTCTTGGATATGCCAAGCAATAGCTTCTCCCTCGCGGTCAGGGTCGCTTGCAAGCCAGACTTTGTCGGCTTTCAAAGCTTCTTTGCGCAGGGACTCAACAAGGTATTCTTTATCTTTGTCAACAACATAATTAGGTGCATAGTCATTTTTAAAATCAATGCCCATGCTGTTTTTGCCCATGCTCTCGATATCGCGAATATGTCCTTGCGATGACATCAAGCGAAAATCCTTACCCAAATACTTGGCTATGGTTTTTCCCTTGCTTGGGGACTCAACAATCATTAAGTTTTTACTCATTTTTCTAATATATATAAGGTGTAAAGCACCCTGATTTTCGAAAACGGCGGCAAAGGTACAATAAAATTTTGAAAGGTGCAAATTTATTTTTCTGGTTTTCTCGATTACTTATATAAAGTAAAGTTTTTTGTTTTTTTGCTTTTTTGTTTGCATATATGTATTATTTTTTGTACCTTTGCGGCGTGAACAATTAGTCACCTTTTAAAACTTTTATAGCTATGACGTATTTGATTTTGACGATTATTCTTGTCCTCTTTGGTGTGGGACTCTTGTTGGCAGAGATGTTTCTTTTGCCCGGTTTTAGTGTAGCAGGTATCTTTGGTCTGGCTAGTTTGATTGCAGCCGTAGTGATTGCCTACGTTAAGCTAGTCGCATTATGGGCGTGGGCTGGTCATGTGACATTGGCTGCATGCGTGGTGCTTTGCGGCATTGCCGTGTGGGTGTTTGTCAAGAGCAAAGCTATGGACAAGATGGCACTCGACACCAAGATTGAAGGTGGTGTGGATATGCCATCTGCGGGACAACATATGGAAGATTTGCAAAATAATAAATAACAACTAAAATTCTACCACTATGATGACATTTGGACCTATACAATGGGTATTGGTGGCGATATTGGCCATCCTCGTGATTATTTTCTTCTACTATGTACCATTTATGCTGTGGATCAACGCAGTCGTGAGTGGTGTACATGTGTCATTGATTCAGCTCTTCTTGATGCGTATCCGTAAGGTGCCACCAACACGTATTGTGAACTGTTTGATTGAGGCACACAAAGCAGGTCTGACCGATGTGAAGCGCGACGGGCTGGAGGCGCACTTCCTCGCGGGCGGACATATTGAGCGCGTGGTGCATGCGTTGGTGAGTGCAAGCAAAGCGAATATGCAACTCTCTTTCCAGATGGCGACTGCTATTGACTTGGCAGGTCGTGATGTGTTCGAGGCAGTACAGATGTCGGTTAACCCTCGCGTGATTGACACTCCACCTGTGACCGCCGTGGCGAAAGACGGTATTCAGTTGATTGCCAAAGCGCGTGTGACTGTGCGTGCGAACATCAAGCAATTGGTCGGTGGTGCTGGAGAAGACACTGTATTGGCTCGTGTAGGCGAGGGTATTGTATCTTCTATCGGTTCGGCTGAGAGCCACAAACTGGTGCTGGAGAACCCAGATAGCATCTCCAAACTCGTGCTCAGCAAAGGGTTGGATGCAGGTACAGCGTTCGAGATTTTGAGTATTGATATTGCGGACATTGATGTAGGTAAGAACATCGGTGCGCAATTGCAGATGGATCAGGCGCAAGCGGATAAGAATATCGCTCAAGCGAAGGCAGAGGAGCGTCGTGCTATGGCTATTGCTAATGAGCAAGAGATGAAGGCGAAGGCACAAGAGGCTCGTGCGAAAGTGATTGAGGCAGAGGCACTTGTGCCACAAGCTATGGCAGATGCTTTCCGCAATGGTAATTTGGGTATCATGGATTACTACCGTATGCAGAATATCCAAGCGGACACTACTATGCGCGAAGCCATAGGCAAGCCTGCTGGCGAGCCTGCAAAGAAGAAGTAATATCTTCGAGATAATAATAAAAGCGAACTTCTAGGTAGAAGTTCGCTTTTTCTTTTCCTTAATATTTGATTACTTTGATTCTTTCTTTCTCACCACGCACGATGTATATACTGCTTGGAAGTATTACGGATTGCTCTTCCATGACATATTGATTGAAGAGTAATTTACCTTCCACATCGTAGATCGTCACTTGTTGTGGTTGACGAGGGAGAATAGTAAGTCCACTCTCAGTAGGAATCACGATCAGACTCTTATCCCCAGCAATTGTAGGTATATCTGTTGTAACATCCTGATTATCCTGATCATTCATATCTTCTTCCTCAAACTCCTCATAGATGACTTCACCAGTTTGATAGTTGATAGTACGAGCACGCATACCCTTTGGTGCCTGTATTTTGGCTAACAATGCTCCCTCTGCGGGGTATAAAGTGGCATTGTCCTTAGCATCTAACTCGTGTATATCTCTGCCAGTATCGTTTCCGTCTTCGCCAACTTTTATTTTCTCAATTGCAAACAACTGTGTGCCTGCAGGAGGAGTTTTTGTAACTTCTGCAAACGATGCATTGCCAATGAGTACAGCGCTATTGTCAATAAGATTAGTAGTAGGCATGATATCCGCATCACTACCATTGATTGTATGGGGACGAAGGGGACTACCTATAGTACTTTCGATAAGCAGATATTTGCCCGTCCAATAATCCCAAGTGGTGGATGGGTCATGCACTCCATTGATACTATTGTATGGGAATTGAAGGGCGTATATTTGTCCTTTACTCATAATAGGATCGGTTCCATTATGCGAAACGGTCACAGTATCCCAATTGGTTCTAAAGTTACCATCTTCATTCAAAGCCCATTCATTCGCCTTGTAGAGGTAGTAGTTGGCATTCAGCCATGTTTTACCTTCAGGATAGGAACCATTTTTACCTGTAAAGTGAATGAGTTTTTCGATAATAGGGGTATAGTCGCCAGTAGTGTTACCTTTATGATTTTGTTTCTCATAAGACATCCAATCCAATACAAACTTTCCATAAGGTTCGGGCACTTCATCACCTGTAATATCGGTTGTGCTATTTGCATCAAAGAAGTCAGATGGTTCCCCCACACCAACTTCCTCTTGATACCAATATACATATAGATCCATTAAGCGTTGTGCTTGAGCTGCACGAGCCTCTACAATCCTATCAGTAGGAATCTTACCTCGTTTCCCTCCATGGTCTTTCACCAACTGATTTTCAGGATAAGATTCTATCACATACACATTTGCCACATCAAATGGAGGCGTAAACAGCGTCCATCTTGCAGCTTCAATTGGCATCAGCACATATACTTTGTCTTGAATGGTATAGTCTGCCACATCATTGATTGTTCCATATAATTTCTCCCCATCAAGATCAATGGATACATTTGCCCCATAGAGATAGTAGTTATCTAAAGAGTTTTGGGTATATGAATCTATCTGCATATACAAGAGACGATCCACTGTATAGTGAGAATCAGCATGATCAGGACATCCTGCAACTCTTTCTAAACTTCCGCCTAACGGCATTTTTGTCCCATCAACATCTGCAATTAAAGTAGGAGAACAGAATCGCCATGGCAAATAAAGGGACTTACAGTCCAACCAAGGCACCATGAGATACAACTTATTGTTATCAAGTGTCAAACTCTTATAACCATAAGACTTACCACCTACATAATACGCACTTAATGGATAATGGTACTCTCTATTCTCATTGTTGGTAGCCTTGATATTGATACCAGCATCTGGAAATAAATCTTCTACCATTTTGGCAAAGTTGGTAATTCCTGCCTTTTCGTTATTCCGACCAGTTCCATAGGTATCATTATATTCTACCGTAGCTCTGTACAATTTTTTACCATCTTTATTACGGATATCTGTAGCTTTGGAAGCATTTGCCGTATAATGTTCGATTACTTGGTTGTAGGAGCCTCCATCTACGGTCAGTGATTGAGCATACCATTTAATGGCAGCAGAGGAGGAGAATGTACCATCGTTTAGGGCAATGGATTTAGATGCATTAACCGATTGAATTGCTGTAAGACCTCCAACCTGCGAATCGTTATTAGGATTATTCTTACTTATACCATACGCATTGATGGTCAGCATAGTACTATTATTGTATTCAACATTATAGTTTGTCGTGCGATAAGCAGCAGCAATCGGCATAAATGAGTACTGACCGCCTTCAATTATAAGCGTCGTACCCGCATTACCCATATCAATGGATATACCTTGTTTATTGGCATTTTGATTCTTTTCCAATAGGAGTAACTGACCATTGGTATGTGGCTCAGATGGCCAAACATCATCCAACAGCAGACTTGTTCGTTGGTTAACACCTCCTTTAGGCACAGGTAGCACAGCAATAGGTGATGAATAGTGATAAGGATTATCCATCAAAATATCTTTTTCTCCGCTAATATCTTGTACAATATGTATCTTATGTGTTGCACCTTTGGCAGCATCTAAGGAATTGAATCCACGAATATGCATTTTGATAGCAAAAGGACTGGCATCATTGACGGAAGAAGATTCAAAAACAAAGACCGAACCTTTACCCTTTGCATAATAGTTATTACCATCTGCGTTTATGGCAGACATACTACTTGCATTGATAGTGTGAGTAGAACCTGCATAATCTTTTGCATATAGTTGCAAATCATTGATGTAGATATTCAGTGTTTTGGAGCCACCTTTGATATGGATAACACCTTCTTCCCCATTTCCAGTATATGCTTTTGCGCAATAGCCTGTAACGTACAAAGAAGAGATTCCTGCAGCATCTATAGTAGCGGCGTGAGCTTGTTGGGCATCAATCTCACTAAGAAACTTGTAACCGGTTTTACCTCCTTCAGTTTTTTTCTCATATATATGGAGAGGGGTGGAAGTATTTTCCATATTCGTTTCACCAAAGATATACAAGCGGTCCGCAATAGGATTGCCACTCGCATCAAAAGCAGCAGACAGAACCACATCACGATGTTTTGCATTAGGAGCGTCCCCCTCGTCACCCTGGCCTATAATACCTGTTTTATAACCACTATTGGATGCGTTCGTTTGAAGAATCCACTCTAGATTAGGAGTTGCAGATACAATAGTTGATATAGTGATACATTTCGTTTCTGGAGAAATTGTATGCGTATTAGTTACTGTGTAAGAATCATTTTGCGCTTTAGCTACCACATAACAAGAGGTAGCATAATTATCTCCATTATTCTCCAATGCAATCGTATATGTATAGTGTGTTTGTGTAGCATTAGAGGAAAAATTGGGTAGTGTCTGTTTATTCTCGGGAGTAATTTGAACTATATTATATGTATTTACCTTACCCGTCTTATAATACAAATCGTAGTATTTAGCTCCTGGAATAGCATCCCACGTAAATGTAACGAGTTTATTTCCACCCGCTGCAACTACTGTAGGAGCTTTTCCCAAGATAAGTGTTGCAGAAAGTTCTAATGTTATCGGGACTTTTTCGCCAATAGGTTCATTATTCTTACCCGGAGCAGTACGCGTACCTGTAATGGTTAACGTAGCAGTATGCTCATCACAACCTAAGAAATCATCCCAATCTTCTGAGATTTGCACAGTTACTTTTCCGTTTTCTGGTTTCGCAGAAACTGTAAATAACTTTGCTGCATCTCCTGTCAACTGGCAAGCATTATCTTCAAATGACATAAAAGCATAATATATACCTATATCCTTAGATGGTCGCTCGCCCATTACGACTTCTCCAAAATCACCAGATACATTTTCATTGAATTGTATAGAACTTGTATTCTCTTGTCGCACAGTCACTTTAAGATAGGAATACTTGATTTCGGAATATTGCGGTTTGTTATTGGCATCGTAGTATATACACTGAATACTCATCCTTGCAGTCACTTCACATTCTCCTTCTGCTCCAGGTGTAAACCCGTAAATAGTACCGTCTGATTTCGAATCGAATACAATAATGGGTTTTCCTGCATCTCCAGTAGCAGACTTAACTGAAAAGTAATCATTAGCATTTTTTCCTGTTATAGAAAACTCATCAAAATCATAATACCAATCTGCTCTTCCGTATTTGGGTGTGGATGTCGTACTTAGGACAGACGCAGCATAGTTATTATCCGTTGTATATAAGTCAGCAGTGGATTCTTTATTGGATCCTATAGCTACTGTTTGGAAATCATATCTGTTAGGTGAGGTATTATGTGCAGCCGTAAATTTGGGTGTATAATCCTCCACTATGGCAAGAGAAACTTCTTGTTGGCTATTTTCATATATAGTACCTGCCATATGCAACGAAGAAGCCAATGTGGCAGCACCTGTATATGCACCATGAATTCCCGTTGGAGTATAGGAGATGGATGAAGTATAAGTATCAGTGATTATTGGCTCATCTGCTTCGCTATGCGTAAAGGTAGAAGGAGTGGTACTCATAACAAAATTCTCTTCACCCATATAATCTGCAACCGTATATTTAACATCCTGAGCTTCAACAGCTAAAGTAGGATTTGTGATGGTACCAAAATCAATGGATGAAGGGTTTACGTCTGTTACTTGGGGTTGCAACCATTTTGCAATATAGGTTTTGGTAGTAGGTTTCTTCTCAGTTCCTGCTGCGGTGATTGTTACTTTTGCAGGATTATCCATAGTGGTAGGATCGGTGTTACTTTCCTCATACCAACCTGCCCATACATATCCCTCTCCAGTACGATCTGCAGCATAGAGGTTGAAAGTGATGTCGTTATTTTCACTTATCTTTGTTGAAGTCCCCCACCACCACTTTAGAGAAAGTATTTCTCCTTTAGCTAGTAAAGAATGTGTTTCATTATCCGGATAAGGAGGCTCTGCAACGTTTTCAGCAAGTGCATCTGCATATACTTTACCGCTCGCACTAGGCTCTACCTTCACAGTAACTTTAACAAATTTGTCAGATCCACTAGACTGCATTGAACCCGCCCATACAGTATGGCTTATAAACAATGCAAATAGCAGCAACGCCATGCGTCGTGCCAAAACTAAACTAGTATTCATTATATTGCGAAATTGTATCATCGTTTTCTGTGTTTTAACCATTATATATTGATATTTATCCTATTCTTATCCAATTGCAATTGTGCGCTTATTGTCCGTTTATTGTGCGTGAATAGTGCGTGAATAGTGCGTGAAAAGAAGGAGATTGCTTAAGCAAAATCAACATCCAGGCAATGACCAATATGATATGCGACCAATCTACCAACACATGTCCCCAAAATGCGATTATAGTCATTGCAGCACACCATAAAAGTAACGCACACGCGTAAGGAAATGCCCAATACTCGCGCCAATACCATAAGATTGCTGGCAAAGGATTGAAAGGTATCAAGAGCCAATTCCATGAGGTGCAACACAAGTTGGAAAAATACATTAAATAGATGAGCATCAAGCCCAAGATGGTTTGCACCGCAAGTACCAACCAATCAAAGTATGGCTTGCTCCAAAAGAGATTGATAATGGTTAGGAGCAAAAGCAATACCATGGCTATAACAGGAGTGAACCAACCATCTGCGCGTTGTGGTTCACCTATAACCAAGATATTTGGTTCGTTGACTAACAATGGTTTGCCATCCACTGTAGCTTGTTGCCAAGCTTGTACTAGATCTTCTGGTATCAATAGTTGCGCATCACCATGCAAAGGTTGACTCACATCCTCACCAGCAATAAAGCCCCAATAAAAGAGTGTCCAACGCGCATTCTCAGTATATTTCTTACCTAACTCACGTGCAGTTGGTGCATAATCCATTAAGGCAGGATGATAGTGAATCAATTGGCTCCCCAATGCTTTGCGCACAAAGCGCACACAGGAAATGGCACAGCCTCGCTTGTAATAATCAAAATCGTATTGCGTACCTTTTGCGACTTCTTCATCCAATATTTTCCATAGTCTTTGCTCTACCTGCGGAGGAAGATTGAGTTTGTACTCACGCACACCTCTACCTACCGCTCTATAATAGTCACAATATTCTTGGGTTGGGATATCAAAGAGCCCCATACGGAGTTTACCCCTCAAGAAATCCAACACGCGATTGGACATATCTTCACTTTCGTAGGTATAACATGCATCTAATCCAAATACAGGACATTGCATGCGCAAACAAGCATGGCCAAGCACAGTATAAAACACGGTACCTGGGTCAGCAATCATTAGCGATACAGTTACAAAATCCTCTGCGCTACGGTTGATTGTATCCCCAAAGACAGGATCCACATATTGCTCCTTTGCAGACATAGGCAAAGCAACCACCAACGAGGTGAGCAGAACAAATAATATGCGAATCAGATGTTTCATCTTTTATGGAGTAAATGATTACAAAATAGTTTGAGTTACAGTTTTCTTATTTCGTAAACGTAAGTAAATGAGAATCAAATTAATAACTGCGAAAAGCAGCAATACACCCACTCCATCTGGCATAGGCACGCGCCACCAATCATTATCATCTCCATAACCACCAGAAGCATCCGTACCATTTTTGAAGAACCAAGCCAAGAAATCTTCCCATGTATAAAAGACACCATTAATCAGCACGTCGCCATTCTCATCTTGCAAACTATCAAAATAGTTTTTCAAAGCCACAATGTCAAAATACATATAATCCCCTCCATTATACAACCAACCTGCAGCAGTATTTCCATCAAAGCCTTCTAGCCATGCTCCCCAGTCTAGTTCTCCCAAACCAGGAACCTTTTTGGGGCGAGAGATGCTTAGCGATGTAGCGGATGAAAAGCCGGCATTTGTAGAAGGATAAACTTGCAAAGAAGAAATTGCAAGAGCAGAATAATTAGCATGTGCGATCGCTCCAATATTGGTAGATGCAGCACGATTTACGTTAGAAGTAGTCTGATATTGAGAGTTACCTCCGCCAAAACTATGATATGACGCAGAAGATGTCGTGTATAGAGGCGAGTATGAATAAGAGGATGCAACTGCAGCATGAGATTTAGGCTCTCTAGGTAATGCAGAAATGGTCCTAGAACGCATACGATTAGGAGTACTCGTCATAGGGACAAGTATACCAGAGTACTCGGAAGACGATTATTGGGATATTACATTTGGACTGAGATTGGTACTTGACGAGATGAGCGTATTATAGGCACTACTAGGATTCCATCCAGACAAACTACCATTTTCTTGCCGATCAAACATACCAACACCAGAAACTATGCTCACGCATAGCACAACACACATTACAATACTTATTGGTGTTAGGTTTCCTTTCATTTACTAAAAACTTATAATTTTCGACACAACGCGCGCGATATATTAAGCGCGCGACAAAAAACTGTGCAAAAGTACTATATTTATCCCAAAAACATGTTTTAAAACATAAAAATCGTGTTTCATTTTGGCAAAAAGTGATAAATCATACGTTTTTCACCCTTTTTTAAGAAAAAAATCATACTAATAGGTAAATAATTTGTACGATACTATTTTTTTTTGTACCTTTGCAGCGTATATTTAGAAATTTACACTTGTCAAACAATAAATTATTAACTTATGCACTTC
The DNA here is from genome assembly GCA_045601825.1 of Paludibacteraceae bacterium. Lineage (GTDB taxonomy): Bacteria > Bacteroidota > Bacteroidia > Bacteroidales > Paludibacteraceae > Colicola. The sequence continues at coordinate 38,205 of JAZSAI010000024.1, read as the reverse complement.
TCCTATCTGACATCTACACTTAACCTAATATTACTAGGTGTACATGTGTTTATGCAGATAGCAGCTGCTATACTCATCAAGATTAAACACCACACGCCTCAAGAACATTCGTGGCGTTATATCTTCGTTTTTTTTGCGGTCTCCGCTATCGCTAGTATTGGCGAGATTATTATAACTCTAAATCCAGTAGCCATGTTGGATTCGTATAAACTGATAAACCCAATTATCTTTATACCCGGATTTTATATCTTTTCGCTATTGTGGTGTTATATTTATGAGATTGCACATCCTAAAAAACTAAGCATGAGGCGATGGTTATTGCTATTCTCACCAAGTATCATTTTAGGAGCAATTATCTTGGGCATGATGGCCTGTGGACAGATTACCGACATATATAGTTTGCCCAAAATGCTCTCTCAATTCTCCGAAACCGAGATATGGATTCGATGGCTATTTATTGCATTGTTTGGCGTATATGGAATAGCTTTCTTGTTTCTCCGCAGCAATCAGCAGGAGACACACAACAATTCGATGCAGTTATATATTAATATACTGGTTGGCTTGATAATAGCAATGTGCGTATCCTATATATTCAGTCGTTGTATGCAGTTTTTTGTAGCATACATTATTCATGAGGCACTATATTTGCTGATCACTATTTTGATATTATATGTAGAGTACTACGAACGATTACATATCCCCTACGAGACTGTTCGCAAATATTATAATCCTAAACTTGAACATGCTCCAAGTACCACCCAACAGACAATCACCCAAGTGAGTATCAGATTATGTAACCTCATGGAAGACCAAACAATATGGTCCAATCCAGAATTACAACGTGATGATATCGTACAAATAATTGGTACTAATCGCACATATATCCAACAGGCAGCCAAAGTTTTGGGATTTAAGAATGTGGCTGATATGCTATATCGACGCAGAATAGAATACGTATGTGAACGTTTGCGCGAGCATCCAAATGCAAAACTAGAAGAGATATTCTACGAAGCAGGATTCCAATCAAGGAGTACAGCTTGGCGCCACTTTGTAGAAATTGTAGGCAGTACTCCTACCGAGTTTATTGAAAGAATTACCCCCCCCCCGAAAAACAATATAATCAACTGATTATCTGCATATTAGAATAATGAAGGTGGCGCTACTACAATATCCCATAGCATGGGCGGATAAGGAGAAGAACCTCCGTCTTACAGAAGAACGTATTGCGGCGTTGGCTGGTCAAGCCGATGTGGCAGTATTACCAGAGATGTTTGCGACTGGTTTTTGCACCGACCATCCCGAATTGGCAGAAACGATGGACGGCGAGATTATCCGCCACCTGCAAGCAGTAGCGGACAAGAGTGGCGTGGCGATTGTGAGTTCGTTTATTTGTTTGCCCGATCCCCGATGCCCGATTCCCGATACCCGAACGAAGCTCCGCAATCGCGGTTTTATGATTAAGCCACATGCGGAGATAGAGATTCAGGATAAACGCCATTTGTATGCCCACGGCGGAGAAGATTTGTTCTTCCAACCTGCTCAGAAAAGGCATATCTTTGAGTATAAGGGTGTGAAATTCCTGTTGCTCGTTTGCTACGATTTGCGTTTCCCTGCTTGGGCGCGTAATCGGTCGGGCAGCGATTATGATGTGATTTTGGTGGTGGCCAATTGGCCAGAGGTGCGTGTGCAGTATTGGGATGCTTTGGTGGCTGCTCGCGCTACGGAGAACCAGTGCTATATTGCTGCCGTGAACATGGTGGGTACAGACGACAAGGGGCTCAATTATAACGGCCATTCGGTAGCATATGACACACGTTTGCAGCCGATTGTATCGTTCGCTGATAATGAGGAGAGCACGAAGATTGCTGATTTTGATATTGACGCGCTACACCATTTCCGCGAGGTGCTACCTCTTTGGAAAGACATTGATAATTTTGAATTAAGAGTTATGAATTAAGAATATTCGCAAACGAATAATCGTTCAAGTATAAGTGCGATAAGAATTTTGAATTATAACTGGAACATACGGTGTTTGACTGCGGTGGAGCAAGAGGTGCAACAGCAGTTGGAGAAGGAACTGAATATCAGTTCTGCTGCAGCACGTATGTTGGTGGTGCGTGGCATACAAACGGCTGATGAAGCACGTGCATTCGTGCGTCCGTCATTGGACAAACTGCATGACCCTTTCCTCATGAAGGATATGGACAAAGCCGTGGAACGTTTGCACCAAGCTATCACCCAAGGGGAAAAGATTCTTATCTACGGCGACTACGATGTGGATGGCACGACTGCCGTGGCATTGATGTACCGTTTCTTAGATAAGGTGATCCAAGAGCAAGGAACCAAGAGCCAAGACATAATAAATTATTATATACCAGATAGATACACCGAAGGTTACGGTGTTTCGCAGCAGGGAATAGATTATGCTGCGGAGCAAGGGTGTGGATTGATTATCACGCTGGACTGCGGTATCAAGGCAGTGGAGAAAGTGGCATACGCTAAGAGCAAAGGCATTGACGTGATTGTCTGCGATCACCATACTCCTGGCGATGAGTTGCCCGATGCAGTGGCAGTACTGAACATGAAGCGCAGCGATTGCCTGTACCCATACAAAGACTTGTCGGGTTGCGGTGTGGGTTTCAAACTGGCGCAGGCATATACTCAACGCCATGGTTTGCCATTCGAAAATCTTATACCACTATTACAGCTACTCGCAATGTCAATTGCTTCGGATATAGTGCCTATCACAGGGGAGAACCGCATATTGGCGCACTACGGTATCAAGCAACTCAATACCCAACCTTTCACAGGATTGTCAGCAATCATGCAAGTGGCTGGTATTGAGGCAAAGAAGATAACAATCAATGAGTTAGTATATAAGATTGGTCCACGCATCAATGCGTGTGGGCGTATGAAGTCGGGTCGCGCTGCCGTGGAATTGCTGCTGACTAATGACCCTGATTTTGCTCATGAGCAAGCCGAAGAGGTCAATCATCACAACGAGGACCGTCGCGACTGCGATACGGAGACAACGAAAGAGGCATTGCAGCAGTTGCTGGATGACCCCACCTATGCCAATCGCCGTTCGACAGTAGTGTATGCACCTCATTGGCATAAAGGTGTGGTGGGCATTGTGGCTTCACGTTTGACGGAGACGTATTACCGTCCGACTATCGTGTTGACGGCAGGCGAAGATGGTATCATTTCGGGCTCGGCGCGTTCGGTAGGTGGGTTTGATATCTATGCTGCTATTGACTCGTGCCATGACTTGCTCACTAACTTTGGCGGACATAAATATGCGGCTGGACTGAGCATGCATATTGATGATTTGCCTGAGTTTCGCGAGCGTTTTGAGGCGTATGTAGCAGCGCATATACAACCTAATCAGTTGCAACCGACCTTGGATATTGAGGCAGAGTTGCAATTGGGCGACATTACCAAATCGTTCTACAATGTGTTGCGTCATTTGGAGCCCTTTGGTCCAGGTAATCCGCGTCCGTTATTCGTGTCGCGCCGACTGATTAACCACCGCGATACGCGTGCTGTGGGCAAGGAGCGTGAGCATCTGCGACTGGATGTAACCGACCGCATGAATGCAATCACGGGTATCGCCTTCGGGCGCGCCGATATGGCAGAGTATATCCAAAACGGCAACGCCGTGGATATTTGCTATGAACTGAATGAAAATACATTTAATCATTATACGAGTATTCAAATGATGGTACAGGACATTGTGCCATCATAGATGGCAGGACGCCTCTTTGAGGCTATAGGAAATATGAATTATGGATAACTCATATAAAAAGTTAGATACATATATCAAGGCAAAGGAACTTGTTGGGAAAGTGTATAAATTCACAAAAACTTTTCCTGATGAAGAGAAATATGCCTTGAGTAGCCAAATTCGACGTGCTGCAATATCTGTTCCTTCAAATATTGCTGAAGGGTTATCAAGAAGTACAACAAAAGAACAGTGCCACTTTCTAGATATTGCATTTGGCTCTTTAATGGAAGTAGATTGTCAATTAGAAATAGCGTGTGACTTATCATACATTGCAAAAGAAGAATACAAAAATATTTATATAGAGATTACGACGCTCGCAAAGATGCTTATCGGGCTAAAGTCTCATCGATTATCACCGAAATAATAACCCATAGCTCGCAGAGCGTCCTATATCCAATAGCCCATAGGGCGTCCAATAGCGTAGCGTCCAATAATAATAACCATGTTTAGTGAATTAGATACCAAAGGTCCTCGTCTGCGTCGAGGCAGTATTGAAGTAGTTTGTGGAAGTATGTTCTCGGGAAAGACCGAAGAACTTATCCGCCGTATGAAACGCGCACAGTTTGCCAAACTGAAAGTAGAAATCTTTAAGCCCGCAATAGACGTGCGCTATAGCGAAGCCGAAGTAGTCAGTCACGACCGCAATGCTATCCAGTCCACACCTGTGGATAGCAGCCAGAATATCCTGCTGATGGCGAACGACGTAGATGTAGTCGGCATTGACGAGGCACAATTCTTCGATATGGGCATCGTGGAAGTAGCCAACGAGTTGGCTCGCCGCGGTATTCGCGTCATTTGTGCAGGCTTGGACATGGACTTCAAAGGCGTACCTTTCGGCCCTATGCCTGCATTGATGGCTATTGCCGACGATGTGTATAAAACCCACGCTATCTGCGTACATTGTGGTGACTTGGCGTATGTGAGCCACCGTACTGTCAGCAGCGACAAGCGCGTGTTGCTTGGTGAGACAGAAAGCTATGAGCCACTATGCCGTGCTTGCTACGAGAAGGCCTTAGCAGCAGAGAAAGCAGATAACTAATCAGCATAGGATAAGCAACCGATAAGCATAGAATAAGCGAGGGTCATCCCTCGCTTATTTTTATTGGCAAGTTTGTTACAAAAATTCGCTACAACTGTAGCCCTCCGCGAAATGAGTCACTTAATAGAAGAAAAATGCACGGTTAATGATGCATTTTTATCAAAAAAGTGCATCGCCTATTGTGCAATTTGATTTTTTTATGTACCTTTGCAGCGATTTTTACTACTACAGATATGGAAAATTTATTTGCAACATCCCGAGAACTAATCAACAGAGTGAGTATTGCCTTTGTTCGTGACAAACATGATGAGATAGATTGGAATAGTCGTTTAGTTGCTATATTAGGTTCACGAGGTACTGGTAAAACCACAATGATTTTACAGCACATTCGCCTGTATGACAATACACCGCAGACGCTATATGTGATGGCTGATGATTTTTATTTCACTACGCATCGCTTAGTGGATTTAGCTCGGCAATTTATGTTGCAGGGCGGTAAACACCTCTATATTGATGAGATACACAAATACCACGGCTGGTCAACGGAGATAAAGAACATCTATGATATGATGCCAGACTTGAAAGTGGTGTATAGTGGTTCTTCTATTTTGGATTTAGAAAAAGGAGGGGCTGATTTGAGCCGAAGAAAGGTAGAATATACATTGCCTGGACTTAGTTTCCGTGAATACCTGAATATATCTCAAGGTTGGAATTTGCCACGTTATTCATTAGAGGATATTCTGGCTGGTTCGGTGGACTTTCCATACGACAAGGCGCGTCCATTGCAATTATTCACACAATATTTGCGTGAAGGATATTTTCCATTCTTTCAAGAAGACAACTACGCAATGCGCTTGAATGGTATCATCAAGCAGGTGGTGGAAGATGATATACCTAAGTTTGCCGAAATGGAAGTAGCATCGGTACAGAAACTGAAGAAATTGCTCTATGTATTGGCACAAAGTGTGCCTTTTAAACCTAATTATGCTAAATTGGAGCGTGATTTGGAAATCTCTCGAAATACACTACCTAGATACATGCTCTTTCTAGAGAAGGCGGGATTGATAGGTGTGTTACGAGAAAAGGCATCAGGCATTAAATTGCTCGAAAAGATAGAAAAGGTATATTTGCATAATCCCAACGAGGCATACGTCTTGTCAGATACCACCCCAGATATTGGCACTATTCGTGAAACAATCTTCTTTGCATGGCTTCGCGTGGGACATTTTGTTTCCTCCTCGCCTGTTTCCGATTTTGAAGTGGACGGATTGACTTTTGAGATAGGAGGAAAGAATAAAACCAAAAAGCAGCTTGCCACACTGCCTATCAATCAGGGGTATGTCGTTAAAGATGACACTGAATATGTTTACCAAAACTCTATTCCTTTGTGGATGTTTGGTTTTGTGTATTAGCATATCTTTTGGGAAATAGGCGTGCAGCAAATTAGGGTGCCATAGTTTTTCCAAGATATTCAACATAAGCAAACAATCCGCATAACCGACTTGATTGTTCGGTTATGCGGATTGTTGTTTAAAGAAGTAACAGTAATCTATTTTACAAATGATTCAAACCAGTTGGCACGAATGATTTTATCTGACAAAACAAACGCTTCTTGTTCACTAATAGGTCTGTTATTTCGAGCAACAGAATCTAATAGATTTACGCCAAAACCCTTCCAATAATAGTCCTCACAACCAATAAGATGCATAATTGTAGGATAAATATCCATTTGATAAAAAGTATCTGTTAGTTGGACATTTTCTGATATATGTGGTGAATAAATTATAAGAGGGGTAAATGTTTTTGTTGTTCTCATATCAATGCCATTGCTTGCTGCAAAGTTGTCTATCTCTAGATTTTGTGAGCGGAAAATAGTATGGTCACCAGATATTACTATAGTTGTATTATTTTTAAGTGTGTCATTACCTAAAATACTATCTATTAACACGCCCACACACGAATCTGTATAACTCAAACAATTTAAATATGCAGACATTATCTGTGGCATACCTTCTACTGAAAATTTTATATGTTCTGCCCCATAACTGAATGGGACATGTGATGTAACAGTTATCCCTAATACGGCGCAGTGCTCTCCTACTGTATCTATATACTGTAACATTTCCTTTATTACACCTTCGTCATCCCAATTTTGATTTAACTGAGGTTCTATTAAGGTCTTAAATTGGTATCCAAAAGTCATCTTTTCCTGTCCCCATGTTCCTGGAGCAGGATTAACAATAGCGGCTTCTGAATAACAATCTGCAAAACTAGGAAAACGGTTATCCGCATACAATCTACAAGTAGCACCATTTGCGATTGGTAATACTCCTGTTGCTGCAATCATTTGTCCATCAGCAGAATTACCATGTCTCGTTTGAGATTTTAATTTATCACAATACAACACATGTTTATTATGTACCAACTTCTCAATATTTGGCATAAAATTATACCCACATACACTTCCAATAGGCCATGCTTCTAAACTTTCGAACAAGATAAATATCAAATTTGTTTTAGGAACAGTTTTTGTTGCAAACGGATTAAAGAATGGGGTAAATTCGGCAATTTCATCCGTAGACAAAGTTATTACCTCACCTGCAGGCCTTATTGCATTAAAAATACATGTTGCAGGCAAATAACTTAAAATAGAATAATCTTTAATGTAAAATCGTGTCCACACGTCATAATCCGTACATTTTTCTATTTTTGAATAATAATATGCATGTCCAAATGGAAAATAGTAATGAAATCTCTCCGAAGAAAGCATTTGTGAATGGACTTGCGCAACCGCTTCATTCTCATTATTCCAACCATGCATAACTTTGGCATAGCAATAATTATTAAACACGCTGAAAATCAGTGATAGTACAACTAAGCTTATACATTTTATAATGCTAACCTCATTCTTTACTTTTATGAATGTAAAATATAAAACTGCATAGAGGATTGTAATAAGAATAAACACTATTATATCCCATCCCATATATGTATATAATGAATCCCAAAAGCCATTTAGATTGTCTGCCATCTTCATTGTTTCAAGAGATAAGAACAATGTATTTGCTTTATAATAAAAAAGATTAGCAATAAGCCATATATCACAGATGAGATTTACAATAACTGTCCACCAATATTGTCTTGTTGAAAAAACAAACGAGCCTAAGAATAATGCAGGAACAATTTTCCCTCCCCAAAATCTAAAGAATTCGAATGGATTTCTCCATAGAGAAGAAATTAATACGGAATGGAAACAAAACCAATGAAATAGAATGCATTTGATAAATATAACTAATGCAAATGCAATAAATACGCACCATTGAGCGCGGTTACCTTTAGATAAATAGGATTTGATTCTTTGAAACATAATTGATAGTAATAATGCTTACTATCAATCCGTTAAGTGAAATAAAAAAGGTATGAGTCTACCTTCGCGTTCAAGGGAAGCCTGAGAAGAAACCCTATCCAACCACAAGTAAACTCATACTTATCTGTATAAGTATAACGTGGTTGAATAGAGTTGTCTGGAATCCCAACAACGCTTTTATTCCGACTTATAAGAAATCAGTTTCTCAGGCTTTTTTCTTGAACGCGAAATAATAGTAATGCTATGTTAATATGTCTGCAAACCGATTGTTCGGCTTTACAGGTTGCAAAGGTACTACAAAATTTGCGGATGTGCAAGAAAATAGCGAAAAAATCGCTATTTTCTGGATATAGGACGCCCATGAGGGCTATGGGACGGCGTTCCGCCTATTGGAGATGAGACAGTGTTCCTATGGTAATCCTTCGGTCATCCTATAGATAACTGTCGGTTGACCGTCGGCTCACCGTCGGGTGACTGTCGGTATTTACAAGAGATTGATAGGGTTCTTATTCAAATTAGGTGAAAGACAATTAGATAATAAACGATAATTAATGTCAATTTAGATTGTCAATTATTGTCAATTCGAGGATTGTATATTATTTTCTTATAAAAAAGTGTTCGTTTACTTGCACATGTGTATTTTTTGTCGTACCTTTGCAGCAAATGACTAACCAATCACTTTACGATATTATTTTGCCGTTGGCAATTGCGGATGTTTATACCTATAGGACCCCCTCAATTCCCCTTCAAGGGGGAAGAGATGTGATTGGTTGTAGGGTACTGGTGCCGCTGGGGAAGAAGAGTGTCATTGGTATCATCTATCGCAAGCACGAAGGGGAGTTACCAGCCAATGTGAAAGTGCGCGATGTGCTGCAAATAGTGGATGAGACGCCAATCGTTACGGCAGAGCAAATAAAGTTATGGGAATGGTTATCAAGCTATTACATGTGCACTCTGGGCGAAGTGATGGCTGCTGCCCTACCCTCTGAAATCATTGATGACAACTACAGCGCAGCCACTACACAATACATACAATTGGCACCTGCCTATCTAGCACAAGAAGCACAAGATCAGTTGTTCAGGGAACTGAAACGCGCTAAGAAACAAGAACAATTGGTGCGAGATTTCCTCCGTTTGGCACAAAATTATCAAGTGGAGAGGCGTTCGCTGCTGGAGCAAACTGGAGTGAGCGGTGCTATTCTGCGGACATTGATTGACAAGGGAATATTCCTTGAAGAAGAGCGACCTATCTCACGTTTGCGCCAATACAAAGGCGAGACACAAAAGCCACATACCCTTGATAGTCAGCAAAGTAGAGCAATTGAGGAGATACGAAAGAGTTGGCAAGAAAAAAATGTCACCCTGCTACATGGCGTAACCTCCAGCGGCAAAACAGAGGTATATATCCACCTGATTGAGGAAGTATTGCAACAAGGCAAACAGGTACTGTATCTGGTGCCAGAGATAGCTTTGACTACCCAATTGACTGACCGTTTGCAAGCCGTGTTTGGGGATAGACTGGTGGTGTATCATTCGAAGTTTAGCAATGCGGAAAGGGTGGAGATATATCATACGTGCCACGGCACGCTGGATATTGGACGGGCAGAGCCCTATGGGGTAATGGGTAAAGGCAGGGTGATATTGGGTGCTCGGTCGGCTATCTTCCTGCCATTCAGCGAGTTGGGATTGATTGTTGTAGATGAGGAGCATGAGCCAAGTTATAAGCAACAGGACCCTGCGCCACGCTATCATGCCCGAAGTGCAGCCATTATGATGGCACAGTGGTATGGTGCGAAAGTGCTGCTGGGAACAGCTACTCCATCCATTGAGAGTTATCACAACGCATTGAGTGGGAAATATGGTTTGGTGGAGATGACGGAGCGTTTTCAGGGATTGCAACTACCAACAATCACGATGATAGACCTGCAACGTCAGTATCATCGCAAAGAGATGTATGGGCATTTTGCTGATCCATTGGTAGATAGAATACGCGAGGAACTGGCTAAGGGTAAGCAAGTTATATTGTTTCAGAACCGCAGGGGTTATGCGCCATTCTTGCAGTGCCCAAGTTGTGGCGAAGTGCCTAAGTGTCCGAACTGCGATGTGAGTATGACCTATCACAAAGCCAATCGCACCTTGGTTTGTCACTGCTGTGGACACAGCATCAGTGCTCCAAGTCATTGCCCAAAATGCAAGACAGAGTACCGCACGCAGGGATTTGGTACGGAACGACTGGAGGAGGAGATACAAGGGCTATTCCCTGAGGCACGCGTGCTGCGAATGGACTTGGATTCAACCCGAAAGAAAGATGCCTACCAAACGATTATTGATCGGTTTGCTAAGCATGAAGTCGATATACTGATTGGTACTCAGATGGTTACAAAGGGTTTGCACTTTAATGATGTGAGTCTGGTGGCAGTGCTGCAAGCAGATTCGCTACTGAACCAACCTGACTTTAGGAGCTACGAGCATGCGTTTCAAATGTTGGAACAGGTGAGTGGTCGTGCAGGTAGAACGGGCAGTCAGGGTGAGGTGATGATACAGACGTTTAATGTAAGCAATCCGGTGTTTACACACCTACAAGCGCATGATTATAAAGCACTCTATGCGCAACAAGTGATGGAGCGTGAGTGGTTTAAGTATCCACCTTTTAGCAGACTGATTAGCTTGACTTTGCGCCATAGAGACCTACAACGTCTAGACGCAGCAGCTACGCTATTGCAACAACGCTTGCAGCAGAGTTTTGGTGAGCGAGTGTCAGGAGTGATCATCCCTGCTGTGACCAAAGTGAGCAACCTATGGGTGCGTCAGATACGCTTGCGCGTGGAAACGAACGCCAATATAGCTCGCGCCAAGACATTGCTCAAAGAGCAAATCCTCTTCGTACAACAGCAAGAGAAGTGCAAAGGTACGATTATACTGCCTGACGTAGATCCCATGTAATCTAGCGCAAAGGTAGCGCAAGGGTAGCGAATGAGTAAGTAAATACAAGCGGGAAGTGATGTGATTAATCGCTTCCCGCTTGTGGTGTTTTAAGGCAAATTTTTTCGCGTGCCGAAAATAGTGCGGAAATTTATTTTACATTTCCGTCAATTCTCATTGCAGTATCTCCGGAGTATGTAATGGAAGCATTGCCGGCACGGACAACCTTTTTTCCGTTATACTGTAGTCTGGTGCGACCAATTTGGACTATATTGGTGCTCATATAGGTAATACCTATTGTGCCAATCCTTACCAATAATAGGCCGTTGTATTGGAGATAGTTTCGCCCGATCCTATTCACGCGGTCACCAACATATCCGACTTCGGTATTGCCGACGCGGATAATCTTATTACCTGCCCGCATCTGTTGTGAGCTGCCTGCCGGATTCACATTAAAACTGTAACGCGGGGCAGTGATTTCGAACTCGTTACCTTTCTCGTCATATATAACAAAGGTAACACCAGGAGATGATGGGTCTAATGAAACCATGCACTTCAGCCATGGTTCCTCATACCAAATAAGTTTACTGACTGCCATAGTTTATATTATTAAAAGTTTTCAAAAAACTCTGGATGTTTTTCTAATAGTTTACGGAAAGGACTTATCACACGTTCGAAAATTGTCCATTGAATTTTACCACGATTTGTGGGGTGGTAAGATTTTACTACTGCTAAGTTTCTCGCCCGATAATACCAAAGGCAACAATCTACAAACGGAGCATCATCGTACGCATACTCTACCTTATCACAATCCTCTATACGCTCGTCTGCAAGATAATCACGCGTAATAAATTCAAACTGTGCATCGTCACAGGTACAAACTATTACATTTGGTTGTAAATAGTCTAGTTCTTGCTTTAGCAGATAGCCATCTGAGTCCAAAAAATCCTTTATTACTTTCACGTCTACTTTCTTTTTGCCAGCGACTTTTTTCGTTTCAACAAAAGCGAATGGAATTGTCTTTCTCCATGCTTCTACTATTTGACTTTTATATTTGCTCTTAAAGTCTTCAAAGTCAGTGTATTTGCCCTTCAATTGCTTAATGTAACGTAGACCATACAGTATTCTTGCTATATTGGGAAGGAAACCTGTTTTACCAACGCGACCTCCGGCAAGATTACGCGACTGTTCACTTTCGGGTGTGTCTAAAACCATCCACTTGCGGACATCATCTTTTCCACTGTCATTTGTGTCTTTAAGAAGAAATGCTACACGCAAAGGAGAGTCGTGCCATAATTTTTCTACTGCTATATCCTCTTCAGCCCCTGCAATTTCTTCCTCCCATTTAATTTTCCGTGTAGTTTCCTTGTACACAAGACCATCACTTACAAATACATCATCGCTATAATGACGTTCCTTTTTCCACTTCTTGAAAAGAGTATTCAACTTTTGATTAATTGTTTCCATATACCAATTATTTTAAAAAGTCACCAAACAAATTTAATTGACGACAGGCATTCCATTCTTCGATTCGTTCCTGCCTTTCGGCTTCGTGTGCTTCCCACCAACGGGCATAATACTGGTTATAGAACCAATATCCTTTCCTAATGTCATCGTTCATTTTATCCAAGGCGCGACGAACTGCCAACAAGTCCTTGCTAAATGAGCGCAACTCCTTTTCGGTAGGGTCGCTCGATTGATAGCTTTCCATACGTTGCAAAATATCTGCAACTTTGGTCTCAAGAGTTGCTTCCATCAGTCCTGATATTTTGAAAGTTGATACGCTAAATTCTTACGGAACTCTTCCCGCAACCATTGTGGCTTCAGCACCTCCAGAACTGGACCATGCTTATATAGCTCCTGCTTAAAGTCGAACGAAGGCGCAATGTAGTAGCGGAAGATAGAAAACTGTTCTTGCCGTTCAACCTCTATCTGCGATGTGTGCAGTGGCAATGTACGCAAGAAGTTGGCTTGATATGCTTCAATCTTAATTTCAACCTCTACAGGTTGCATATCCATGTCACTCACTCCATAGTGATTGCGGAAATAGAACTCCGAATCAAAGTCTTTCGGAAGTTTGTAACGCTGCGTGGTCGGCTCCAGTGCATGAATACGATCAAGCGAATAGATAAGCGTCTTCCCTTTACCCGGCGCGTGCGCCACCATATACCAACGTTGCTTGAACATCTTTATACAATATGGCTCGACCAAGAAGGTTGAAGGCTCTTTCTTGGCAAAACCTTGGTAGGTCATTTCAAGCACGCAGTTGTCTCGCATAGCTTCAACGACAGTAGTTAAGTAAATCTCTCCTGAAGGAATACGCTCATATAAGATACGGTCACGTAATTCCTTGCTATCTTTGATTAGAGAATTCATAGCAAAGAGTTGGAACATGCGATTGCGCCAGTTCTCACTACGCAAGTTCTCCCCGTCCTCGATGTAATACTCACCATGAGGATTACATTCAATGGTGACATCGAAAAGCAGTTGCACACAGTTTTTCCAACGGTGGAAAGTGCATTCCGGAATAGAATCTTTCTTGTAGTCATTCACGGATGCACGCGCCCACTTATCATTAATTGCCGCGAGAGTAATAGGACCTTTTGCGATAGTGTTCACAAGCCAAATGTAACACTCGAATAAGTACATTGATGATGATTTGTTCATGTGCGTTAAATTTTTGACGGTGCAAAATTACTGCTTTTCTCTTTCACAAAATGAAAGATGCTTCAAAATTAGTGTTTTTTTTTTAATTGTGCAAGTTTTTGGGGCAGGAAATGAAAAAGAAATCTAAAATGAAAGTCAGAATAAAAAATGAAATGCAAAATGAAAGCTAAAATAAAAAAATCCGCAGCGTTAAACTGCGGACCATTAAATTTAATATAACGTGAAACTAGATTTGGTGACGGTTAACGATGTTGCTACGCTTGCAGAGAGAGCCGTGAATTTCGGCAATGGGGTTGTTGAGTGTGATAGTAGCCATGTTTGATATGTTTAAAAGATTTTAATAGTAAGGGTATATGGTGCTGATCTTATAGTGATCGTTGCTGAATCACCTATAAATAACCTATGAATCACCTAAGAATCACCTAAGATTTACAAGGTAAAGGAGGATATAGGCGAGAGGTTAAAGGCAAAAGGTAAGAAAAACAAGAGACTTCCAATGGTGGAAGTCTCTTGTTTTATATTGAATCTATGAGATTCTTAGAGTTCGTTGAGTTCCTCTTGGCGGAGTTGTGCCTCAGCTGCCGCTGCTGCACGTGCAGCTTGGATAGCTGCGTACTCCTCAGCATTATGAACGCTGATGTGTTGGAACTCGCGAAGACCAGTACCTGCAGGAATCAAGTTACCGCAGATAACGTTCTCCTTCATACCATCGAGGTAGTCCACCTTGCCTTGGATAGCCGCTTCGTTGAGTACCTTGGTAGTCTCTTGGAAGGAAGCAGCCGACATGAAGGACTTGGTAGCCAGAGCAGCGCGAGTGATACCTTGGAGCACTTGGCTAGCAGTAGCACACATCGCATCACGAGCAACCACGAGTTTCTTATCCTTACGACGGAGTGAAGAGTTCTCATCATGGAGACGGCGTGCGGTAACGATTTGACCAGCTTTGAGCGTCTCGCTCTCACCTGCGTCGGTTACCACTTTCTTGCCCCAGATACGGTCGTTCTCCTCAAGGAAGTCAATCTTATCAACGATTTGCTTCTCAAGATAACGTGTATCACCTGCGTCTTGGATCTCTACCTTACGCATCATTTGGCGAACGATAATCTCGAAGTGCTTGTCGTTGATTTCCACACCTTGCATACGGTAAACAGATTGTGCCTCGTTGACGATATAGTCTTGCACCGCAGTAGGACCTTGGATAGCAAGGATATCGTTAGGAGTAATGGCACCGTCAGAGAGAGCCACACCTGCGCGAACATAGTCGCCCTCTTGAACGAGGATTTGCTTACCCAGTGGAATGAGATAAGACTTCACTTCACCCAATTTGCTGGTGATGGTGAGCTCACGGTTACCACGTTTGATACGTCCGAAGGTCACCTCACCATCGATCTCAGCCACGATAGCTGGGTTGGATGGGTTACGTGCCTCGAAGAGCTCGGTAACACGTGGAAGACCACCCGTGATATCGCCTGCAGTACCGAAGGAACGAGTCTGAGTGAAGAGTGAATCACCGACCTTCACCTCAGCGCCATCCTCGTTGACGAGCAATGCCTTCACTGGGAGGTTGTAAGTACGCAAGATATTGCCCTCAGCATCAATGATATGCGCAGATGGCATCTTGGTTTTATCCTTAGTTTCGGTGATAGTCACCTCCTTCTTACCTGTTTGGTCGTCAACCTCGGTCTTAGCAGTTACACCCTCAATAACGTCTTCGTATTGGAGGCGACCAGCTTGCTCGATAATCAACGCTGCCTTATATGGATCCCATTCGCAAACCTTGGTACCCTTCTCGTAAGATTCACCTGGAGTGATGAAGAGTTTGGAAGCATAAGGGATATTGAAAGTAGTCAATACAACACCTGTGTTCTCGTCCACAAGACGCATCTCATTCAGACGGCTGACAACAATCACTTCACCTGCTTCGGTAGTGATAGTGCGGAGGTCGTCGATCTCAATGCGACCATTAGCTGGGATAGCGTAGGTGTTTTGAGTAGCTGCATTACCAGCGACACCACCAGAGTGGAAGGTACGCAATGTCAACTGTGTACCTGGCTCACCAATAGCTTGAGCAGCAATCACGCCGACAGCTTCACCCTTCTGCACCATCTTACGGGTAGCAAGGTTGCGGCCGTAACACTTCGCGCAGACACCATGTTTGGCCTCGCAAGTGAGTACAGAACGAATCTCAACTGCCTCGATACCAGCAGCTTCGATAGCTTCGCATGCTGCCTCGCGAATCTCTTCGCCAGAAGCCACGATGAGGTTGCCCTCGAGGTCATAGATATCGTGAACACTGACACGACCCAAGATACGTTGGGTCAATGAAGCCACAACCACGTCGTTTTGCTTCACCGCACGAGCGGTCAAACCACGCAATGTACCGCAGTCCTCCTCGTTGATGATGACGTCGTGAGAAACGTCCACAAGACGACGAGTGAGGTAACCAGCATCGGCAGTCTTCAACGCGGTATCGGCAAGACCCTTACGCGCACCGTGGGTAGAGATAAAGTACTCAAGCACGCTCAGACCCTCCTTAAAGTTAGAGAGAATAGGGTTCTCAATTGTTTGGCGGCTATCAGCTACACCTGCCTTTTGTGGTTTCGCCATCAGACCACGCATACCAGCGAGCTGTTTAATCTGTTGTTGTGAACCACGGGCACCAGAATCCATCATCATGTACACAGAGTTGAAACCTTGGTCGGCCTCTTTCATGTGTTGCATGAGGACTTTGGTCACTTGTGCATCAACCTCACCCCAAGCAGCAACGACCTTGTTATAACGCTCGTTGTCGGTCATGAGACCTTCCATATAGAGTTCGGTCACCTCTTCTACGGTTTGGTTACCCTTAGCAACGAACTCGTTCTTCTCCTCTGGAATAAGGATATCGTTGAGGTTGAAGCTAAGACCACCCTTAAACGCCATCTTGTAACCGAGGTCCTTGATGTTGTCCAAGAAGAGAGCGGTACGAGCTACACCACAAGTCTTGATGACATCAGTAATGATATTCTTAACGGCTTTCTTGCCGAGAGTAACGTTTTGATACCCAACCTCTTCTGGTACGAAGTGGTTAACGAGCACACGACCAGGAGTAGTCTCTACCAATGAAGTAGTGTTGGTACGTTTGTCCAAGATACGCACTTTCACGTTCGCGTGGATATCCACCTTGCCTTCGTTGAGCGCGATCTCGCACTCCTCAGGAGAATAGAATGTGAGGCCTTCACCCTTCACGCCCGTGCGTGGTTTAGAAATATAGTAAAGACCGAGAATCATATCCTGAGAAGGTACGGTAATTGGGTTACCGTTAGCAGGGTCAAGGATGTTGTGTGAACCAAGCATGAGGAGTTGTGCCTCAAGGATTGCCTCGTTGCTCAGTGGCAAGTGCACAGCCATTTGGTCACCGTCGAAGTCGGCGTTGAAGCCGGCACAAGCCAGTGGGTGCAATTGGATGGCCTTACCCTCGATCATACGTGGTTGGAAAGCCAAGATACCATGACGGTGCAAGGTAGGAGCACGGTTGAGGAGCACTGGGTGACCTTTCATTACGTTTTCGAGGATATCGAATACGACTGGCTCTTTGCGATCGATGATCTTCTTAGCAGACTTAACTGTCTTCACGATGCCGCGCTCGATGAGTTTGCGGATGATGAATGGTTTGTAGAGCTCAGCAGCCATATCTTTTGGCAAACCGCACTCGTGCATCTTCAACTCTGGACCTACAACGATTACCGAACGAGCAGAGTAGTCCACACGTTTACCGAGCAAGTTCTGACGGAAACGACCTTGTTTACCCTTGAGCGAGTCAGAGAGTGATTTCAAAGGACGGTTAGCGTCAGATTTGATAGCGGTAGTCTTCTTGCTGTTATCGAAGAGTGAATCCACTGCCTCTTGGAGCATACGTTTCTCGTTGCGCAAGATCACATCTGGTGCCTTGATCTCTACGAGGCGTTTCAGACGGTTGTTACGAATGATTACGCGACGATAGAGGTCGTTGAGGTCAGAAGTTGCGAAGCGACCACCATCCAGTGGAACGAGCGGACGCAACTCAGGAGGAGTCACAGGGATGACACGCAATACCATCCATTCAGGACGGTTCTTACCCTTGCTAGCGCGGAAGTTCTCTACCACTTGCAAGCGCTTCAAAGCTTCAGCTTTGCGTTGCATAGAAGAGTCGCTATTAGCACGGTCGCGAAGCTCGAAGCTGAGCGCGTCGAGGTCAAGACCCATCAGCAACTCTTCAATAGCTTCAGCACCCATCTTAGCGATGAACTTATCAGGATCGGTATCATCGAGGAGTTGGTTGTCTTGTGGAAGACGACCCATCAACTCCATGTATTGATCCTCGTCGAGGAGCATCTTATCTTGTACAACTTCTTCTTGACCTTTTGGACCAATCATTTGCCCCTCCAAAACACCTGCACGCAACACGATGTACTTCTCATAGTAGACTATTGAGTCCAATTTTTTAGAAGGTACCCCCAACAAAGCCGCCATCTTAGATGGCAATGAACGAAGGTACCATATATGTGTAACAGGAACCACCAATTTGATGTGTCCCATACGCTCACGGCGCACTTTTTTCTCTGTTACCTCTACACCGCAACGCTCGCAGACAATACCTTTGTAACGGATACGTTTGTACTTACCGCAATGACACTCATAGTCCTTGGTAGGACCGAAGATGCGCTCGCAGAACAAACCATCACGCTCAGGTTTGTAGGTACGATAGTTGATGGTCTCAGGTTTGAGAATCTCTCCCGAACTAAGGCGCATAATCTCATCTGGAGAAGCGAGTCCGATGGAGATGCGGGAGAAACCGTTTTTCTTATTATCTTGTTTAAAAGCCATAATTCTTGAATTTTATTCCATTGTGATTGAGAGAGCGAGACCTTGCAACTCGTGCAACAATACGTTGAGTGACTCTGGCAAACCTGGTGTAGGCATTGCTTCACCCTTAACGATTGCCTCGTATGTACGTGCACGACCTGTTACGTCGTCTGACTTAACTGTGAGGATCTCTTGCAGGATATGAGCAGCACCGTGTGCCTCAAGTGCCCAAACCTCCATCTCACCAAAACGTTGACCACCGAACTGAGCTTTACCACCCAATGGTTGTTGAGTAATCAAACTGTAAGGACCGATAGAACGAGCGTGCATCTTATCATCAACCATGTGACCCAGTTTCATAAAGTAGGTCACACCTACGGTTGCCATTTGGTCGAATGCCTCGCCAGTACCACCATCGTACAATTGTGTCTTACCTGCACGTGGGAGACCTGCCTTATCAGTCCATTCGTTGAGCGAATCCAAAGTACAGCCATCGAAAATAGGAGTAGCAAACTTAACGCCCAACTCATGACCAGCCCAGCCAAGCACTGCTTCGAAGATCTGACCGATGTTCATACGAGAAGGCACACCCAGTGGGTTCAATACGATATCCACAGGGGTACCATCCGCCAAGAATGGCATATCCTCTACGCGCACGATTTTGGAAACAATACCCTTGTTACCGTGACGACCTGCCATCTTATCACCTACGCGAATCTTACGACGTTTAGCGATGTATACCTTAGCCATCTCAATAATACCATTTGGCAACTCATCGCCAATGGTGAGATTGAACTTCTCGCGTTTGAGCTGAGCATCCATCTCTTTGTGCTTAGCGATATAGTTCATGATACAACGACAAACGAGATTATTGGTGTGTTCATCCTCTGTCCAAGAAGCCAACATCACTGACATGTAGTCAATGTTTTGCAAGCGTTCAGCAGTAAATGCCAACCCTTTCTCAATAATAGTAGCGTTCACATAGTCCTTCACACCAGCTGACTCATGTTTCTTAAGCAGAACTACCAACTTATCCACCAATTGAGTCTTCAGTTTAGCAGCATTAGTTTGGAACTGAGCATCTAATTTAGCCATTGTTTCACGATCTTCAAGCTTTTGCTTGCGATCCTTGATAGCTTTCTTATAGAGGTTCTTACCAATAACCACACCACTCAATGATGGAGTAGCTTTCAGTGAAGCATCCTTCACATCACCTGCTTTATCACCAAAGATAGCCTTCAAGAGTTTCTCTTCTGGAGAAGGATCTGACTCGCCCTTAGGAGTGATTTTACCCACAATGATATCACCAGGATTGATGTGAGCACCGATACGAATAATACCGTTCTCATCCAAATCCTTGGTCGCCTCCTCGCTCACGTTTGGAATATCCGCGGTAAACTCTTCCATACCACGCTTGGTCTCACGCACTTCCAATAGTTGCTCTACCACGTGAACAGAAGTAAACATATCCTCACGTACTATGCGCTCGCTCAACACAATAGCATCCTCGTAGTTGTAACCCTTCCAAGGAATATATGCTACCTTCAAGTTCTTACCAAGTGCCAACTCACCTTTCTCAGTTGCATAACCCTCGGTAAGGATTTGTCCTTCAACCACCTTATCACCTTTGCGAACAATAGGACGGAGGTCGATAGTAGTATTTTGGTTTGTACGTTGGAACTTAGGTAATTTGTATTCTTTCTCTGAAGACTCAAATGAGATGAATTCTTCCTCTTTATTACGAGCGTAGTTGATAACAATCTTGTCAGCATCTACATAAATTACTACACCATTGCCCTCTGCCACAATTTGTGTACGAGAGTCTTGGATCAACTGACCTTCAATACCCGTACCTACGATAGGTGCCTCGTTGCGCAGCAATGGAACTGCCTGACGCATCATGTTCGATCCCATCAACGCACGGTTAGCATCATCGTGCTCTAAGAATGGAATCAAAGAAGCTGCAATAGAAGCAATCTGCGATGGAGATACGTCCATCAAGTTCACCTCGGAAGGAGCTACTACTGGGAAATCTGCCTCAAAACGAGATTTTACCTTCGTGCGGATAAACTTACCATTCTTATCCAATGGTGCATTACCTTGTGCTACGATTGCACTCTCTTCATCTTCTGCAGTATAGTATGCAACATCCTCGTTATTCAAATTCACTTGACCATTCTCTACCTTACGATAGGGGGTCTCAATGAAACCGAGATTATTGATCTTAGCATAAATACAAAGTGAAGAAATCAAACCGATGTTTGGACCTTCAGGAGTTTCAATTGGACACAAACGACCATAGTGAGTATAGTGCACGTCACGAACCTCGAAACCCGCACGGTCACGGCTAAGTCCACCAGGACCAAGCGCTGACATACGACGCTTGTGAGTAATCTCAGCCAATGGGTTTTGTTGGTCCATAAATTGAGACAACGCGTTGGTACCAAAATAGGAGTTGATAACGCTAGAGATAGCCTTAGCATTGATCAAGTCAGTTGGAGTAAACACTTCGGTGTCACGCACGTTCATACGCTCACGAATAGTACGAGCCATACGAGCTAAACCAATACCAAATTGGTTGTACAATTGTTCGCCCACAGTACGTACACGACGGTTACTCAAGTGGTCAATATCATCCACCTCTGCATTGGAGTTGATGAGTTGAACCAAGTACTTGATAATCTCAATCATATCCTCCTTGGTCAAGGTACGAGTCTCCATAGGAATTTCCATATTCAACTTGCGATTGATACGGTAACGTCCTACCTCACCCAAATCATAACGCTTTTCTGAGAAGAACAAGTTTTGAATCACCTCACGAGCTGTAGCATCATCAGCAGGCTCTGCATTACGCAACTGACGATAAATGTACAACACTGCCTCTTTTTCTGAGTGAGAAGGGTCTTTTTGCAAGGTATTGAAGATGATAGAGTAATCTGACTCATTCGTTTCTTCTTTGTGAAGCAAGATTGTCTTGGTACGTGACTCAAGAATCTCTTCGCACAATGCCTCAGTCAAGACAGTCTCACGCTCAATAATCACCTCGTTACGCTCGATAGTAACCACCTCACCAGTATCCTCATCCACAAAATCCTCAGTCCATGCCTTCAAAACGTTACCTGCCAGGGTACGACCAACTACTGCCTCCAAGTTCTCCTTGGTGCATTTCAACTCTTCTGCCAAACCGAAACAATCCAAAATATCCTTATCGCTCTCGAAACCGATAGCACGCAACAATGTGGTCACAGGTAATTTCTTCTTACGATCAATGTAAGCATACATTACACGGTTGATATCTGTCGCAAACTCAATCCAAGAACCACGGAATGGAATAATACGAGCAGAATATAACTTTGTACCATTAGAGTGCATCGATGTACCAAAGAACACACCTGGAGAACGGTGCAATTGGCTGACAATCACACGTTCCGCACCGTTAATCACGAATGTACCCTTAGGAGTCATATACGGGATATTGCCCAAGAACACCTCCTGCATTACTGGCTCAAAATCCTCGTGATCAGGATCTGTACATGTCAAGAACAACTTTGCCTTCAAAGGCACACTATAGGTCAATCCACGGAGCAAGCATTCCTCAATCGAATAACGAGGGGGATCAATGTGATAATCCAAAAACTCCAACGTAAAGTTGTTACGTGTGTCTTGAATAGGGAAGTTCTCCGAGAAAACCTTAAACAAACCTTCTGTATGACGCACCTCAGGAGTAGAATCCATTTGGAAGAAATCATGGAAGGACTTCAATTGAATTTCCAGAAAATCAGGATAGGGCATCTGCTTTTGCATTGCCGAAAAATTGATTCGCTGGTCTTGTTTTTGTTTTGCCATATAATTTTATGGTTTTAATATGTTTTGAATGTTATAACTATCTGATAATAAACTATTTAAATCTAAATAAATGGCATTATTTTTATATTATTTTAATCAATACCGCGAAAAAATTACCAGAGTTTAACATTTTTTCAACATTATACACTATTCAGAGAAAAAGGTTTAGACCCCAAAAAAGGGTCTAAACCTAGCACTATTAAGCAGGTATTATTACTTGAGTTCAACCTCAGCACCAACCTCCTCAAGAGCTTTCTTGAGAGCCTCAGCAGTAGCTTTGTCAACACCTTCCTTAACGTTTGCAGGAGCTGCATCAACGATGTCCTTAGCTTCCTTCAAACCAAGACCGGTTTGCTCTTTAACAGCCTTAACCACTTGGAGCTTGTTAGCACCAGCTGATTTCAATACTACA
Source organism: Paludibacteraceae bacterium (assembly GCA_045601825.1). Classification (GTDB taxonomy): domain Bacteria; phylum Bacteroidota; class Bacteroidia; order Bacteroidales; family Paludibacteraceae; genus Colicola. Next base: position 15,344 of record JAZSAI010000024.1, on the reverse strand, counting down.
TCAAAAGATGTTTTCTCCTCTGCTGCAGGAGCGTCGCCACCTGCTGCAGGTGCTGCTACTGCTACTGCAGCAGCTGCTGGTTCAATACCATACTCCTCTTTCAAAATTTGAGCGAGTTCATTAACTTCCTTAACTGTAAGGTTTACTAATTGTTCAGCAAAAGCTTTCAAATCTGCCATTGTTGTATAATTTTAAAATGTTATTTTTTTAATGTTAATTAGTTTGGTTTGCTGATTACTCAGCACGTTCACCCAGCGTTTTCAACACGCCGTGGATGGTTGTACCTCCTGATTGGAGTGCAGAAACAACGTTCTTTGCAGGAGATTGGAGCAATGCAACCAAGTCTGCAATGAGCTCGTTCTTTGACTTGATGGTAGAGAGGAAATCCAAGTTTTGTGCACCTACGTAAACAGTTTCTTCCACATAAGCTGCTTTCAATTGTGGTTTAGCCTCTTCTTTATTCTTCTCTTTCTTGGTAAACTCCTTGATCAATTTTGCAGGAGCGTTACCTGTATTAGAGAGCATCAAAGCTGTATTACCTTTCAACGCAGCAAAGATTGCCTCGTCGATACCCTTTGCCTCGAGAGCTTTTTGAAGCAAACTATTCTTTGCCACCAACAATTTAACGTCTTGCTTAAAGCACTCGCGACGCAATGCGCTAGTCTTCTCAGCATTCAAACCTTCGATATTGGTGATATAGAAATGAGAGTATTGCTCGAGTTGCTCACCTAGGAGGGCAATAATCGCGGTTTTATCTTCCTTCTTCATAATTCTCTTAAATAATTAAATTTAATTACTCAGCTGATTTTGGGTCAACCTTAATACCTTGACTCATTGTACTGGAAAGATAAATACTCTTGATATAAGTACCTTTGCTTACTGCAGGTTTCAACTTGATGAGAGTTTGGATAAACTCGTTAGCATTTTGTGCAATTGCCTCTGGAGTAAAGCTTACCTTACCAATTGAGGTGTGTACAATACCAAATTTATCCACCTTGAAGTCAATCTTACCTTGTTTAACCTCTTTCACAGCCTTAGCAACATCCATGGTTACTGTACCTGATTTTGGGTTAGGCATCAGACCGCGAGGACCAAGCACACGACCCAGAGCACCAATCTTACCCATGATTTGAGGTTGAGTGATGATTACGTCAATGTCTGTCCAACCGCCTTTGATCTTCTCGATATACTCATCCAAACCTACATAATCCGCACCTGCCTCTTTAGCAGCTGCTTCTTGGTCGGGAGTACACAATGCAAGAACGCGAACTTCTTTACCTGTACCGTTTGGCAAACTTACCACGCCACGAACCATTTGGTTTGCTTTTCGTGGATCCACACCAAGACGTACATCGATATCTACGCTTGCATCGAACTTCGTAGTCGTAATTTCTTTTACGAGCGCAGCAGCCTCTGCTACTGTGTAGAGCTTACCTGCTTCAATCTTCTCAGCAGCAAGCTTTTGATTTTTTGTCAATTTTGCCATAATAGTGATTGAAGTTTAATTATTTAACGGTAATACCCATACTACGTGCTGTACCTTTCACCATCTTAACGGCGCTTTCTACGGTAAAGCAGTTCAAATCGACCATCTTGTCAGTTGCAATCGCAACCACTTGCTCCTCTGTGATGGTAGCCACTTTATTACGGTTAGGTTGGTTTGAACCACTCTTTACCTTAGCAGCCTCCAACAACTGTACTGCTACAGGAGGAGTCTTTACAACAAAGTCGAATGTTTTGTCAGCGTAAACAGTAATTACAACAGGCAATACCTTACCTGCCTTTTCCTGCGTTCTGGCATTGAATTGTTTACAAAACTCCATAATGTTCACACCCTTAGAACCCAAAGCAGGACCTACTGGAGGTGATGGATTAGCTGCGCCACCCTTGATTTGGAGCTTAATAAATCCAGCAATTTCTTTAGCCATAATTTAAATTTGTTTTACTGTGTTAATAGTTTTATTGATTAGAAACTATCGAGTAGTACAACGGCCCGTAACAGTGCCTCCTACTCCTTTGCTACTTGATCATATCCCAACTCCAATGGAGTCTGACGATCGAAGATTGTTACAACCACCTTGAGTTTGCGCTTCTCTTGGCTAACCTCGTTAATCACACCTTCAAAACCATTGAAAGGACCATCGGTAACCTTTACGCGCTCTCCCACCAAGTACGTCTCATCCAATACCGCCTCAATAGCAGCCTCGTCCACATTGCCTACCAATCGATTGATTTCGGCTTGTGTCACGGGTTTAGGCTTAACTGTCGACTTACCGTCACTCAAAAAGCCCAACACATTAGGGATGTTACGCAATAGCGGATAGCATTCATCAGTCAAGTTACACTCAACCAACACATAACCTGGAAGCATATTACGCTCTTTCACAACGCGCTTGTTTCCACGCAATGCTACCACCTTCTCTGTAGGAATCAAGACTTGCGACACATACTCCTTGAAAAGCGTACTAGTAACCAAGGCACCTTCGATATACTCTTTCACCTTGTTTTCCTTTCCACTAATCGCGCGGAGCACATACCACTTGTAATTGTTCTCAGCCATATCCTTCACTCTTTTAATAGATTAGAACAAGCCGTAAACAAAGGTCATGATTGACTCAAAGCAAAAATCCATGAGCCATACAATGAGCGCCAGTATTATGGAAGCAATCAACACTAGCACTGCACTCTTGGACAACTCCTTACCCGTAGGCCAGCTCACCTTGTGAACCAACTCCGTGTAAGACTCTTTTAGGTTTTCTACAAACTTCATATTAGTAGTTATTTTCTATTAGTACTTATTTTTGCGCCAAACATCTGGCCTCAGCTACTGCTGAAGTCAGACGGAAGCTATGTCTTGTAACAAGCACGGAAGGCAGGAATCGAACCCACATTGACGGTTTTGGAGACCGCTTTCTTACCATTAGAAGACTTCCGTATATTGATTGCCGAAGCCGAAACCTCGGCAATCATTTATCATTGACCTAAATAATTAGTCAATCAATTTGGTAATCTGACCAGAACCTACGGTACGACCACCCTCGCGGATAGCGAAACGAAGACCCTCAGAGCAAGCAACTGGGTAAATCAACTTAACAGTGATTTCCAAGTTGTCACCTGGCATTACCATCTCTGTTCCCTCTGGCAAAGTAATCTCGCCAGTTACGTCCATTGTACGGATGTAGAATTGTGGACGATAGTGGTTGTGGAATGGAGTGTGACGACCACCTTCCTCTTTCTTCAAGATATAAACAGAAGCCTTGAACTCGCTATATGGTTTAACTACACCTGGGTGGGTGATTACCATACCACGACGTACCTCGTCTTTGTCGATACCACGGAGCAACAAACCTACGTTATCACCAGCCTCACCTTGGTCGAGCAACTTACGGAACATCTCAACACCTGTTACAACTGACTTCTTGCCCTCGGCACCAAGACCGATCAATTGGACCTCATCACCAACCTTAACGATACCTGTCTCGATACGACCTGTTGCTACAGTACCACGACCAGTAATTGAGAATACGTCCTCAACTGGCATCAAGAATGGTTTGTCAACAGCACGTGGAGGCAATTGAATCCATGTGTCGCAAGCTTCCATCAACTCCATAACCTTTTCCTCCCACTCTGGAACTGCGTTCAACGCACCAAGAGCAGAACCACGGATAATAGGAGTATTGTCGCCGTCGAACTCATAGAATGAAAGAAGCTCACGCATCTCCATCTCAACGAGATCCAACATCTCAGCGTCATCAACAAGGTCGCACTTGTTCATAAATACAACCAATGAAGGAACGTTTACCTGACGAGCCAAAAGGATGTGCTCACGTGTTTGAGGCATAGGACCATCAGTAGCAGCTACTACGATGATTGCGCCGTCCATTTGAGCAGCACCAGTAACCATGTTCTTTACGTAGTCAGCGTGACCAGGGCAGTCAACGTGAGCGTAGTGACGGTTAGCGGTTTGATACTCAACGTGTGCAGTGTTGATAGTAATACCACGCTCTTTCTCCTCTGGAGCATTGTCGATAGAGTCGAATGAACGAAGCTCAGAAAGACCTTTAGCAGCCAATACAGTGGTAATAGCAGCGGTCAAAGTAGTTTTACCGTGATCAACGTGACCAATTGTACCAATGTTCACGTGTGGTTTCGAACGGTCAAATTTTTCTTTTGCCATAATTCTAGAATAATTTTTTTAGTTATTAACGTTAATACTAATGTATTTTTACTTACTTTCTTTACACACCGCAATACTCCCATATAGCGGAAGTACCTCACGGTATTTTTTGAGCTAATGGCGGGAGTTGAACCCGCGACCTCATCCTTACCAAGGATGCGCTCTACCACTGAGCTACATCAGCAACACGAACCACGTTCGCCACTACTCGAATATACGAGTGTATAAATAAAAATTGAGCGGAAAACGGGGCTCAAACCCGCGACCCCCAGCTTGGAAGGCTAGTGCTCTATCGACTGAGCTATTTCCGCGAATTAACCACGACTTCCGCGACGGTTACTTTTTTTGGGGGAGCAGATGGATTCGAACCACCGAAGGTGAAAACCAGCAGATTTACAGTCTGCCCCATTTGGCCGCTCTGGAATACTCCCAATATTTATTTCAATGTTCGTTTTGGAGCCTCTTGTCGGATTCGAACCAACGACCCCGAGATTACAAATCACGTGCTCTGGCCAACTGAGCTAAAGAGGCGGGTCTTATGTACTTTTTGCCACGCCTTTTTACACGTCGGCCGAAAAGCGGTGCAAAGGTACTACATTTTTTTTAACTGACAAAATATTTTCCAAAAAAAATGCATTTTTTCTGTATTTTTTCATAAAAAGAGGGGCTTTTTCGCCCCTCACACATACAAATGCAAACTATTTTTTACTTATCTTTGCGTTTTTCCAATTGTTTCTCAATAGCTTCTAGGCAATCATCTATTCCCTCTTCAAAAGTATCACATACTTTTTGGGCAAATAACTCTGCGCCAAAACCCACTACGCGCACGTGCGTTTCCTTATTAAGATTCGTTTCGGGCTTCACAACCGTCAGTTGAATCTCCATCTCTGCGGACTCTGGAAGCAATTTTTCATAACGTTTAGTCTTCTTCTCAATGTGTTTTGCGAGACGATCTGCAATCTCAAAGTTCACAGCTTTCACGTTCAGTTTCATAAGTCCTCCTTTTTTTTATTGGTTAAGTTATTATTGTTACCAAGCTTACACTTGGCTATTCGTCTTGATTCCCGACTTTGGGCTCCCGAGTCAACGAGCGCGGATGCGCCGTCTCATAGACCTCTTTCATCTGTTCGAAAGTCGTATGGGTATATACTTGCGTTGCTTCCAAACTTGAATGTCCCAGCAGCGTTTGTATTGAGCGTATATCAGCTCCGTTATTGAGCATTGTCGTGGCGAACGTATGTCTCAATACGTGTGGTGAATGTTTCTTCAGCGTGCTCACCTCTCCCATACGCGCGCGTACTATATTATATACGCCTGCAACGCCCAATGCTACCCATTCGCCGTTTTTCTTTTTTCGTACAAGAAACGTGCCAAACACTTCACTTCCCACTACAATTTCTCTCTTTGCCACCAAATACTCCTCTATTTCTTGCGCCAATTGCTCACCTATTGGCACGATTCGCTCTTTTCTTCGCTTTCCAAACACCCTTATTTGCCGTCCCTGCACGTCCACATCCTCATCTTCCAATGCTGCCAATTCTGCTCGTCGCATGCCCGTTTGGTACAACATCTCCACCAGCAGATAATCTCGCATCACTTCCAGCCACTCTTCCTTGTCCATCCCCTCATCGTAACTCGGCACTTTGTTCTGTTGCTTAAACGCTTCCATCTCGCTCTCGCGGAAAAATATCGGCAAGGGTTTATCTGCTTTCGGCACAATCACCGTTCGCGTGATATTCACTTTCACTAGCCCCAGACTAAGCAAGAACCGATACAAACTCTTAACTGCTGATAGTCTGCGTTTTACGCTCCGTGGCGACTGCCCGTCTTCTAACATCTGCAGCATCCACGCCTTCACATCCTCTGCATCTAATTGTTTTGGGTCAAAATCCTCAATCTCCCACCCTAAGAACGCGCACCACGCTCGCAAGTCATCTCCATACTCTTTTACAGTCCTCTCTGAGTACCGCTTCTCAATCGCTATATGATCCAAAAAACGCTTAATCATCACCCAATATCCTATATCCAATAGCCCGCAGGGCGTCCAATAGGCGCTTGCGCCGTCCTACAGCCCAAAGAGGCGTCCTACTTCACCTCTTTTCCTCTTTCTTCCGTTTTCTCAAATGGGAACAAGCCAAAGAGTTCCGCATCAATGCGGTCGGTAACATGGCGGAAGTCTTCTGGATTATCGCCGAACTTAATCGTATCACCATCTATAATCAGTAGTTTGCCCTTGTAATCAGCAATCCAGTTCTCGTAGAGTTCATTCAATCCCTGCAAATAGTCAATACGCATACTTGCTTCGTAAGCACGACCGCGTTTCTGAATCTGTGCCACCAAGTTAGGAATAGTTGAGCGGATATAAATCATTAGGTCAGGCATCTTCACGAGCGACATCATCAGGTCGAAGAGATCGCGGTAGTTATCGAAGTCGCGGTCCGACATATACCCTTGACGGTGCAAGTTGGGCGCAAAGATACGTGCATCTTCGTAGATAGTGCGGTCTTGGATGATATATTTATCTTCTTTCGAAATATCCACCACATCCTTGAAGCGTTTGTTCAAGAAATAGACTTGCAAGTTAAACGACCAGCGGCCCATGTCCGCATAAAAATCTTCCAAGTAAGGATTAAACTCCACACTCTCAAAACGTGGCTCCCAACCATAATGTTTGGCGAGCATGTTGGTCAGCGTCGTCTTGCCGCAACCAATATTTCCTGCTACTGCTATATGCATAATCTCAAAATTAACTTCGTTAATGTTATTAGCTTGCTCTGCAAGCGTTCTTTGCGGCTATGCCGCGTTGTTCTGGTTTGCTGCTTCGCGTTATTCTAACCAACAACGTGCCAACGGCACATACAACATAACAACGCCGAAGGCATATAACGTCCAAAGGACATACAACGGCTTTGCGCCAAAACTAAAAGTTTTCGGCACTAAAAAGCCCAAACAGCTCCGCATCTATCCTATTGATTACCTTCCTAAAATCCTCTGCATTCCCCTCAAAATCCATCCCATCGCTCTCTATCACCAGCACTCTGCCTTCGTATTGTTTGAAGATAAAATCCTCGTATCGTTCGTTCAAATCGCGCAAATAATCTATCTGCATTGTCTTTTCATAATCGCGTCCACGTTTTTGTATTTGTGCGATGAGCGAAGGCACTGATTTGCGCAGATAAATCATCAAATCGGGCAACTTCATCATCCGCTTCATATGCTCAAACAACTCCATATACGTCTGATAATCACGCTCGGACAAGTCGCCCCGCATATAGTTATTGGTTACAAACACGTACACTCCTTCAAATATACTTCTATCTTGTACTATGGTATGTCCCACCTCGTTGATGCGAAGCATATCTTTGAAACGCTCCTTCAAGAAATATGTCTCTACGGCAAACGACCAACGTTCGATGTCGGTGTAATAATCTTCCAAATACGGATTAAAACTCACCGACTCGAATCTTGGTTCCCAGCCATAGTACTTCGCCAACATCTTTGTCAATGTTGTTTTCCCTGCACCAATATTTCCCGAAATCGCTATATACATTTTTTAGTTCGCTTTGCTCACGTTGATGGCTTCGCGTTCTTGGCTTCGCTTTGCTCACAAAATGTGGTTTTACGTAATTTTCATCGAAGACCACTATTCCGCAGCCACTATTCGCGTAGCCACTATTCGCACCAAAAATGCCATTTCCGCCACAAAGGTAGTAAATATTTCGCACATATGCAACACTTCTGTATTTTTTCTCTTTTTTTCTTTCCTTTCCCCCTTCACCTTTCAGCTTTCATCTTTCACCTAGGATCTCCTTTCCCCCTTATGAAGAAGTCAGGAGGCTCTCAACGGCACCCCGTCTCGCGTGTCCTAATTCTCTCCTCTCTCAACTCCCTTACCTATTACGTTTCTATCACGTAACATATACGTAGGATATACGTAGGATATACGTAACATATACGTAGGATATACGTAGGATAAACGTAACATTCAGCCACCTTCACCGAAGCAACCAGCAGCCTCATAGCGCAGCGTCTCATACACAATAGGCGGAATGCCGTCCCATAGCCCACCAAGCGAGCGTCCATTATCCCGAAAATAGCGAAAAAAATCGTTATTTTCTTGCACATCTGCAAATTTTGTTGTACCTTTGCAGTCAAATTGCAGAAAGACGTAAAAAAACTCCAATCGTAGAGCAATAGCTTTAGCCATTTTTCGCTTTAGCCTATTTCGCAAACGAAATGAACCACATACGTAAAACAAAATAAAACAACAACCATTATAAATCAACCATTAAAAACATTTCGTATGAAGAAAATTTTTCTTTCTTTGGCGCTGGTTATCCCAATGATGGTAGCAGCGCAAGTGTTTGAGGTTACCAACGTCAAAAAGTTGGACACCCCTCACAACGTAGATGCAAAAGTGGCAGGCGTAAGCCCTGACGGCTCTTACATCCTACTCACTAATGGCGCGAACCAAGGCTTACAACGCTTTGACGTAGCCACAAAACAAACAACCACCATCTCTACGGCTGATGGTGCTGGGTACAATGTCCAAATCAGCAAAAACGGACAAGAACTCGTGTACCGAGAGACCAAACTCACAGCGAACAAGATGCGCAAACACAACATCATTCGCAAAAATCTCGCTACTGCTAAAACGAACACCGTAGCGCGCGCACAAGTCAACATGAAACGTATGGTGGCTTCCGACAATCTCGCATCGGTTACCATCCAAGACCGCCTCATCGTGCTCACACGCAACGGATTAACCACAACACTCGCACCTAACGGACAAAACGAAAGCTACATCTGGCCTTCTATATCTCCTGACGGAACAAAAATCTGCTATTACGTTTGCGGAAACGGATGCTGGGTAGCTAACATCGATGGTAGCAATCCTCAATTCATCGCACACAAATGCCAAGCTGCTAAATGGTATGACAACAACACACTCGTCGCTATGGCTTCTTACGACGATGGACATTTCGTTACCAAATCTTCTATCGTTGCCTACACTTTGGATGGCAAAAAGCAAACATTGACCAACGACTCAATGATTGCGGTTTATCCTTATGTAGCGCAAAATACTATCGTGTTCTCTACCACCATAGGTGAGACATACATGTTGAACGTAAAATAAGCAGACTGTTATGAAAAAGTGTTTTATGCTATTAGCAGCAGCGCTGCTAACTATGTCCATGTCAGCAGCTGACTTGACTGGCAAAAAGTTCTACCTCAACCCTGGTCACGGTAGCTTCGGTCCTAACGACCGTCCTGCGGCGACTATCCCTTATCCTGAACTCCCTACTACAGGTATGCCTGATACCTGCGGATTCTATGAATCCAATACCAACTTACAAAAAGCATGGTATCTTGGTCAAAAACTGATGGCTGCTGGTGCTATTGTACAATTCTCACACACAGAATGTGGTCCTTGGGACTACGAGAAAGCAAACGGCGACTACCCTGATTATACATGGGCTGAGTACCAAAAACATCCAGACATTGAGAAATACAACCGCGACCTCGCCGAAATATGCGAGGAAGTCGAGGCTGGTAACTTCGACTACTTTATCTCTATCCACTCCAACGCAGCTACAGAAGGTGCAAATATCAACTACCCTCTGTACCTCTATCGTGGTCACGATGAGATATTAGCCGAAGATTCTATCAACAAGTACAAATATGTACCAGGCAGTTATGAAATGGCTGCTGCAAGTTGGCCACACCGCAACGAGATTATGCTTAGCGGTATCGATCCTTCATCATACTACAATAAACCTGGTCAAACCAACCTCAGAGGTGACATCAACTTCTATAGTAGCAGCACCCCTTATGACCGCACATTATTCAAGGGCACCGAAGATTCAGTAACCTATTTTGGCTACCTCGGTGTATTGCACCACGGTGCTCCTGGTTTCCTCGTAGAGGGTTACTTCCATACCTATCAACCTGCTCGTCACCGCGCACTCAACTACGAGTACTGCCACATGGAAGGTCTAGCTTACTACCGCGGTATCGTGGATTACTACGGAGCAGAAAAAGAGAAAGTAGGTTATATCATGGGTACTGTAAAAGACAAGTACAACAAGATGACCAACAAACTCTACAACTACATTCCTAAGACCAACGACCAATGGGTACCTTGTAATGGTGCAGAAGTCATCTTGAAGAAAGGTGGCGTAGAGGTAGCTCGCTACAACGTAGATACTTGCTACAACGGCTTGTTCATCTTCAAGAACCTTGAGCCAGGCGATGATTACACGCTAGAGGCTTCTTGCCCTGGTTTCTTGCCTATGGAAGAGGAGTATAAAGCGCCTATTTCTGTGAAAGCGAACGAAACTACCTATCCTATGATTTACCTTGTGGATAGCACATGGACTCCGCCTACAGTGGTTTACGAAGATTATCCAAATCCAGTGCAACCTGCTTACCTAGGTGTACCAGGCACATTCGCAATGAAAGCAGAAGCAGTACGCGACTATACCGCAGCTATCAAGGGTACTGTTAAACGCACTATCCAAAGCGGCGACTCTACCATCATCCTCTCTCTCGAAGAAGACGGTACACCTCACATCTACCTCATCGAATCTGCTAAAGATAGCATCAGTTCTATCTCTACCAATGGTATTATTGCTCGCGACCCAGACAACGTAGGTGACTACCTCGCACTCTCCGACATCGCACTCACTTGCGACGGAAAGTTAGCGGCTGTCAACTACCTACGTACACAGTATGGTGATGGCCAAGTGGACGCAGGTTACAAACGTGGTGTAAAAACTTTCTATCTCTGGGATACTTTGTCTGATGACCCACACGTATGGTTTACTGCAAACGACGCAGCTAACTCATATCGTAGTGAAGGTGGTTACACACTTGCTATCATGGGTGCATCTAACGACTGCCAAGTACTTGTATCACAACGTCACTACAACGCAACTTCTGGCGGTGGTGCTTTGCGCTACTCTTGCTATAGTGTAACCGATAATATACCTACTTATATTTATTATGGATATAGCATTTCAGCAGAAGAGAATCCTCCTATGGACGCTTCACGCGATGGCGAGAATATCCAATTCACACTCTCTCCACGTGGTGAGAAGAAGGACTTTATCTTCGACGCTGACAAAGTTACTCCTACCGAATTCCGCTTGCCAGGCGCACAAGGCAGTGACGTTATTATCTTGGGTAAAGTTTCTACCGACCTCCTCAACGTAAAGTTCAACGGTTCTACCTACTTCAAGTATGCAGGTCACAGCCTCATGGCGGCACCTAAGACCGATGCAGATGGCAAAGTAATTGGCGTTCAAGTACTCGACATAACTGACGGACTTGACAAAGCAAAACTCATCAAGACTACCAACACCACCCTTGATACTCCTGTAGAGGCTGCATACGCTGCTGCTACTGCCAAAGTGGTTGATGCCGACCTCTATCTCTATCTACTCGTAGATGGTAAAATGTACACCTTCACTACAAAGGGACAAACACAACCTGCTATAGCAGCTATTTCTGCATACAAGTTGAACGTAACTGAAGAGGGCAACAACTATATCTTCAGCTTCGAAGCTAATGCAGATGCCAACGCGGCTAGCATACTATTCTATGACGCTGAAGGTGTTGAGGTAGGTAGCGTAGCTTTGAATGGCGTAGTGAAAGGCACAAACAACTGCACTGTAGCTAAAAAATCATTGCCAGGCGCACAAGGTCAAACATTCACTTGGGCACTCAAACTCGAAGGTGATGCAATCGGTAACTGGGGACGTATACACCATACTCCTCTTGCTAACCTCAAGGCAGATGCTTCTACTGCAATGGTCCGTCCATTCATCAGCATCAATAACAACCCTGAATCTGATTACTTCCAATATCTCTATGTAATGGATCGTCAAGGTAGCGGCAATGCCAAGAGCGGTTTGCACGCCTTCACTCCTGACTATAAACAAATCAATACTGCTCCTCTCAAGGGTGGTCGTGATATGTATGGTTCCCCATACCGTTCATTTGTGGATGATCAAGGATATATTTGGATATCTGATGGTCGCGATGCTACTTCTGGTATCATCGTAGCTGACCCTGCTAACCTCGAAGGTACATACGAAGAATTCTTCGTATTTGACAATCGCCTTACCACTACTGATTACGCTGGTCTCCTTACTAATAATGGTGTAGATGTAGGTTCAAGTAGTGTAGGTTTGTCTGTTTATGGCACAGGTAAGGATGCTAAGCTCCTTACTATTAACGAAGATGCTGGTACATGGTTGAAACACATGTCGTTAGTCATCTACAATATCGGTACAGAGGAAGGCACATACCAACATAGTTGGGATAGTCTACCATCTGCTCAAATCGAACTCAAGGGTATGGCTGCTATTGATGGTTATCCATTGGGCTGCTCACATGGTGTTTGGATTGCAACCAACCGTTCTTCTGGCAATAATAATAGTTCTGCGACAGCCCTTCAATTCTATGATTGGGAAGGTACTCGTCAACTCTCTTCTGCGGAAGCTCCATACAAAGACCTTATCGATGGTTGTGCTGGTGGTGCATGTGCACTCAATGAGGATGAGTCTGTTCTCTATATGATTGATGGCTCGCAAAACTTGCTCGTTTGGGATATCGTTTGGGAAGGTAACAAACCAGTAATGACTCTCCGTTATTCTTACAAGTGCGGTATGTCCTCTATCCGTGAAATGCACCTTGATTATGCAGGCAACTTAGTATGTTCTGGCGACAAAGGTACAGGTATCGTTGTATTCTCAATTCCTTCAGAAGAGAACGTTACCGTAATTCCTGCTAAGAAAGCGTTGACCGTTACTAAGGTTGTTCCTAAGTACACCGTTACTGCTGTGGTAAATGATGCTACAATGGGTACAATAGAGGGTCTAGTAGAAGGTGGCGTTTATAGTGAAGACACCGAGGTTACTCTGACAGCTACAGCTAACGAGGGTTATGAGTTTGTATGCTGGACCGCAGGTGCAGACACCGTTTCTACCGCAGCTACTTACACCTTCACCGTTACTGCAGACCTCAGCTTAGTAGCTAACTTCAAGAAGATTATTAAGTACTTCAACGTTACTGCTACCAGCAATATCGGTGAAGCTGCTATCTTTACTGGTCTTGGCACTTACGAAGAAGGAGCAGAAGTAACTATCGTTGCTGATGCTAACGAAGGTTATCGCTTCGAGAGTTGGACACAAGGTAAGCAAGTGGTTTCTACAGAGGCGACCTATACCTTTGTTATCACACAAGATATTGATCTCTACGCTACTTTCGTTACCTTGATTGATATTACCGACGCTATGGTGCTCATCAACGAGCAAAATGCTACAATCGGAGGTATGTGGGGTGACAAACCAGTAGCTATCAGTTTGTCTAAGTTCGAAGAAGTACCTTCTAAGGTATATCCATCTGCTATCTTCACATGCGGAGAAGGCGATGACCTATTCTTCTTGACTGGCGCAGCAGAAGCAACCATCGAAGGCGAGCTTCTAACGGTAACTGGTGTATTCAACCAAAAATCTACTTCGCAAATCTACGATGTCATCATCTCTGGTAAACTGCCAACAGATCCAGGAACAGGCGTTGATGATATCAACACCACCGTTGCTCCTACCAAGGTGATGAAGAATGGTCAACTCATCATCATCAAAGATGGTGTTGAGTATAGCGCACAAGGTGCTGTCGTAAAGTAATTGAAAACAAACCAGTTAGTGCTGCTACGATAGCAGTTTCACACTGCAAGCAATACTAACAACATACAGAGAAAAAGGCTGCCTACTGAGACAGTCTTTTTCCTAATTTAATAGCCAGACAACAAGCAGCTGCTTGCAAATTACTCGGGTTATTCGTAGAATACTATAACATTTTTAAGTGAAAATATTTGCATATTTGCAAAAAATTTAGTACCTTTGTCGCCGATTGTTGGATATAAGCACAACATTAATTACTAATTAACAATATTATTAACCAAAAAATCAAATCATTATGAAGAAATTATCTTTATTTCTTTCTGCAATGCTCATTAGTATGATGAGTTTTGCTGGTACGGTGACCTTTGATGCCGGTGTGGACAAGTATTCCACTGATCAAGCTGGAGCACACACTCTAACAAAAGATGGTGTGACTTTGTCACTATCAAACGGAACACTTGGACGTACGGACAACTACCGTATTTACAAAGGTCAATGGATTGATGTTTCTTGCGAGTATGGAAACATTACTTCTGTTGAATTTACTTGTACCACAAGTGGTACAGCTCAGTATGGACCTGGTTGCTTCGAGTATCGCGGTACAGCAGGTGCATATACCTATGATGGTTCTGTGGGCACATGGACGGGTAACGAAGAAAAAGTTACTCTCTATGCAACTTCGAATCAGGTTCGTGCTACTAAAATTGTGGTGACTTATGAATCTTCTGATGCGAATTTCGTAAGCAAACCACTTATCTCTGGTGAGATTGACTTCGCAGATGCTGCTGAAGTTACTATTACCGCTGATGAGGGCATGAAGATTTATTACACCCTCGATGGTAATGATCCTACAACAGCAAGTGCTGAGTACACAGCTCCTTTCGAGGTAACTACTACTACTACCGTTAAAGCCATTGCTTACAACGGAGAAAATGCTAGTGAGGTAGCTTCTAAAACTTTCACCAAAGCTACTCAAGTTACAGCTGCTGAGGCTGCTGAGTTGGCAATGAAGGTTGCTAGCAACAATGCTTTGACTTCTGTTACTTATGTAATCAACGCCTATGTTACAGAGGTTATTGACCAAACTCTTTCTAGCGGTCAACAACGTTTCTGGGTTGCTGACACCAAAGATGGTGGCCAAGTACTCCAATCATACTACTGTAACGTACCACAAGTACTCAAAGTAGGTGACTACATCCAAATGTTCGGTAAATTAACCAAGTATAACACCACTCCTCAAATGAAGAATGGTGATGTTACTATCCTTCCAGAGCCAACTCCAGAGCCAGAGCATACATACACTGTTGCTGGTTCTTCAGAAGCTGCTTTCGGTACAGCTTGGGATCCTACTAATGAAGCTAATGATATGGTTAAGCAAGAAGATGGCACCTACAAGTGGGAGAAGGAAGGTCTCGAACTTCTCGAAGGCGAGTTGGCATTCAAGGTGACAGAAGATCATGCTTGGACTGTGGCTTATC
>JAZSAI010000023.1:0-1690 GCA_045601825.1 Paludibacteraceae bacterium | reverse complement strand
GGTTCTTATTCAAATTTCGTGCAGGAAAAGTGTTGTTTTGTGCGAATAGCATCTTCTAATGATGTTACTAAAGTATTCGCTTTAACTATATGATTATCAGTAATTTTATTTGAAAATAAACACAAAAAAGTTAGGATTTTTCGTGTATTTTTTGTAACTTTGTAGTGCAAAAAAAAATAACCAAAACACACAAAACCCTAACTCGCATGCAAAAGTACAACAAAAAATCGAAACGACCAAATGTTTCTCCACAAAATTTGTTTAATGACCTCAAATTAGTTGTTGAATCCTCATTTTTCGAGGGTAATCGTTGCAAAATTCAGGTACGTAGTCGTACAAAAACAGCTGTTTGTCCCCATTGTGGCAAGCGAAGCAACAGCTGCCATAGCCATTACACTCGTACACTATACGATTTGCCCATATTAAACTACCAGACTCTTATCATATTGCATGCTCGACGGTTTCGTTGTAACAATCCTAACTGTTCTGCCAAAACTTTTTCGGAAAGTCCCTGTGATGAGATACAACGCTACAAACGCAACACACTACGACTAAGACAGAAACTTATTTCGATAGCAGCTGGTGTTTCCTCTTTGCAGGCAGAAAAGTTAGTCGAGCAATATGAGCAGAAAATCAGTGATACTACTCTCCTGCGCTATCTCCACCAAGTGCAAGTCCCTGTGCGTGAGGAGATTCAGAAAGTAGGCGTTGATGATTGGGCATTAAGAAGATGTGTGTTGTATGGTACGATTATTATCGATTTAGAAACGGGTCGTTTTGTTGGATTATTGAATGGCAGAGAGAAGGAGCCTTTATTGGAATGGTTAAATGAACATCCATTGGTTAATATGGTTAGTCGCGATCGTGCTTCGGCATTTTCGGCAGCCGTTGAGGAGGCCAGCCCGTTCATTACACAGATTGCAGACCGCTTTCATTTGGTTAAAAACATGAGTGATTGTTTGGTCAAAATCTTGCAAGGCATGCAATTAGATTATCAGCGTGTTATACGCAAAATGCGTCTTGATGACTACCAAGAGCAATATCCTAATACACCTCTTAGCGATGACCTAGATTTGTATCGCGATCATGTTTATTACGAGTTTTTTGTCAATAGAAAGACCCTGACTCAGATACACCAACTATTGCAAGAGCAAGGTATGGCACTATCTCTAAAAGATTTTTGTGACAAATATAGGAACCTCAGAGGTTGGAGAAATAAGGTAAAGATAGTAGATAATCCCAAAGTACCACCTGCCGTATTACCTTTGTACTCGCCGCCTGTGTTGGCAAAGCTTGTAGAGCAGCATATACGCGGAAAATCTATCTCTAAGTGTGCGGAAAGAATCATTAACAAACTTACTCAATACCAATGGTTTGGTGAACTATACAATGCGGTGAAGGGATTTTTCTTGTTTATAAAGGAGCGGAATCTTTCGGCGCTAAAAGAGTGGATTGAACAATATGTAAAATCTTCTTTGAGTGACTTGAGAACGCTGGCAAAAGGGTTGGAGAGAGATGTGGATGCTGTTAATAACGCATTGAAATATGAATTCTCAAATGGAATAGTCGAAGGGTATGTGAACAAACTGAAAGCATTAAAGCGTACATTGTACGGAAGGGCGAGTATCAAACTCCTGGAAATCAAAATGTATTTGACCGAAAAACATTGCACGAAATTTGAATAAGAACC
>JAZSAI010000022.1:0-64197 GCA_045601825.1 Paludibacteraceae bacterium | reverse complement strand
CTCAAATGGAATAGTCGAAGGGTATGTGAACAAACTGAAAGCATTAAAGCGTACATTGTACGGAAGGGCGAGTATCAAACTCCTGGAAATCAAAATGTATTTGACCGAAAAACATTGCACGAAATTTGAATAAGAACCGATAATAGATAAGAGAGTTGAGATAAGAGATTGGAGAGAAACCCTCTTTACTTCCCTCGCGAGAGGGGAGGATTGTGGGTAAAATGATAAGTGAGAAATGGTGAATTTCGATTGGAAAATAAAGTTTTGCTTTTTTTACTTGCGTATGTGAGAAAAAAATCGTAACTTTGCAGGCTAATTATTTTTAGGCAAAAAGCGAAAGGTAAGGGGCGATAAATGAAGCGTATAGATACATATTACTTCCTAGGGATAGGTGGCATAGGTATGAGTGCGTTAGCACGGTACTTTGCTACCAAAGGAATGCGTGTGATAGGATATGATCGCACTATATCGCCATTGACTGAGACGCTGGAGGCAGAGGGGATACAGGTGCAATATGATGAGGGTCTAGAAATAGTAAAAGCACTGGATAAAGAGGCGACTATCGTGGTGAGGACACCTGCTGTGCCCGAAGATATGCCTGTGTATATGTGGTTGAAAGAACAAGGGTTTACCATCATGAAACGAGCAGAAGTACTGGGCACAGTGACGCGCGAAGCGCGTGCGCTATGCGTGGCAGGGACGCATGGGAAAACTACCACAAGCACTATGCTGGCGCATGTACTGCATCAGTCGCATATAGGCACCAATGCGTTTCTAGGTGGCATAGCAAATAACTACGGTACTAACCTACTATTGGACGATAGCGATAATGTGGTGGTAGAGGCGGATGAGTTTGATCGTTCGTTTCATCATCTGACACCCTATATATCAGTCATCACTAGCATGGATCCAGATCATCTGGATATCTATGGTACAGAAGAAGCCTATCGGGAGAGTTTTGCGAAATATGCTTCGCTAGTGAAGAAGGCATTGGTGGTGAAGGCGACGTTGTCGCAGTGTATGGTGAAGGCGGCTTTGCCGCGGTGTAAGGTGTATGGGTATGGAGTTATGGATGATGAGGCGATGAGACTACAAGGCGATGAGGCGATGGATTTTTATGCGGACAATGTGCGCGTGCGGGACGGTGAGATATACTTCGATTTTCACACTCCAGAGGACGCTATTACTGATATCTGTTTAGGTGTGCCTGTGTGGGTGAATGTGGAGAATAGTGTGGCGGCTATGGCAGTGGCATGGCTGATGGGAGCTACCGCAGAAGAGTTGCGGGAAGGAATGAAGAGCTTTAGTGGCGTATATCGTCGATTCAATATACATGTGAATACGCCAGAGGTGGCTTACGTGGATGATTATGCGCATCACCCAATGGAATTGAAAGCCAGTATAGAATCGGTACGGAAACTGTATCCAGACAGGTATGTGATAGGCGTATTTCAACCACACCTGTTCAGCCGTACACGAGATTTTGCGGATGACTTTGCAGAGGTGTTGAGCAGTTTGGATGAGGTGGCATTATTGCCAATTTATCCTGCTCGTGAGGAGCCGATAGACGGAGTAACAAGCGAATGGTTGATGAGGAAAGTGGGAGAAATGAGAAGTGTGAAGAGAGCGTTGGTGTTGCCAGAGATATTGGCTAAGTATTTGCGCGAGAGGGTGAAGAATTGTGTGGCGAAAGGTGAGAACTGTGTGGTGATTACGATGGGAGCAGGAGACATCGACAGACAAGTAAACAAAATAACTAAATCCTTAACGTTATGAAAAAAAAGGTAAAAAAAATCGTACTATTGACCGTGGCTGCATTGTGTTGCGGTGCAGTAGTGGTGGGCGGAGCATGGTGCTCGGCTCAGGTGGATTCCTCGCCATGCAAAGAAGTGTGTGTGGTGATAGAGGATAGTTTGGAACGTCAGTTTGTGGATATTGATGAACTGGAAGGGTACTTGAAACGAAATGGTTTGTACCCCAAAGGTCAGTCGATGGAACAGATTGATTGTCATGCGATTGAGCAATGTATATTGGCGCACGATATGGTGCGTAAGGCAGGGTGCTATAAGTCGCCCTTCGGTTGCGTATATGTGCGCCTGACGCAACGCGTGCCCGTGCTGTGCGTGGTGGCAAACGATGGTTGTTACTATGTGGATAGCGATCGAAAGGTGATGCCTGCACGAAAGAGAGTGGATGTGGAAGTACCTGTATTTCGCGGTGCGGTGAGCACGCGTGCAGCTACAGAAGAGTACTATGATTTTGTGATGTGGCTGCAAGAAAATCATTATTGGTGTGATGTGATAACCGATGTGAACGTGCAGACACCGCGTCATTTGGTGCTGACACAAGCAGGTCAGTCGGCGAAGATTGTGTTGGGGACGTTAGACGGCTATGCGGACAAGTTGGCACGACTGAAGAAATTGTACACACATGGACTGGCAAAGATAGAACACCCTGCGTATAGGGAATATGATTTGCGGTATGAAGGACAAGTGGTGGGAAGGAAGTGAAATAGGTGTTTAGTGTTTAGAGAGTATGGCTAAGAAAGATAAGATATTGCAATCAGCAGCACTCGTGGCGATAGATTTGGGTAGTCATGGTGTGCGTGTAATGGCGGCAGAGAAGACTGACGGTGGACTGTTGCGCGTGTTGGGCGTGGAGTCATCGCAGAAGTTTGAGTGTGTGGAAAAGGGTATCATAAACAATACCGCCAATGCGGGTTTTATGATTAATGAGATATTGAAATTGTTGTCTAATCGTATTCACACCGAGGCATTGCCATCGGCTTTTGCATGCGTGGGCGGTAGGACTATGCAAGTGGTGCCCGTGTTTTCACGTCGTGATCAAGTGCGTAAACGTGAGGTAATGAAGGCATTGCTAGAGGAAATGGAAGAGGAATGTAAGCAAAAGATAGAAGCGCGCAATCCCGATGTAGCAGTACTGGACTTGATACCTTATTACTACAAGCTGGATGGTGTGGAACAAGACAATGAACCCACACCCGATCAGCGTGCAGCGTTGGTGGAGTCGCATTTTATAGCTTTTGTCGGCAAAAAAGATTTAGAACAGAAAGTAACGGATAGTTTTAATCGCTCAGGCAAACGCTTAGAACATATGTTTGTACGTCCAGACGCACTACTGAATGCATTGACAACAGATGAAGATACGGATAGGGGTTGCGCAATCATAGATTTTGGTGCGCAAACAACTACTTTGACTATCTATAAAGGCAATCAATATCTGTATAACAAAGTGCTACCATACGGCGGTTACGACATTACGCGCGACATAGAACAGATAGGCGTGTCCGTGGCGTATGCGGAGCAGTTGAAGTGTAAATACGGCTGTGCGTGCGCGGAGATGGTGGTTAAGAATCATCGTTTTCGTGTTCCATCGGTAGTGTCGCCTCTTGGTGAGGTGGCGATTACTGCAGAAGAGTTGGCAGGGATAATCAATAATCGATTAAATCAGATATTGAATCCGTTGTTAGATGAACTGAACAAAGAGCCAGATCGCTACGACGTGGTGTATGTGACAGGCGGTGGCGCGATGTTGCAGGGTTTGGTTCCCTATATGCAGACGAAGACATCAATAGAAGTGATGTATGGTTCGCATGCAGGTTGGCTGACAGCCGATACATCTGATGAGATGTGTATGCCACAGTATTCGTCGCTGATAGGAACGCTTCTGCTAGGTGCATCGTACCGCGCGGAACATCCGAGTGTTCCGACAAAGTCAGGGAAACGCATAATAGATATTTTAGCAGAGAAGACCGTGGATCTATTTACCGATCAGACGGGGTATTGATAATGTGAAACAGTAATAGATACTATAACTATGATAGACGTGATTAACGATTTGGGCTTGGATATAGCTCAAGATTCAATCATTAAAGTGATGGGCGTAGGCGGTGGTGGCTGCAATGCGGTGAACTACTTGTACGCTCAAGGAGTGAAGGACGTGACCTTCTTAGTATGTAATACTGACAAGCAGGCGCTTGAGCGTAGTAGTGTGCCTGCAAAATTGCAGTTAGGTCCTGGACTGGGTGCAGGTGGTAAGCCTGAGGTAGCGCATGAGTATGCGGAACAAAATCGTGACCGCATCAAAGATTCGCTGAACGATGGCACGAAGATGCTGTTTTTGACGGCCGGTATGGGCGGCGGTACGGGTACAGGTGCGTCATCAGTAGTAGCATCGGTAGCGCGAGAGATGGGGATATTGACAGTGGGCATCGTGACCATACCTTTTACTTTTGAAGGGCCAAAGAAGATTAAGAAAGCAATGGTAGGTGTAGCACAGTTGGCAGAACAGGTGGACGCGATATTGGTGATTAATAATGAGAAACTGCGCCAGATTTATCCTGACTTAAACATGCTGAATGCCTTTGCAAAATCGGATGATGTGGTGGCTAATGCAGCACGCGCTATTGCGGAGATTATCACTGTGCCAGGATATATCAATACGGACTTTGCAGATGTTTACAACACCCTCAAGAACGGTAATGTGGCTATTATGAGTGTGGGTGTAGCTAATGGCGAAAATCGCATTACGAAGGCTATCCATGAAGCATTGCATTCGCCGCTGGTAAATAGTGATGTGCGTGGTGCAGCTCGTCTGCTATTACAGATTTATACGACTACGGAAAATGCGCTGATCATGTCAGAGATAGACCAGATACATGCGTTTGTAAGCGAGATAGGTGAGGATGTAGAGGTGCAGTGGGGCGCATCGCTGGATGAAACACTGGAAGATAAAGTGCGCGTGACAATTATCGCTACGGGCTTTGAGGTGTCGAACATCCCTGGCTTGGATGATGCGGTGGATAAAAAGACTGTGGAAGAAGCTATTGAACTACATTATGGCGATACTAAGATGCCAGAGAAAGAGGATGTCTTAGAAGATATACCGGCAGCAACGATAGATATACCAGTGCATGTAGTGAATCGTCCTGTGGCACACGAGAGTGGCGATATATTGATAGATTTGGATGATGATATTATCGAAACAAAACCAACACAAGATACACCAACCAACTTTGGCAGTTTTGCTGGTTGGATGCGTGGGAGGAAGTAGTGTTTAGAGAATGGCGCGGGGCGCTATAGAGTAAATAAAAAAGAAATAAGATATGGAACAACCAAGAGAAATGAATTTGTTTGATCTGTGTGCGGCAATAGGTCGAGGCATAGGTCGTGGTGTGAAAGGTTTGTTTGCAGGTATAGGTTCTTGGATTCGCCTCTCGTTACGTAAGTGGTGGGTGGTGTTGCTCGTAATGGCGCTAGTGATAGCACTGGCATTGTACTATTCGCGCGAAGATAATCGTATATATAAGGTAAATGCCGTTGCGATTATCAATGGTGCAGCCAAGGATGTGTTGCATAATGAGTTTACAGCATTAGATAAGTCGAGTTATCGCTTTGTGCACCAAAATCTGGCTAATATTCTACATATTGATCCTGCACTGGCGGTGGGTAACTCTCGGTTTGTGACATATAATGTGGTGGATTTCTTAAATGATAATGTGGCAGATGTGGTGGATATTGATTTTGAGTTTCAGCATGATTCGTCCTCTGTGCATATGCCAGATCGCTTGGCGCTGCAGTTTTGTACAAAGCAGCCGAATAGTGTGCCTCAGTTGCAAGAGGCCATTTTACAGTATTTGAATAGCCGCGAGAGTATTCGTGCGCCATATGCTCAGTTTCGTGCGAATTTGGAACGTGAGGCAAAATTTCATCATGACCAATTGGAGAAGTTGGATAGTCTAACATCTGTGTTCTATTTCTCCCATAACCAAGAGGTGCAGATTGACTTGAAAAATACGAAGCAAGGTGTGGTCTTGGGTGGTCGTGAGATTAACCTGTTTTTGGACGACATTCAAGGTGAGATGGAACAGCTGCGTGCTACGGATACTCGATTGGCATATGCTACTGCACCTGTGGTGTTGCAAATACCTTTCGTGATAGAACCTTTGCCAATTAATGGCCCTATCAAGTGTATTGCAATTGCAGTTGTGGTAGGATGGTTGTTGGGATTGATGTTGGCAGCAATCGTAGAGCATCGTAAAGAGATTATTCCTTGGATTAAAAAGAAATAATGACTAGGATTTTTTCTACATGTTGGCATGCAATAAAAGAGGTGTTGTTCCCTTCGTGTTGTGCTGCGTGTGGGCAAAAACTGATAGAGGAAGAGCAAGTGGTTTGTTCTTCCTGTATAGTTACAATAGATAGGACTGAGCACGCGCACTTAGCAGATAATGGCATTGACATGTTATTTGCTGAACATATTTGTTCCCAAAGTAGGAAGGTTCGTTACGAGCATGGTGCAGCATGGGCGTACTATAATCGGGAACGTGGACAAGTGCTACGTCGGTTGATAGAGCAAGGCAAGTTTGGTGCACATCCTTGTCCAGAGATTTTTCACCAGTTAGGTCGTATTGCTGCACAAGAGTATATAGATTCTGACTTGTTTGATGGGATAGATTGCTTAGTGCCAGTGCCCCTGCATCCTCGTCGTCTGCGGGAGCGCGGATTCAATCAGGCAGAATATATCTGTAAGGGACTGAGCGAGGTGCTAAAGATACCGATAGATACCGAGCATTTGGTACGCATGCGCAATAATCCTCATCAGTCCTTATCCCAGTTTGAACAGCGAGAGAAGAATGTCAAAGATTTGTTTGCGCTGCGCTATCCAGAGGAGTGGAAGAATAAGCATGTGCTATTGGTGGATGATGTGATTACGTCGGGTGCCACGCTGATGGCATGTATGAAAGAAACGGCACCCGTCAGAGGGTGCCGTGTGAGTGTCTTTGCACTAGGTTGGGCGCATAGTTAGAACTCTTTCGCCTCTAAACTTTAACCTTCTTCACTACTGCTTTCACCACAAAATACACCACCACTACACCCAGTAATGCCATGATAGCGATGCTCAGTTCGTGGCTATACTCGTGTATAAGCTCCATCTGTCCGTGAGCGATATAGCCCAATAAAGCTAAAATCATATTCCAAATACTGGCTCCCAAGAAGGTGTATAGCAAGAACTGACCAAAATTCATCTTGCTTAATCCCGCAGGAATACTGATGAGCTGGCGAATACCGGGAATCAAACGACCTACAAAGGTACTCACCTTGCCATGGTCATTGAAGTAATCCTCTGCTTTCTTCACTTTCTCCGATGACAACAAACAGAGGTGCCCAATCTTGCTATCCGCAAACGCGTAGATGATAGGGCGACCGAGCCACATAGCCAAAAAGTAATTGATGATAGCTCCAAGCAACGCGCCGATTGTACCGAAAAGAACAATCAACAGCACATTTAATATATAGTTATCTGTCACATGCAGCGTGCTCTCTTCTTTACCAGCAACATAAGCTGCTGGAGGAATCACCACTTCGCTAGGGAAAGGAATGAAAGAGGACTCCACTGTCATCAACAGCGTGATACTCATATAGTTCATGTTGTGAGCATACCAATTTTCCACCTTCATCAGTATGCTCTCTTCTTGAGGAGTAGCCACAGTGGTGTCATTGACTATTTGCGCATTGGCGCTAAAAACGATAGTTGCAAATAATGCAAATAAAATAACAAATCTTTTCATATATAACTATATTCTCCTAAACTCCTAAACCTCCCACTGCTCTAGTGTTTGGGTCAATTGATCGAAGGTGTTGGCTTTGCTCTTCTCGCGCACCTCGTTGATTTGCTGATTGACAGCCATGTCGTACGACTCTTCCTCCACATTGCGTATCACGCCGAGGGCGATAGGTAACTCTATGCCTGTTGCCTCTTCACCTAATCGCCTAATCGCCTCATCTTGCCCCATCATGGCTAGCATACGATGGAGGGTGGGGTCTTGCATGGTTGCATCGTGGGTAAGTACGCGTGGATCATCGGCTGGTACGACGATGAGTTGAGGAATCAGACCTTGGCTGTAGTCTAATGCTAACCCCTTGTCTTTCTCTTTCCCGAAGATCATCTTCTCGCCGTGCTTCAATACGATAGAGCGTTCGGCGCGCATTTCGCGATCTGCTATCCAATTGTGTGTCCCGTTGTTGAAGATCACGCAATTAACCAAACATTCAATTACGCTTGTACCTTTGTGCTGCTGTCCTGCTACCATACATTCCACTGTCGTGGGCATATCAACATCTAGTGTGCGAGCGAAGAAAGTGCCACGTGCACCGAATACCAGTTCGGCAGGGATGAATGGACGTTCTACTGTACCAAACGGACTGGACTTGCTCACAAATCCTTTGGGTGAGGTAGGGGAGTACTGACCTTTGGTCAGACCGTATATCCTATTATTAAATAGGCAGATATTTAGATCCACATTGCGGCGCAACTCGTGGATGAAGTGGTTGCCACCAATAGCGAGGCAGTCGCCGTCGCCAGTCATTTGCCATACGCTGAGTTCAGGATGACTGGTCTTCACACCTGTAGCGATAGCACCGCCACGACCGTGGATGGTATTGAAACCGTAGGTGTTCAAGTAGTGTGGCATACGGCTCGAACAGCCGATACCCGAGATTACCACTGTCTGATGGGTAGGTACACCCACTTCCGCCATGGCCTTCTGCAATGCCATGCAGATAGCATGGTCACCACAACCTGGACAGAACTTTACATATTGATTGCTCTTAAATTGACTTGCTTCCATACTATATATTATAAGGTGTTTTTGACAAAATTAACTATGCGGTCGACTGCAAATGGCTGCGCAGTCAATTCATTATATTGTTCTAAGCTCATGCCTTCGATCTTGCTGCGTAGGTATGCGGCAAACTGTCCACTATTGAGTTCGCACACCACAATGCGCTTGTATTGGTGTAGTACCTCTTCCGTGTTTTTTGGCAATGGATTAATATAGTTGAAATGTGCCAATGCACATCCTAGCTCGTTGGCAGCGGCGTGGAGGTGGCCTTCGGTAGAGCCCCAACCTACGAGCAGGGTATCGCTATCTATATTACCTTGCACCTGAAGCAATGGTATTTGGTTAGCCACTTGGTCAATCTTCGCTTGACGAGCAAGCACCATCTTTTGGTGATTCTCTGGATTGGTGGAGATAGTTCCGAGTTTAGCATCGCGCTCTAGTCCAATATTGCGGTGCTCATAGCCCTCCATGCCAGGATATGCCCAGTAGCGTACACCACGCTCATCGCGCAGAGCAGGGTTGTAGTTGCCTTTCAGTTCTTCAGGCACACTTTGTGGTTGGATTTCAGGCAGTTCGCTGAGTTGAGGTATACGCCAGAGACCTGTGCCGTTGGCTAGATAGGTGTCGGTCAAGAGCACTACTGGTGTCATATTCTCCATGGCAATCTTGGCTGCCTTATAGGCATAGTCGAAGCAGTTGGCGGAGCTAGAGGCTGCTATCACCACCGCTGGGCACTCGCCGTTGCGACCATAGATGGCTTGCATCAGGTCGGTTTGTTCGGTCTTGGTAGGCAGACCCGTACTTGGTCCGCCGCGTTGTACATCAATCACCACCAATGGCAACTCCGCCATCACTGCCAAGCCGATAGCTTCGCCCTTCAGACTGAGGCCAGGACCAGAGGTGCTGGTAGCTGCCAAGTCGCCAGCAAAAGCGGCGCCAATAGCTGTGCATACACCCGCTATCTCATCTTCGGCTTGCACCACCATAACGCCCATGTCTTTGCGAGCTGCCAACTCGTGCATGATATCCGTAGCTGGGGTGATAGGGTAGGAACCCAAGAACAATCGCTTGCCGCATTTCTCTGCTGCGGCAATCAATCCCCATGCGGTGGCTTTGTTGCCAGCAATGGAGGTATAGGTGCCTTTAGGGAGCTCGCGGGATTTCTCCACATTCATGGTCTGCACGTTGAGTGCGAGGTTTTGTCCGTAGTTGAAGCCGTCGGTAAGTACCTTCACATTAGGTGCTATCAGTTGGGGCTTCTTCTGGAACTTGCTCTCGAGGAAAGCAACTGCCTTGTCTACAGGACGATTAAAGAGCCAGCATACAACTCCCAACGCAAACATATTGCGTGACTTGAGCACCGACTTGTTGTCTAGCCCCATATCTTTGAGTGACTCTTTGGTGAGTTGGGTAAGGGCTACAGATATGATTTGTACCGTCTCAGGGAGTCCTAACTCGGCAAATGGGTTGTCTGTTTGATAGAGTGCTTTTTCCAAATCTTTGGCGGTAAGTGAATCGGTGTCCACAATGATGACGGCATCGCGCTTAAACATCGATGACTCCTCTTTCCATTGTGCGCCTGTTTTGTTGAAGTCTGAACCTAACGCGCACACTTTTAGTGCGGCAGCATTCATGGCTACGATCACATCTGCTTGATCTCCAGGAGTATATACTCCTTTGCCTAATTGAACTTGAAAACCACTCACACCTCCTAATGTGCCTTGCGGTGCGCGAATTTCAGCGGGAAAGTCGGGTAAGGTACTAATCTCATTACCCAAAATAGCACTCAAGGACGAGAAGATTGTTCCCGTCAATTGCATGCCGTCTCCAGAGTCGCCACAGAAGCGAACTACTACATGTTGTTTAAGCATGGTTATTGTTGATTGATTATTAAATTGGCGACAAAATTACTATTTTTTTTGCATATATGCAAATTTTTCACTACCTTTGCAGCCGATTATAAATTAGGAGTAGAAGGTGCAACTCATAACTTATCACTCATAGTGCATAACTAACCATATGAAGAATATACGAAATTTTTGCATTATAGCCCATATCGATCATGGCAAATCCACATTGGCTGACCGTTTGATAGAATATACAGCCACTGTGGACAAACGCTTGATGGAGAATCAAGTGCTAGACGATATGGACCTCGAAAAAGAGCGTGGTATCACCATCAAGTCACACGCCATTCAAATGCAATACAAGGGCTATACGCTCAACCTTATCGACACTCCGGGACACGTGGACTTTTCCTATGAAGTGAGCCGTTCCATTGCCGCGTGCGAAGGTGCATTGTTGGTAGTGGATGCTTCACAGGGTGTACAGGCGCAGACTATCTCCAACCTCTATATGGCACTCGAAAATGACCTTGAGATTATCCCTGTAATGAACAAGTGCGATATGGACTCTGCTATGCCAGAGATGGTGGAGGATGAGATAATTGACTTGCTTGGCTGCAAACGCGAGGAAATATTGCGCTGTTCGGCGAAGACGGGCGATGGTGTGCCCGAGATATTGGAGGCAATCATTGACCGTATCGCGCCGCCAGAGGGCAATCCAGAGGCACCACTGCAATGCCTTGTTTTTGACTCGGTATTTAATTCTTTTCGTGGTATCATCGCCTACTTTAAGGTAGTCAACGGCACCATGCACGCAGGCGATCGCGTTCGTTTCTTCAATACGTGTAAGGAGTACGATGCCGACGAGATTGGTGTACTCAAGTTGGGTATGCAACCCACCAAAACCATCTCGGCAGGCAATGTGGGATATATCATTTCGGGTATCAAGACCTCTACCGAAGTGAAGGTGGGCGATACCATCACCCATGTGGCACGTCCTTGCTCGCAGGCTATTGCGGGTTTCGAAGAGGCCAAACCAATGGTTTTTGCGGGTGTCTATCCGATTGAGGCGGAGGACTATGAGGACTTGCGTGCATCGTTAGAGAAATTGCAACTCAACGATGCTGCTCTCACTTTCTTGCCCGAATCTTCTGTGGCATTAGGATTCGGTTTCCGTTGCGGATTCTTGGGACTGCTACACATGGAGATTGTGCAAGAGCGTTTGGACCGCGAGTTCGATATGGATGTCATCACCACTGTGCCGAACGTAAGTTATAAGGTATATACTAAGGATGGCGAGATGGTAGAAGTGCACAACCCTGCTGGTATGCCCGACTTGACGCTGATTGACCATATTGAAGAGCCATATATCCGCGCAAGCATTATCACGACTAGCAACTTCATTGGTCCAATCATGACGCTTTGTCTTGGCAAACGTGGCGAACTAGTAAAGCAAGAGTATATATCGGGCAACCGTATGGAACTGCTGTTCGATATGCCGCTTGGCGAGATTGTGATTGACTTCTACGACAAACTCAAGTCTATCTCCAAAGGTTATGCTTCCTTCGACTGGCACCACAATGGTTTCCGCCCATCCAACTTGGTGAAACTAGATATTCTGCTCAATGGCGAGCAAGTAGACGCACTTTCTACGCTCACCCACCGTGACAATGCCGAGAGTTTTGGCCGTCGTATGTGCGAGAAACTCAAAGAATTACTACCTCGCCAGCAGTTTGATATTGCTATTCAGGCGGCTATCGGAGCCAAGATTATTGCTCGCGAAACGGTAAAACAAGTGCGCAAGGACGTCCTCGCTAAATGTTATGGTGGTGACGTAAGCCGCAAGCGCAAACTGCTAGAGAAGCAAAAGAAAGGTAAGAAACGTATGAAGCAAATTGGCAACGTGGAAGTGCCTCAAAAAGCCTTCCTTGCAGTCTTAAAACTAGATTAATACAACGTTGAACCACGTTTAACAATTTTGTCACAATAACTACACAATACAATTATGGAACAAATCGTACATAGTGCATGGAGTTTAATTCCATTTGGACTGATGCTCCTAACCATTGCAATCGCACCCCTATTAGCTGGACGTTGGTGGGAAAGCAACTGCCACAAACTAACTATTGCACTTATTTTAGGTGTGCCAACTGCTATTTGCTTGATTATGGGAGGTATGTTGCCTGCTCTTGAGCATCAACTTTTTGGAGATTATCTGCCCTTTATTATTCTATTGATGGCGTTGTATGTCATCACAGGAGGTATACATCTTTCGGGCGACATCAAAGCCAAACCGTGGGTTAATACTTGTTTTTTATGCTTAGGATGGCTCTTGGCGAGTGTCATGGGGACTACGGGAGCTGCAATGCTACTTATTCGTCCATTGATTACAACCAACCAGCAACGCGAACATAAGGTGCATACCATCTTGTTTTTCATTGCTTTATGTGCCAACTGTGGCGGATTGCTCACGCCGCTAGGTGATCCTCCTTTGTTCATGCTTTTCTTGCGTGGTGCAGAGTTCACGTGGTTCCTCTCCATGTGGGCGCCTTGGCTCTTCACGGGAGCATTGCTCATGATTATATATTTCGTCCTCGATACCTATTATTATAAGAAAGAGCATTGGACTGCCATCTCAGCGGATCACCGTGAACATACGCCTCTGAAGATTATGGGCAAAGTCAATTTCATATATTTGCTAGGCGTTGTGCTGACTGTGGCATTTGTCAATGCTAGTTTCATTCCTGAGATGGCGCAGGCATCTGCTCCTATGTGGGTAAAATACTTACGTGAGATTGTGCTTATCATCCTGACTTTCACGTCGTTATATACTACCAAACGTGAAACGCGCTTCACGCTCAATAAGTTCTCTTGGGCGCCAATCATTGAGGTTGCAATCTTGTTCTTTGGTATTTTCATCACTATGACTCCTGCCATTGCTTACCTCAAGGATAATGCCGCTTCGCTTGGATTGTCGCATGTTTGGCAGTTCTATTATACTACGGGTGCGTTGTCTTCTTTCTTGGACAACACCCCTACGGCTGTGGCTTTCCATAGTGTTGCTAGTGGGCTAACGCCAGAGCAGATGGCTGTTTTTGGCAGTGATATAGTAGCAGGTATACCTACAATATTGTTGCAAGCTATTTGTTTGGGTGCTGTCTTCTTTGGTTCAATGACTTATATTGGCAATGGTCCTAACTTCATGGTTAAGGCAATTGCGGAGGAGAGTGGTGTAAAGATGCCATCGTTCTTTGGTTATATGTTCCGCTTCTCTCTCATCGTACTCTTGCCGGTATATATCCTTGTACAATTAATATTCCTTTGATTAATTATTAATTATTAACTATTAACTAATATGCTTTTCGATCAAATCAGCGAAGACATCAAGAAAGCGATGCTCGCAAAAGATAAAGTGGCGTTAGACGCGCTACGTGGTATTAAGAAAGAGTTTCTAGAGGCTAAGACAGCCAAAGGTGGTGATGGCGAACTGCACGATGACCGTGCTTTGCAGATTCTCCAAAAGATGGTGAAGCAGCGCAAAGAGGCTGCTGAAATGTTCCGTGCTGCCAATCGCCCAGAACTCGCAGACGACGAGATGGCGCAATGTGCTATTATTGAGCGCTATTTGCCTGCGATGATGTCGGAGGACGAACTCAAGGCGGCGTTGCAAACTATCATTACTCAAGTAGGTGCCTCTGGCCCACAAGATATGGGTAAGGTGATGGGCGTGGCTACTAAGCAACTCGCGGGTAAAGCCGAAGGAAAAACCATCAATCTCATTGTCCGCCAACTGCTTGCCCAATAGGTAACGTCCTATATCCAATAGGCGAAGCCGTCCAATAGCCCTATGGGCGTCCAAAACAAAAAGAACCGCAATTTTGCGGTTCTTTTTAGTTTAATTATTCTCCATCGTGCGCATGCAATTGTTGAACATACACTGCGTGCATCATTTTCT
This sequence comes from Paludibacteraceae bacterium, assembly GCA_045601825.1. Classification (GTDB taxonomy): domain Bacteria; phylum Bacteroidota; class Bacteroidia; order Bacteroidales; family Paludibacteraceae; genus Colicola. Next base: position 49,754 of record JAZSAI010000022.1, on the reverse strand, counting down.
CACGCTTGATTTCTGATGGTTTTGAGAATTGTTGACGGCGACGAAGTTCTTTTACGACACCTGTCTTATCGAATTTGCGTTTGAATTTCTTGATCGCGCGCTCGATGTTCTCACCTTCTTTTACTGGAACTATGATCATTGCATACACCTCCTTTTCGTTTTTCTCTCCGGGCAGTTAGCCTGTTCCGAGTGATAGCGGATGTTTAAGTCTCCCGCCTGACCTTTATATGGGTTAATAAATATCTTGTTTGCCTCATCTCTTCCCTTGAAGGGGAGTTGGAAGGGTCAAAAAATCCCACCTAACGTCTGTTAGGCGGGATTTTGTACCCAGAGCCGGGGTCGAACCGGCACAGGGGTGAACCTACTGGTGTTTGAGACCAGCGCGTCTACCGATTCCGCCATCTGGGCTTCGTTTCTTCCGAAATCGGCTGCAAAATTACTGCTTTTTTTTGAATTGACCAAATGTTTTGCAAAAAAAAATGTATTTTTATCTAAAAATAGTGATTTATATACCTGTTGACACTTGTTGTCATTATTAAATTTCTCATTTTCTTGTGGGTGACATAGACTATTATTTTGTTTTGTTCTCCAAATGCGACGTAGTTGCATTTCATTAGAGCAATAACAAAAAACAACCCTCGAATTGACAATAATTGACGCCTTAATTGTCCTGAATTGTCTTTAAACAAATCCTCGCCTTTAATCTCTAAACAGTAGCTCACTTTGCGAGCGTCCACTAAACACTAAACAATTTCTTGCCAATTTCTTGCCAATTACGTGCCAATTACGTATCATTTACGTAAGATATACGTAAGATATACGTAGGATATACGTAGGATATACGTAAGATATACGTAGGATAAACGTAACATTCTGCTACCTTCACCGAAGGATTACTATCACTACTTCACCTCACTCCCTTCCCTTAGTGGGAGCACCGACAATGCTCATAGTGTTCTTGGATGCTCTCAGGGAGAGGTAGGGGATAGGTTCCTCCATCACTAAAAAAAAGTAGCAATTTTTATGAAAAATACCTCACACCTTTATAATCGTGCGTACACGCGCACGTTAGATTTGCATGTTTCGTAGAAAAATATTAATTTTGCACCGATTTTCGGCTTGTATGAAAGCAGATAGATAGTGTTAATCTTAACAAATGACACTTATTGCTTAAAAGCCGTTTAGGAGATATTAATTATTAACTATTAATTATTAACTAACGTGAAACAATTTCTACGATATATCCTCACCCTCGTTGCCATCTTCGTGGTAACAAGTAATGTATGGGCTACCAATCAATATGCATGGGTAGAACGTTTTAATGGAACAACTACATTTGATAATGATGATTTGAAAAAAATCACTAATGGTGAATATACGAATAATGTAAAATTTAGTATATCAGGAGTTAGTTATTACGATGGATGGGGAAATAAGTGGTTAGAGTATAGTCAATTAGATAGATATGGAAGTGCAACATCCACTTTTTCTTGGACTGTAAAAGATAATACAAACAACCCATATTCAGTTTCCCTCTCGAAAATTCAATGTAATATTCGTGGATATCAAGCCACTGCTTTCTTGGAAGCAGCTAATGCCTACTTTACGGGTAATTCTCCTGTGGATTATAATACCAATAATACTGGCGAAGGAGGTAGTAAAATTATTTCTACAACAACGAATTTAAGTGGAAATTCTACGACTTTATATATGAGTTGTGAGAAGAGAAAGACCACCTTTACTCTTCATAATATTCAATATACTTACAAGGTTACTCAACGCGTCCCAAAGTTTCAATACAAAGCTATAGCCATTGCATCTCCTAATGGAGGTGGAAATGTTTATGCCTCTTTTACTGCAAATTCTTTTTCTTCTGCTACTGCTACTACCACTTCATATAGCGGAGATGTTTTGAGTACCTCTACAGGTATGACTAAAACTGCATATTTCAAAGCAGAAGCAAAGACAGGGTATAATTTTGTTGGTTGGGCTACAACTCCCAACGCGACTACATATTTGTCAACTAATCCAACATACTCTCAAGACCTCACTTCATACTCAAACGATGATGCTACTCCTACAACGTTAACCTTATACGCAATCTTTAAGGCAAAGAATGATCCTCTTATTAGTGGTAGTAATATCAGCAATATTAAAGTAGGTGCTACCCCAACTGCTGATTATACCTTTACGCATACGGCAACTGCTAAACCAAGTGCAGATACAAATGCAGATTTCTACTTTACTATCGCGCATACACCAGATGCAACAAGCAAAGACGGAAGTCCAAATGCAAACCTGGTTATTTCATACGACCCAGCAACAAATAAAATCACGGCACTCAACTCTGGTTCTGCTACTATTACATTTACGCATGAAGAAACCGATAATTACTATCCAAAAACTGCATCATACACAGTTTCTGTTATTAAGAACACCCCTACCTTCACTTGGAATTCAGCCAATACCCCTTATTACTACGGCACTTCTATTCCTAATATCTTTTCTACGACCAATTCAGACGCCACTAGCCCCGTGACTTTCGAGTCTAGTAATGCTGCTTTTGCTCATGTAGAGAACAACACCCTTTACATCGCCAACGCTCGCGAAACAGCCACTATCACCGTTACGCAAGCTGAAAACTATAAATGGAACAAACAACAAGCGGTATATCCTATTTCACCTGCCAACGGTAGCAAACATGTACCTTTTAAGATTGATACCGAAGCTAAATATAATTTGTTTAAGTATCATACAGAATCGGGCTGCAAATGGTCTGGCAATCGAGTAAAGTTTGAGCAAGGCGGTTTTAATTGGAATGACAACTATTATGACATCCATTTCGAAGGAATCCCTGATAAATTGACATTCAATTTTGATGCAGATGATGCCGCTTCTGGAGAAGAATGGTTTGTCCAGGAGAGTAGCGACGGCACAAATTGGTCTAGTAAACTAGCGCAGTCTAATAGCAATAGTGGCTCTGCAACTATCACGCTGCAATCTTCTACCCGCTATTTGCGTTTCTGCTATTCAGGTAACCTCAATGGGTATATTAGCAATATCAATGTCACCGAACGCTTTCAGTTTGAGGCTACACCTACCAAACTCGACTTCGGTACCAACGGTATCAACCATGGCAAGCAAGAAGAGACAGTCACCTTCCAACATGCCAACGCAGGACGTATTACCAAAGCAGAGATTACTGGAGAGGACGCCCAATATTTTGGTGTGAATCCTGCGGATATTACCTCTACAGGGCGTGACTTATACGGTACTGCTCGCTTGCAAGTATCCTTTGATAACCGAGGATATAATCGCGGTAACGCTCCATATAACGCAGTGTTGACCATCTACGACAATGCAGAGCATCGCATTGATATCCCGCTCTCAGGTATTCGTAACGGTAAATCTACACCCGACTTTATTTGGAACCCTAACGCGATGCCATATTACTTCAATACTACTATTGCTAACATTGCATATTCAACCAATAAAGATGCTAATTATCCACTAACCTACACTTCTAGCGACAATACTATCGCTGAAGTCAAAGATGGTGACCTATACATATATGGAATAGACAAGGAAGTAACTATCACAGTTCATCAAACTGGCAACAATGATTATTTAGCGCATACAGACTCTTTCAAATTCACACCATGCGAAAGACCTAGTCTGGAAGTGCCATTCCGTGTATCTCAAAATCTACACGAAAAGAGCATGCAACTGGGTACTAAGTGCCAATGGGAAGATGATGCCCAAATTCGAATGGCACACCCTACATGGGACGGATTTGTGTATAGCGATGACAGAAAGCGCGCTTTGATAACCTTCGCAGGTGTACCTGATAAACTCTACTTTGAGTTCCACTCTAAAAGTTCCACACTTCCACCTACTCCAGAGAATGCTATAGACGCATGGATCGTAGAGGAATCTCCTAACGGAGTAGATTGGACTATAGCTTGGAGAACTAGCAACGTATCTACTGATTGGGTGGCATCTGGAGAAATAGATTTGAAACCCAATACGCAATATATTCGTTTTAGCTACAAAGGTAACTTCGCAGGATATATTCGCAATATCATAATCAGTTCTTTAGAGGGAAATAATTTCCTGCGTGCTGAAGAAGGCACCTACCTCAGTCGTGGCGCTAAATATGGTACGCAAGCCGTGGTTGACCCATTCGGTATCGCGTGTCGCGTAAGTCGTTTCACGGTGGATAATACCAATATCTACACGCGCTTCCAATTCGTGGATAATATGCAGTACCTCTGGGAAACGCATGATACCAAAGAACTATTCACGGATGACAAAACGGCTGCCAACACAGCCAACCTATGGCAAATCCCTGATGCAAGTGGCAAATTCACCATTCAGAGTGGCAACGACCTAGGCAGTAAGGGACAATATCTCACCATCAGCGATAATCTGCTCACTCTGACCTCTGAACCTACCCAAGCCACCATATGGCACATGGAGTCTGCGGATGAACACAGTATAGTACTCAAAAACTATATGGACGCAGCCGCTGCAAATGCCGCGAAAAAGGACTTCGGCGTGGAAATCAATACCTTGGATAAAGTACGAAGTAATATCGATGTGCAGGATTTCGAAGTCACCGAAATAGCAGTCCCACAAGTCGCATTGGCTGAGCAGTCAGGTGAATACCGCGATGGCATCAATGGTACATTCGATGTCTATGACGATACCATCACAGACCTCAAACCTGGTTTCTATCGACTAACCGTCAAAGCATTATACCGCATATCCACTTCGGAATATGCACAAGATGCCAAAAGTAATAATCTAGAGAGCGTGGTAGCATATATCTATGCCAATGATGTGAAATACCCTATACAATCAGTTTATGACTCACACAATGGTAATAGCTATGACACATCCGATGAATACTTCAACCAGCATTACTACCCAACACAACTTCAACCATCGGTAGCAAAAGCTTTCTCGGAAACGGGCCGTTACCTCAACGATGTGTATGTGTACGTAAATGCAGACGAGGGAAAAACGACAGGTACACTCCACTATGGTATCAAAAACCCATCTTTTGTACCAGGCGCATGGCTCGCGTACAGCGCCATCACACTCACACACTTCGGACGCAAAGAGTTTATATTCAAAGGTACGGTGGAGAATGCGGCTACAGATTGGAAGACTTCTGGCAACTGGAATAGAAATGCAGTGCCTAACCAATACCACATTGTCACTATCGAAGCGGACGTGAATATTGTGGAGCCCGTCGAAGTGTTTTGCATGAATGTCGATGAGAATACACACGTACATATCACCGAAAAAGGTGGACTTACTGTTGGACCAGGTGGAGTCTACGAAGCACAAGAAAATAGCATCACAATCGATAATAATCTGCAAAATGCGGGATTCTTGCGCATCAACCCAAATGCTCCTTCCAAACCTCAAAAAGTGACAGTTAACTATAAGACAAAAACCTTTGACAATGGCTCACCACGCAATGAGGTATGGCAGTATATTGGTATGCCAGGCGACAATAGCACTATTTCTGACCTTACTGGTATAACCTTGTATAGTTGGAAAGAAACCGAGGGATGGAAACGCAAAACGGCTGACCAACTGCAGGCAATACCTGCATGGGAGGGATTGGCATTTACGCAAAGCAAAGAGCAAGACGCAGCCTTCCAAATCACAACAACACCTATCTTTGAACCTGAAAAAGAAATAAAACTGACTTGTACATCAACTGGCACAGGTATGTATGGCGATAACCTCTTTGCCAATAGTTTCCTCGCACCAATCGACGTAACGCAGATTGATGGCAACGATGTAATAGACCCAGACAACCATCTAACGCGTACGTTCTTTATATTCAACTCTGGCTCTTGGAACGATTGGAACTCTGGAAAAGGAGATATCACAGCGGGAGACTACAACCAATCATCCGCAGGACACTACTATTCTATACCTTTCCATAGCGCCAAAATGATAAACGATGGAGAAACGCAAGTGGTCATACCTCCTATGCAGGGTGTATATGTGTATTCTGCAGGTGAGGCTACCATCAAACTCAACTACCAAAAGCATATCATGGCTGCATCGCCAGCTTCGGTGAATATGAATGCTCCACTACGTGCGCCTCAAGCGCAGTTTGGCAGCTCTTTCATGCGAATACGCATTCAAGCCACTAGCCAAAATAGTGGAGCTGACCGACTATACGTCATTCAAGAGCAAAATACTACACCTGAATATGATAATGGATACGATGGCGACAATATATTAGCAAACGGACAAGTCAATATCTATACCAACGAGCCTTTCGGACAAATGGAAGTATCGTGCAGCAATAATATTGATAGTATGTGGATTGGCTTCACGGCGGGAGAAGATTCTATTTATACACTCCACTTCGGCGCACTCGTCGGAGAAGGGATGTATATCAGGGATATCTCCAATGATTCACTAATGCTACTTACCGATGGTGGACAATATACCTTCTATGCGCAACCTAACTCCGTGAATGATATGCGCTTCCAATTATTGCTCCTCGAACTGCCAGAACCTACACCCGACGACACACCCGATGACACACCCGAGCAGGGTGGGGTGCTGACCGGACTGGACAATACCTACACCAGCGATGCTAAGATCTGGGTGAATAATAAGATGGTATATGTGACCAATGCACCTGCCAATAGCAACTTTGCAATATATACCGCTAGCGGTATGTGTGTTACTGCGCCATATACTATTCAACATACACCATATACACTCAATTTGCAACACTTGCCTACTGGAGTATATATCCTCCGATTGAATAATCAAGCATATAAGTTTGTGTGTGAATAAAAATTGATTGAAGGTACATAATTTGAAACGTTTGTTTGTAATATTGCTTATCCTATGCACATGGGTTACCTATCCCATGCTGCATGCGCAGATATATACCACATCTTCAGCTACTTATCACTCATATTCTGTAGGTGGCTACGAGAATCGAGCTAATACCTGTCAATTCCGAACCACTAGCCCGCAAATCCAGCAAAATCATACCAATACCTATTCTACTGCGCCCATGCGAGTGGCTACAGGCACAGTCTCTACTGTCGCATCACAACTCCAAGGGGGAATCTCCGCAGACGAGTTCGCTAGAAAACAATACATCACTCGGGCTAAAAAGGCAGGTCCTGGTAGCGGTGGTCTTCCTCCTCCTTATACGCCAGATGATGGTGGTACTGGTGGTGATACTGGTGGTGATACGCCAATCGGCGAAGGGTGGGACGTTGCACTACTCTTGCTAATCCTTTGCATAGGATATGCACTATACCTACGACGCAAATCCCTACAACAGCAGTCTTCCATCAAACCATAAAAAAAAGTTCGGTTTTATAACCGAACTTTTTTTATCATATACTCAACACTTGCATCGCTGCCCACTTATCATCACTTACGTCTTTCTTTTGCTTGATAGCTTTGCTCAGGGGAACATAGTCGATTTCGCCATTGCGCAATCCTACCATTATATTGCGTTGATCTTCCAATAGTGCCTGCACTGCTGCTATACCCATACGCGATGCCAGAATACGATCGCTTGCTGTAGGCGAACCACCACGTTGTAGGTGTCCTAAGATTGTCACACGCGAACTAAACTCTGGGTGAGCTTCTTCCATCATCTTAGCCACTGCTTGCGCACCACCTTCTATCGCATGCTCTTGCACAAGCACAATACTCGAGTTCTTACTCTTGCGTTTGCCCTGACCAATAGCTGCCTCAATCTGCTCAATAATCGTAGCACGCTCAGGGATGATAGCCGCCTCTGCACCTGCTGCAATAGCAGCGTTCAAAGTCAAGAAACCCGCATCACGACCCATCACTTCTACCAAGAAGACCCGCTCGTGGCTGGTGGCGGTATCACGCAATATATCCACACAGTTCATAATCGTATTCAGCGCAGTATCATAACCGATAGTGGCATCTGTACCCCAGAGGTCATTGTCAATTGTGCCTGGGATACCTACTACAGGGATATTAAACTCCTGTGCAAATAATCTACCACCGGTAAACGAACCATCACCACCAATCACAATCAGTGCATCTATCTCTTCTCGTTTAATTGTGTTGTATGCCTGCTGACGACCTTCTACAGTGGTAAACTCAGGACAACGTGCCGACTTAATAATCGTACCACCACGCTGAATAATGCCACTCACATCTTGCGTAGTAAACTCTTTGACTTCGCCATCTATAAGTCCCTTATAACCACGATAGATAGCTTTCACTCTAATGTCATTTGATATAGCAGCACGCGTCACTGCGCGCAAAGCTGCATTCATTCCTGGTGCATCGCCTCCAGAGGTGAGGACACCAATTGTTTTAGGTTTAAATTCCATATATTCTTACCATTAAACTATAAACTTTAAACTATAGGCGCTTTGCGCCGTTCTCTAAACTGCAGCGAAGCTGCTCCATCAACCACTTGGGAGTAGAGGTGGCTCCGCAGATGCCCACTCGCTCTGCCTTGTGGCATTGCTGCAGTATCTCAGGGGTGAGGTCTGCTTCACTACTCACAAAAACTGTGCTAGAGTTCACTTCCAAACAATGATTGTATAGCACTTTTGCATTCGATGACTTCTTTCCTCCTACAAACACCACCACATCGTTACTACGAGCAAAGTCCTGCAACTTCTTCACGCGATTAGCCACATTCCTACAAATCGTATCGTGATACTCGAATACTGTCTCCTGACTCCCGACTCCCGACTCCTGATACCCAATATCCAATCTCCGCTTTCTGATTTCTTCCACAATCTCTCGAAACTCCTCTACCGACTTAGTCGTTTGTGAGAAGAGGTATACTGGGTGCTCATAGTTCAACTTATCCAAATCATGTTTACTTTCAATCACGATAGCAGTATTATTGGTCTGTCCCTCTAATCCAATCACCTCAGCATGTCCTTTTTTGCCGAAAATGACAATCTGTGCGTCTGTGCCATGATGCTGCAAATATGTATCACGAATACGCTTTTGCAGGTGCAATACCACAGGACACGAAGCATCTATTATCTCTATATTATTGCGTTTGGCGATATGATAGGTACTAGGCGGTTCTCCATGTGCGCGCAACAATACGCGCACATTACGTAAGGTGCGAAGATCATCATAATCTATCGTCTCTAATCCCAGTTTTTCCAGTCGCTCCACTTCTTGACCGTTGTGCACAATATCCCCAAGGCAGAAGAGTGCCCCCTTCTGTAGTTCACGTTCGGCAGTCTCTATTGCTGTAGTCACTCCGAAGCAAAATCCCGAATTCTCATCTATCGTAATCTTCATCCTTCGCCTTTAACCTTTAACCTCTCGCCTTTAACCTCTCGCCTTTAACCTCTAACCTCTAACCTATATCCCATACCCATATCCCATAGCCGCTTGCGGCGTCCAATAGCCCTTTAGGGCGTCCTATAGCTCGCCCTGCGAGCGTCCCCTAAACAATAGCGCAGCGGTCTAACATCTATCAGCGCGCAGCGCGATCGAAAATCTCCGCGATTTTCGCCATTTGCTCCTCGCGGCTCATGTGGCTATTATCCACTACCACAGCATCTTCTGCCTGACGCAGCGGACTCTCCGCACGATGCGTATCGCGATAGTCGCGGTCGTTCACATCAGCCAATACTTCTTCCCAAACTGGTTTTTCCCCCTTGGCTTCCAATTCCTTGAATCGACGCTCTGCACGCACTTCGGGCGAAGCGGTAAGGAATAATTTAAGTTCCGCATTGGGGAAAACCACTGTACCTATATCCCTTCCGTCCATCACAATACCTTTCTTCTCGCCCATCGCTTGCTGTTGTGCCACCAAGAACGCACGCACCTCTTTAATGGTAGAGATTTGCGAAGCCAAGTTGCCTATCTCTAGTGTACGAATCTGCGATTCTACATCCTCGCCATTCAGCGTCACATGCTGACCATCTGCAGTTTGAATAAAACCAATGTGTACATTCTCCAATTGCGCTAGCAGATCCATGTCTCTGGATTCCTGATTCGCGACACCTATACGCTGTGCATATAGCGCCACAGCGCGGTACATCGCTCCTGTATCTACATAGGTATAACCCGCATACTTTGCCAGTGCTTTGGCAATAGTAGATTTCCCACAAGATGAATAGCCATCAATGGCTACAATAATTGGTTGCATATCGTTTGTTGCTTTATGTTTATGTCGATTAGTCTTTGTTCTTGACTCCTGACTCCTGCCTCTTGACTATTTCAAAAAACTATTAATATCGGTCGATAGCGATACCTGATAAGTAAAGTTACTCTTTGTGTATTGGCTCATCGCGAACCCAAGGCGGAACTTATATATTTTTACTCCTGCACCAAAAGCAAATCCCGCCAAACTGCGGACATCTGTCAAGTTCATCTCTGCTTGACGACGGTGGTTATAGCTGAGTGTAAGATAAAATTTCTCACTTTTAGGTACGATGTCAATAGCCCAAATCGTATGGCGGAAGAGCATGTCATACCATTTCACTTCTTCGTTGTGAGGTGCAATGTTCCAGCGTTGCAAATTGTGTGCTGTCAGAGAAAATCGCAAGGGAGCATGTGCAAGACGATAACTTAGTCCCAGTTCGAGATTCAATGGCAGCATCTCGGTGTGCTGACCAAAGTCTTCCTCGTAAAACGCCTTGAGTTGCCATCCTATATTACGCAATGCCAGTCCAATATGCAAACTGCTGTCAGGTGTTTGAAAATGTCCACCCACATCCGCGCCAAGGGCAAAACTAGTATATCGCTCATATACGCTGAAAATAGGTTTGAGCGTTGCTCCCACACGGAACATAGGACCCAACTGACGGGCATACATCAAGTTCACACAAATATCCTTAGCTCCAAAAGTAGTGCCAAGCAAGTTGCCCATCTCATCGGCATACTGCATTTGCCCATAATCCAAGTAATGCACTGCTGCACCAAAGTAATTATCCTTATAGTTATGACCATACATCACACTACCAAACATGGTACCTGCAAGGTAGTACGCGTAGTTAAGTTGCAGCACTTTGTCTGTGTGTGCGGTCAATAGAGCAGGGTTCACAAATGCCATACTGATATCATCATCAGCTATAGCCACATTCTCACCACCCAAAGCGTTCAGGCGCGAAGAGGCTGGCAAATTCAAGAAGTTGAATACACCACTTCCTGCCCCCTTAATCTGTGCGTGAAGAGGAGCAGTCATACCAAACCCAATCAACAGTATGTATATGATTTTAAATTTCTTCATTTGTGAGCAAAACAACCCAAACTATTTCAAGTTACAAAAGTACTGCTTTTTTTGCAAACACACAAATTTTTCATGTGGGATGGTATGATTTTTAAATTTATTTTATATTGTACAGCAGTTTTTGGCGCTTTAATTTGGTCAAACGAAATATATTTCGTACCTTTGCATGTTCATTGTGTATATTGCCGAAAAATACATAAAACTAACTAAATAAAAACAACAAAAATCAAAAAAAACTTATGTGGTTAAAAGATTCATCTATTGGTCGTAAGCTCGTTATGAGTATTTCGGGCTTGGGCTTGGTCTTCTTCCTGCTTTTCCATGGCTGCATGAACTTGGCTTTGGTGTTCTCGGAGGAGGCTTACAACTGGATTTGCTCCGTTTTGGGCGCAAATTGGTATGCATTGGTAGCAACATTGGGCTTGGGTGCACTCGTGCTCATTCACTTCCTCTATGCTATCTATCTGACAATCCAAAACCGTATGGCTCGCGGTAAAGACCGCTATGCGGTTACTGCTAAGCGCGAAGGCGTTGAGTGGGAGTCTGAGAACATGCTCGTTCTTGGCTTCGTGGTGATTGGTTTCATCGTTCTCCACTTGGCTAACTTCTGGTTCAAGATGCAGTTTACTGAGATTATGCACATGTGCGGTGCTGAGGACTTTGCAGTAGCTACTTTTGGTACTGTTTATGCTCCAACTGATGGTGCAGGTATGGTGAAAGCGTTGTTTACTACTCCTATCTGGGGTCAAGTGTACTGCGTATTGTACCTCGTATGGTTGACCGCTTTATGGTTCCACCTCCGTCATGGCGTATGGTCTGCTCTTCACACTATGGGCTTCAACAACCTCGTATGGATGAAGCGCGTGAAAGTGATTAGCGCTGTAGTAGCAACTTTGGTTGCAGGTCTTTTCGCTATCGTAGTTCTCTACTATCTTGGCTACGGTATCGGCATGCTCCTCGCATAAAATTAGTGCCTGTGGCACGAACAATGGCGGCACAGCCGCGAAAATGGTCTTCGACGTAAAAGTACGAAAATACACTAATTTCGTGAGCAAAGCGAATCATTTTCGTGAGCGAAGCGATCCACTTTCGTGAGCCGACAGGCGAACCAATAACAATTTTTTGCATAAAAAATTCAAAAACATATGGCAACAAAAAAAGAAACTGCGCAGGTTATTACGCCTGAAATGGCGAAGATCCCTGCTGGTCCACTCGAGAAGAAATGGACCAATTACAAAGACCATCAGAAGTTGGTCAACCCTGCCAACAAGCGTCGTCTTGACGTGATCGTAGTTGGTACTGGTTTGGCTGGTGCATCTGCTGCGGCTTCTCTCGCAGAGATGGGCTTCAATGTCCTCAACTTCTGTATCCAAGACTCTCCACGTCGTGCGCACTCTATCGCTGCACAAGGTGGTATCAACGCGGCTAAGAACTACCAAAACGATGGCGACTCTGTATATCGCCTCTTCTACGACACTATCAAGGGTGGTGACTACCGTGCTCGTGAGGCAAACGTATATCGTCTTGCTGAGGTGAGCAACAGCATCATCGACCAATGTGTGGCTCAAGGTGTTCCTTTCGCTCGCGAATACGGCGGCTTGCTCGACAACCGTTCTTTCGGTGGCGCACAAGTATCTCGTACCTTCTATGCTAAGGGTCAAACTGGTCAACAGCTCCTCCTCGGTGCTTACTCTGCACTCAGCCGCCAAATCGGTAAAGGCAAAGTGAAGATGTACAACCGTCACGAGATGTTGGATGTAGTTATGATCAAGGACGAGAACGGCGAGAACCGCGCTCGTGGTATCATCGCTCGTAACCTTGTTACTGGCCGCATCGAGCGTTATTTCGGTCACGCTGTGGTTGTAGCTACTGGTGGTTATGGTAATGCATTCTTCCTTTCTACCAACGCGATGGCATCTAACGGATCTGCTGCTATGCAGATGTACCGCCACGGTGCTTACTTCGCTAACCCTTGCTACGCACAAATCCACCCAACCTGTATTCCAAAGCACGGTGACTTCCAATCTAAACTCACTTTGATGTCTGAGTCACTCCGTAACGATGGTCGTATCTGGGTTCCTAAGAAACTCGAAGACGCTCAACGCCTCCAACGCGGTGAGATCAAGGGTAAAGACATCCCAGAAGAGGATCGCGACTACTACTTGGAGCGCCGTTATCCTGCTTTCGGTAACCTCGTTCCACGTGACGTGGCTTCTCGCGCTGCTAAAGAGCGTTGCGACAAGGGCTATGGTGTAAACAATACTGGTCTTGCTGTGTTCCTCGACTTCTCTGACGCTATCCAACGCCTTGGCAAGGACGTAGTAGAGCAAAAGTATGGTAACCTCTTCCAAATGTACGAGAAGATCGTGGACGAGAACCCATACGAGGAGCCAATGATGATCTTCCCTGCTATCCACTACACTATGGGTGGTATCTGGGTGGACTATGAGTTGCAAACCAGCGTGAAGGGTCTCTTCTGTATTGGTGAGGCCAACTTCTCTGACCACGGTGCTAACCGCCTCGGTGCTTCTGCGTTGATGCAAGGTTTGGCTGACGGTTACTTCGTATTGCCTTATACTATCCAAAACTACTTGAGCGACCAAATCGGCGTTCCACGTATGTCCACCGACCTCCCAGAGTTCGCTGAGGCAGAGAAGGGTATCACCGAGAAGATTGAGAAACTCATGGCTATCCAAGGTAAGCGTTCTGTGGATTCTATCCACAAGGAACTTGGTCTTGTGATGTGGGATTTCGTAGGTATGGGTCGTACTGCTGAGAGCTTGAAGACTGCTGTTGAGAAGATCGACGCAATCAAGAAAGAGTTCTGGAGCAATGTATATATCCCAGGTGAGGCTAACTCATTGAACAACGAGTTGGAGAAAGCTCTCCGCTTGGCAGACTTTATTGAGATTGGTCGTTTGATGGCAGTTGACGCTTTGAACCGTGAGGAGTCTTGCGGTGGTCACTTCCGCGAGGAGTATCAAACTCCAGAGGGCGAGGCGATGCGTCAAGACGATAAGTTCTCTTATGTAGCTTGCTGGAAATACACTGGCGAGGACAGCGAACCAGAGCTTATCAAGGAGCCACTCGACTATGAATTCACCGAACGTAAAACTCGTAACTATAAGAGCTAATACGTAATTATCAAGATAGCGGAGGTCATTCCGCCTCCGCTATCTTACTTTCTTTTACCTTAACTATAGTTGTATTTTACCTGTTCGTTACCTACTAACTACGATATAAACACGGCAACGACACGGCAACGGGACGGCAACGACAGAAAAGAGTAGTGAGAGAAAAGTGAGAGAGAACCGTCATAGATATGACATTGTTATATTGCTTTCCGCCGCATTAACTTAAGATTCAGCGGTTGCGTTTTGGGATGTTCCCCAAAATGCAGAGCGGTGGCAATAAAATCAGAGTCGATGAAAATAAGATTTATTTAGATTTCTGCGCGATAGCGCAAGGAGCTTAAGACTTCTTTCCGCAGCAGATGTTCTAGATATATTATATATAAGGAATAAGCGATGGCAAAAGCGAAATTGGAAATACCTTTTAGCAGTGTGAGTGGCAGACTTTCTGGCGACAGTGAGACGTATGTCACTATGCGTTATGGTCAAACGGTGATTAGCAACTATCCCAAACGCCGTGACCCTAAGAAGATCACTGCCCACCAAAAGGAGTTAAACGCCAACTTCGCCCAAGTAGTAGCAAAGGTTAAGGCAGAACTCTCCGACCCAGTCCGCAAGGCATATTGGCAAGCAGAGTTTGACAAGCACCAACGTGCCACAGCCAACAAACCAGCCGCCCAACGCTACAAAACCCTCCGTGGCTTCACCATCGCCCAACTAACGAAACAACAAAAAACTGAGTAAATATCGACACTTTCCAAAATGGAAATAGTCGTTAGATAAAAGGATATGAGCCAACAACTACCATACGATAAGACATCCGCAGAAAGCATCTGGCAATATAGTGCTGGATTGCTGAATCATACTTTGCGTGATTTTGCATCTGCTGATTATGTAGAGAAAAAGGGCGATAAAGGTAAGTTGGGGAAGATGGTAGAAGAAATTTATTTTCTTGTAAAAAACAATAATAGAGCAGAAGCAGACTTTTCAGAAGCAGGGATGGAACTCAAATGCACCCCACTTAAACAAGGTGCTAAAGAACAATTGCTAATTAAAGAAAGACTGGTATGCAATATGATTGATTATATGGCTGTTGTGAATGAGGAATTTGAGCAATCTCATTTCTACACCAAATGTCAATTGATATTATTATTGTTCTACCTATATGTAAAAGATGCTAATAAGTTAGATTTAGAGTTTCTATTGTCTATCTTATGGAGTTTTCCTGCCAAAGATTTGGAAATTATCCGTACAGATTACAACACAATTATCAACAAGATAAAAGCAGGTAAAGCACACGAATTATCAGAAGGTGATACGATGTATCTAGGTGCTTGTCGTAAAGGTCAAAAAGGAGATGCATTGCGCAAGCAACCTTATAGCGCGGAATTGGCTGTAGGGCGTGCGTTTAGTTTAAAGCCTGCTTATATGCGTGTTGTTTTAGAGTGGGCATTAAAGACAGGAAAGAATCATCTAAACACCATTCAACCAGAATTGTCAAGTTTGGTTTCTAGTGAAGATTTACAAACGAAATCTTTTGAAGAAATCGTACTCAATCGCTTTGAACCATATTTAGGATTGAATTATAATACTATTGCCTCTGCTCTGCATGTAGATATCTCAAACAATCCGAAAAATAAGTTTGCTATGATTGCTTCTGCTATCGCTTGTCAAGGTAGAGCATTTAATGTGAACATGACGGAAGAGTTCTTAAAGGCAGGTCTAATGATGAAAACCATCCGTGTACAGGCAAACGGGAATATCAAGGAAGCGATGGCATTTGAGAACATAGACTATCAAGAAGTATATGATAATGACGAATGGACAGAGTCAAGATTATATGAAATATTCTCTAGCAGATTTCTGTTTGTAGTATTTAAGGAACAAAATGAAGGTCAAGGTGATTATCTACTAGATAATATTTTCTTTTGGACAATGCCACAAGCAGATTTGAATGTTGCGGAGGAGTATTGGGAACATATTAGACAAAATGTATTGGAAGACCATGTTGATCATGAGTACTTCTGGAAAGCAGACACACAAAAGAATTTTCATGTACGCCCCAAAGCAGGTAAAGCAACAGATAGAACAGACAATCCGTTAGGAGAAGGGCATGCTCCATGTAAAAAATTCTGTTATTGGTTTAATAATGATTATGTCCGCAAGATTGTAAATACGAACGCAAGATGAAAAAAGAGATAAGAGTAGTTGAATTATTTGCGGGTGTAGGTGGATTCCGCATTGGATTAGAGGGCGCTTCGGACGCCTTCAAAACCATATGGAATAACCAGTGGGAACCCTCTACAAAACATCAAGATGCGTCTTTGGTTTATCAAGCGCGTTTTGGTAAAAAGGGACATTGCAATGAGGATATAAATACAATAGCTACAAATGCCATTCCAGACCATGATTTATTAGTTGGAGGTTTCCCCTGTCAAGACTACTCCGTAGCGGCAACATTAAGTCGTTCAGGTGGTATTGAGGGTAAAAAAGGTGTGCTTTGGTGGCAGATTTATCGAATACTTAATGAAAAGGGTGATAATCGTCCTCCGTATCTCTTTTTAGAGAATGTAGACCGTATTATCAATTCTCCTGCTAACCAACGAGGTCGTGACTTTGCAATCATTTTGGCTTCTTTGGCAGACCTAGGATATATTGTAGAATGGCGTGTAATCAACGCTGCGGATTATGGATTCCCACAACGCAGAAAACGAACATATATTGTGGCATATCAAAAGAGTAGCGTAGTTGCTTCCAAAGTTGAAAATGCAAAGCAATGGACATTGTTCGAGGGTGTTTTGGCAAAAGCATTCCCATTCACTATCAAGGACAATATTGAGCGCGAGTTTACAATTGATGGCGACATAAAAAATGTGTCTGATAATTTCAATAAAGGGAAGAAAGATAGCCCATTTGAAGATGCGGGCATAATGATAGATAGGCAAGTTTATACCACAAAATCTACTCCTACTTATGCAGGAGATATAAGACAAACATTGGGTGATATACTTGTGGATGAATCTTTTGTACCTGAAGAGTTTTTTATTTCTGATGAAGAATTACCTAAATGGCAATACGAGAAGGGTGCGAAGAAAATCAATCGCATAAGTAAAGAGGGATATGAATATGTGTTCTCTGAAGGTGGTATGGCTTTCCCCGACTATTTAGATAAGCCTTCAAGAACAATGATTACGGGCGAGGGAGGTAATGCCCCATCTCGCTTTAAGCATGTGGTACAAACGCCTTCGGGAAGATACCGCCGACTGATTCCCATTGAGTTAGAACGCCTAAATATGTTCCCAGACAACCATACGCTACATGCCGAAGTATCAGATGGTCGTCGTGCATTCTTAATGGGCAATGCGTTAGTATGTGGCGTTGTTCAAGAAGTAGGTAAGAGTTTGTATAAGTTTATTTATGGCAAAGCACCTATTTCGCACAATCCAATCCATATACAGCGTGAAGCACAACCTAAACTGGAATTGAGTTTGTTTGACAATCTCACTACTCCTATTGCATGCAATGCACCAAAAAAGACGGTTGTTTTAGACGAAACTAAACATTTGTTAATAGGATTAGTTAAAGACGATAATGCAGAGTATTTCTTGGATGGAGCGCCGACAAAGATTTACTATACAGGTAAGACACGCAATTTCCCTTCTACAATAGCATTGAATAATTTGTATTATTTCATGCCTTATATTAAAGGGAAAGGCGTTCGTGATTGCTATTTAATTCGTATCGCTCGCATTGGTAATAAAGCAGAGATACATCCTGAAACGAATGACAAAGAACCTCGTTTAGTATTTGAATTAGAGTTGGTAAAACAATTCCCCAAGTATATCAATATACAACCGAATATCCTATACACATATAGAGATACTACATTGGGCTATATACTTAGTCAAGTGAAATAAACGCCAGTTACCAAGAAATCCTCGGCAACTGACAATAAAAGAGAAAAAGGATATATTTGGCACCAAAAATGGCACGAAAGTGACACTAAAGAACTAATTGATAAATAGTGACTTATAACGAGTGATGACATAATATTGGCACGAAAGAAAAGACTTTGGCACGAAAGAAACCCACTTATCGCAAAATTTGCGACAACTGACATATAAAAATAGATAATATTGACACCTAAATGTCACCAAAAATGTCACCAAAAATGTCACTAAACAACTAACTAATAATCAGCACATTAAACGGGAAAGTTATTAGAAATACCACTTAACGTGTCACCAAAAATGTCACCAAAAATGTCACCAAAAAACTAGTGACCCCAACTATCGCAAAAAATGCGACAATTGAAACCCAAAAGTAACGGATAAAGTGACGGATAAAGTAACGGATAAAGTAACGGATAAATAGAAAATTACAAACAAACATATAAACAACTTATAAATTTAACTACAATGGACAATTACATTGACATTAAAGTGAAGGTTTGGCGTCAAGCTGGACCAAAGGCAGAAGGTCATTTCGAGACCTACGAACTCAAACACATCTTCCAAGGTGCTTCGTTCTTGGAGATGATTGACATCCTCAACGAGCAACTCATCAGCGAGCACAAAGATCCTATCGCATTCGACCACGACTGCCGTGAGGGTATCTGCGGTATGTGCTCTATGTATGTGAACGGTCACCCACACGGACCAGACAGCGCTATCACCACTTGCCAATTGCACATGCGTAAGTTCAAAGATGGCGAGACTATCACTATCGAGCCATGGCGTAGCCGTGCCTTCCCTGTAATCAAGGACTTGATGGTGGACCGCGAGGCATATGATAAGATTATGCAAGCTGGTGGTTTCGTGTCAGTTAATACAGGTGGTGTACCTGATGCAAACGCAATTCCAATTCCTAAGGCACACGCTGACGAGGCAATGGATGCTGCAAGTTGTATTGGTTGCGGTGCTTGTGCTGCTGCATGTAAGAACGGCTCTGCTATGTTGTTCGTTTCTGCAAAGGTTAGCCAATTGGCTCTCTTGCCACAAGGTAAGGTAGAGGCTGCTGCTCGTGCTAAGGCTATGGTGGCTAAGATGGATGAGTTGGGCTTTGGTAACTGTACCAACACAGGTGCATGTGCTGCTGAGTGTCCAAAACAAGTATCTTTGGCTAATATCGCTCGCCTCAACCGCGAGTTCCTTTGCGCAAAGTTCAAAGACTAATACATTATTAGTTATATACCCAATAAGAGGCGTGCAACTGCACGTCTCTTATTCTATTCCTACCTTTCGCCTCTAACCTTTAGCTTTTAATCTTTAACCTCTAACCTTTAACCTCTAACCTTTTACCTCTAACCTTGGAGCTTTATCTATTGCTCTTTTCGAAACGTTTCGAAATGCAAAGTATCGAAACAAAAAATAGTATAATATTCTGAATTTCAGTGAGTTTGTTCTGGTGTACTATAAAGTGCTAGAAAATATGTTCTATAACATGTTTTTATGTTCAAATAAATGAAATTTACGTAGTAATTTTGCACCCGGAAAACCACGAAATTAATAGTTTTACTTTCAAAATATGAAAACTTTACATACTTACAAAGAGATTTTACAACAACCTTCATGCTGGCTTAAGGAGTATGAAGTGTTGGTGTCAGAAAAGGCAACTATCCAGGCATTTTTGGCTAAGTATTTAACTGTAGAGACTGACATTGTGTTGACTGGTGCTGGTACTTCTGCGTTCATCGGCGATGCGATCGCGCCTATACTCCGTGGAGCATGGAAGAATGTGCGTGCCGTAGCTACTACGGATATCGTTACCAATGCTGCAGATTACTTGAATGCTGACAAACCATTATTATTGATTAGTTTTGCTCGTTCTGGCAATAGTCCTGAAAGCGTAGCTGCTGTCAACTTGGCTAATAAAGTATGTAAAAACGTAGCACACATCTATATCACTTGCAACAAGAATGGTCATCTGGCAAAATCTGCAAATGCGGAAAATATCCTTTCGCTCTTGTTGCCAGAGGAGACCGACGATAAGAGTTTGGCGATGACCAGTAGTTTCTCAACTATGTTGCTCACTTGCTTGATGCTCAGTAAGATTGATACCATCGAGAACGAGAAAGAGGCGGTTGCAGCTACTGCAGCTAACGCTCAAGTGGTGCTTGATGAGTATACTGCTAAGATCCAGGCTATAGCTGCTCGCCCATTCGAACGTGGTGTGTTCCTTGGTTCAGGCCCAATGAAGGGTATCGCTGAGGAGTGCCACTTGAAGTTGCAAGAGCTCACCGATGGTGGTGTGGTATGTAAGTTCGATAGTTTCCTCGGTTTCCGTCACGGACCAAAAGCTGTGGTAAATGAGCAGTCATTGGTGGTTTACTTGATGCAAGATAAAGAGGAAATCCAACGCTACGAACGCGATTTGGTGAAGCAAGTCAGTGGTAATAATAAACTGGTGGCTCAAGTTATCGTTACTTCGGGCGCGCGCGTGAATATAGAAGGTGTGGAAGAAGATTTACAAGTAGTTATGCCTAATGGCTCTGATAAAACTGGTATCTATGGTGTGCTACCATATGTATTAGTAGGTCAATTGTTAGGTTTCTACACATCTGTTGCTCACGGACTTTGTCCAGACACTCCTTCAGTATCAGGTAACATTCACCGCGTTGTAGAAGGCGTAATCATATATGAATAATCGGACTCGCGATTCGCAACTCCTGACTTGGACTCGCAATTTGCAATTCCCGACTTGGACTCGCGATTCGCAACTCCCGACTCAAAACAAAGAATAATTAATAAAAAAAACTCGAATATCATGGCTAAAACTGAAAATATCCTCCGCGTAATGGAGGAACTCAAGCAAACCACTGGCGTGCCACGCACACTCTTTGCTGCATGCCCTAACTCTTTGTCTGTAATCAAGGCTTCTTTCCGTGCTGCTAAGCGTAACAACGCGCCTATCTACTTTGCTACCACCCTCAACCAAGTGGATACCGATGGTGGTTACACGGGTATGACTCCTGCTGAGTTTACCAAGGTGTTAGCTCGTGAAGCGGCTGCGGTACACTATACTGGTCCTTATGTAGTAGCAATCGACCACGGAGGTCCATGGCTCAAGGATAAACAAACCCAAGAGCGTTGGGATACCGAGCGTGCTATGCAAGGTGTCAAAGAGAGCTACGAGGCTGCTATCTTGGCTGGCTACGACTTGATTCACGTAGACCCAACTGTCGATATCTTCTTGCCAAAGGGCGAGATTATCGATATTCACGTAGTGGCACAACGTACTGTTGAACTCATCCTCCACGCTGAGAACTTCCGTAAGGCGAATGGCATCGCTCCTATCTCTTATGAGGTAGGTACCGAAGAGGTACACGGCGGTTTGGCTGACCCTACTACTTTTGATACTTTCTTGACTGACCTTAAGAAAGGTCTAAAAGAGGTTGGTTTGGAAGATGTATGGCCATGCTTCATCGTAGGTAAAGTAGGTACTGACCTCCATACTACCTTGTTCGATGCTGAGGTTGCTCGTGATTTGACTGCTAAGGTGCGTCCTTATGGTAGCTACATCAAGGGGCACTATAGCGACGATGTGGACAACCCACAAGACTATCCAACATCGGGTATGGGTGCTGCAAACATTGGTCCTGAGTTCACTATGAACGAGTATGACGCGTTGGCTGAACTCGAAGCAGAGGAGAAGAAGCAATTCGAGGCAGGTCGTATCCCACAACTCAGTAATATGGGTAAGGTGCTCTGGCAAAAGGTGTACGAGTCTGGCCGTTGGAAAAAATGGTTGCAACCAGACGAGCAAGGCAAAGACCTTGCTGAGGTATCTGAGGAGCGTCAACAATGGCTCGTTAAGACTGGCTGCCGCTATATCTGGCAAGCTCCAGAGGTGCTCGTAGCTCGTCAAACATTGTATGATAACCTCGAGTATGTAGGTATCCACGCTGAGGACGTAGTGCTCATGCGCATCGAACATAATATGGATAAATACTATTATGCGTTCAATATCGTTAACCTTAATGATCATCTTAAAAACATCTAAGATATGAAACCTTTTGATATCGTTGCTTTAGGCGAATTGAATGTGGATTTGATTCTCAATCAAATCGACGGTTTTCCAGAGATGGGAAAAGAGAAGTTTGCCAAGCAAATGACATTGACATTAGGTAGCTCCACAGCAATCTTCGCGGCCAATGCAGCGGCATTGGGCGTGAAGGTGGCTTTCTGCGGAATGGTAGGAAACGACCAGTTTGGTGATTTGGTAGAGACTAGTCTCCAAGCTAAAAAGGTGGATACCACCTATCTCATCCGTACCAACGAGCATGCTACTGGCGCTACCATTTGCATGAGTTATGATGAAGACCGTGCTAACCTCACCTACCAAGGCGCAATGGACGTGATGGCGCTCGATGATATCAATCCTGCTATCTTCCAATCTACCAAGCATATCCACATCTCATCTATCTTTATGCAGAGTGGTTTGAAACGCGACTTAATCAAGATTCTGCAACTCGCTAAGGAAAATGGTGTGACTACTTCGCTCGATACCCAATGGGATCCTGTAGAGGAATGGGATTTGGATTATGCACAAGTACTGCCCCTCATTACCGTCTTCATGCCTAACGAGACCGAGCTCAAAGCATTGACTCGCAAAGACAATATCGAAGATGCTATCGCATGTATTGCACCTTATATCAACAATGCTATTATCAAGCAGGGTAGCCGTGGTTCATTGCTCATCAAGAAAGATGGTACACGTCACCAAATGGCTGCTATGCTCAACGAGAACGTAGTGGACTGCATTGGTGCAGGCGACTCCTTTAACTCGGGATTTATTTCTCAGTTGGTGCAAGGTGCTACTCTCGAAGATTGCCAACGCTATGGTAATATGACGGGGGCTGTCAATACTACAGCAGCAGGTGGTACCACTGCTTTCACATGCCTCGAGGACGTAGAGCGTGTGGCCAAAGAGCGCTTCGGCTTCGTAAAATAAACTAATCAACTGATAAACTAATAAACTGATAAACGATGAAACGAATCCTTGTATATTGCGCGGCAGCATTGGCGCTGATGGGATGCTGTAAGACCCAAGAGCACCCCAAGGGAATAGCTGATACATTATTGTTGAGCGAATTCCGCCCTGTTAACGTAAACAATATTCCGCAAACGTTTGTAGAGAAAGCAAAGTTCCCTATTATTGACATGCACTCTCACGACTACGTAGCTTCTGCTGAGGAGATTGATGAGTGGGTAAAAACTATGGATTTGGTAGGAGTTCAAGAGACACACGTGATGCACTGCTCATGGATTGGTCGTCCATTCGAAGAAGTAGTAGCGTTGTACAGCAAACACCCAGACCGTTTCCGTTTCTGGTGCTCACTCGATTACACCCAACTCCTGCAAGATGGTACGCCTGACCAGGCGATCGCTTACCTTGAGAAATGCCACGAAATGGGCGCTGTAGGTGTAGGTGAGATGGGTGACAAAGGTCTTGGCGAACTCTATGCACGTCCTACTGAGGGTATGGGCTTGCACATTGATGACCCACGTCTCAAACCAGTCTTGGCAAAGTGCGCAGAGCTAAAAATGCCTATCTCTATCCATATTGCAGAGCCATATTGGATGTATCTTCCACAAGACAATACCAATGACGGTATGCTCAATGGTGCTGTTTGGGCTGTAGATACTACCGTAGCAGGCTGCCTTGGCTACAATGGATTGATGACCTCTTTTGAGAATGCGCTCCGCGAGAACCCTCAAACTATCTTCATCGCTTGCCACTATCTGAATATGAACCAAGATTTGCCACGTTTGGGTGCGATGTTGGATAAGTATCCAAATATGTATATTGACATTTCTGCACGCGTAGCAGAGTCAGCGCAAACTCCACGCGCTACACGCGAGTTCCTTATCAAGTATCAAGACCGCGTACTCTTTGGTACCGACAATGGTATGGCGGCTGATATGTATCGCAACGTATTCCGCGTATTGGAGACAGAAGATGAGCACTTCTATATCCATGATTACAACTATCATTGGTATCTTTCTGGCTTCTATTTGCCTGATACAGTACTCGAGAAAATTTATAACAAAAATGCAAAACGCTTGCTCAGCGAATATAAGTAATTCAAAATTCTAAATTCAAAATTCCTACTTATGAAAAACTCCATTAATTGGTTGTTCATTATAATTTGTGTTGTGGCATTCTTCGTGGGTTGTTCTCCTAAAGCGGAGACCGATTTACTTGAGTGCGATGCTGCTACAATGACGCAATTCCCTTACAATGAGAACGGCGTCATTGTAGCTAAGCATCAGAAAATCACCCCTGTTGCTGAACATCCTGGTTTAACTAAAATCGAAACATACTATGTCAACAAGGGCAAACCTATCACCGTACGTGCATACGAGATGTGCCGCACCGAGGTAGAAGCCGCTGATTCTGTTGTATGGTCATTGCAACCATCTTCCACTTCTGGCCGTCTGGACTGGGTATTGCCAGTCACTGAGGGCTTCAAGAAAGAGAACTATTTGGGTATGAACAACACCGACTACGGAGGTGGTATCCCAATGGTGGATCTCTGGCAACGCGATGGCGGTGTCGCTATTGGTCTCATCGAACCTGTATTGCGTATGATCTCTATGCCAGTAGAGTGGAAACGCTACGAGAATAAAGTCAGCATGTCGCTCCGCTATGAATTTGAATGGCCTGTAGAACTTAATACGGGTGATACACTCCACACCTTTACTGCTTTCCGCTATGAGCATAAAGGCGATTATTTCAATGCGCTCCGCACTTTCTCAGAGGTGATGCAATCCGAGGCTGGCATCGAGTTACCTGCTTCCGAGCCAGAGGCATTCGAACCTGTATGGTGTGCATGGGGCTACGAGCGTACATTCACCATTGATGAGGTAATTGGTACTCTTGATAAGGTGGCTGAACTCGGGTTCAAATGGGTGGACGTGGACGATGGCTTCCAAATCGCAGAAGGTGATTGGGAAACCAACAACCGTTTCCCTGGTGGTGACCGTGATATGCGTCGTATGACCGATGAGATTCACCGTCGTGGTATGTTGGCTAAACTCTGGTGGGCTCCTCTTGCTGCCGACCCTGGCACCAAACTCCTCAAAGAGAATCCTGAGATGATGCTTCTTACCCATGAGTATGCACCTGAGTATATTACTTGGTGGGATAGCTATTATCTCTCTCCTGTCAACCCTCACACTACCGAGCATACCAATATGCTCCTCAATCGTTTCCTCAAGACTTGGGGTTTCGACGGACTCAAAATCGACGGTCAACACCTCAATTGCTGTGAGCCAGACCACAACGAGCATTCTTGCCTCGAATATCCTGCGCAATCAGTAGAGTTGTTACCTTCTTATTTCCAAAATATATTTGAGAAAGCTCGTGCTATTCACCCACATGCAGTGGTGCAAATATGCCCTTGTGGTTGCGCAATGAACTACTACCTCTTGCCATACTTCAATCAAGCTGTGGCATCCGACCCAACTTCTTCCAAACAAGTGCGTATGAAGCGCAAAGCTTACGCCGCTATGGCTCCACAAATGGCATACTATGGCGATCACGTTGAGCTTACCGATGGCGGCACCGACTTCGCTTCACAAATTGGTACAGGTTCGGTCATTGGTACCAAGTTCACCTATCCAAAGGACAATCCTAACGTAAAAACCAGTTTCCTCCTTACTCCTGAGAAAGAGGCACTTATCCGTCACTGGATGCGCATCTTCAAGGAGAAAAACCTCGCCCGTGGCGAATACCTCAACCTCTATTCATGGGGCTTTGACTACCCAGAGGCACACGTCATCCGCCAAAACGATGCACTCTACTATGCCTTCTACACCGATGCAGAGGCATTCAAAGGCCAAATCGAATTGCGTGGATTGGAGAAGGGCAAGACCTATACAGCTACTACCTACACAGCACTCGAACCAGTCTCCTTCCAAGTGGATGGCAACAATCCTGTAATCGATGCTGATTTTGTGGGCAACTACTTACTCGAACTCAAACAAAACAACTAATTTATAAACAATTGAAAACATGAAAACATTTTCTGTAATTTGCATGAGTCTTCTTTTGGCAATTGCTCCTGCGTTTTCGCAAGTGGTTGTTAAAGGAACCGTTACCTCTGCGGACGACGGAATGCCATTGATTGGCGTGAGTGTTGTTGAGCAAGGTACAACGAATGGTACGGTTACTGATTTCGACGGTAACTACGAACTCGAAACTGCTAATGGCGCGAAAGTACAATTCTCCTACATTGGCTACAAGTCCCAAACATTGAAAGCTACTGCTTCCCTCAATGTCATCATGGAATCTGATGCCATTATGATGGAGGAGGTCGTTTCTCTGGGTTACTCTTCTCTGAAGAAAGCAGAGTTATCTTCTGCTGTCGTAACAGTATCTAGCGAAGCATTGACTGACGTGACAACTTCTGATGTTGGTAATATGCTTCAAGGTAAAGTAGCGGGTGTACAAATCACCAACGCAGGTGGTCAACCTGGTGATGCAGCTGAAATCCGCATCCGTGGTACGGGATCTATCACCGCTGCTAGCGACCCTGTTTACGTAGTGGACGGTGTGATGGGTGGTTCATTCAACCCTCAAGACGTGGAGACTATCTCTGTCCTCAAGGACGCTGGTGCTACCGGTATCTACGGTGCTGCCGCTGCGGGTGGTGTTATCGTCGTTACTACCAAGTCTGGTAAGAAAAACGAGAAGGTCACTGTGGATGTAAAAGCTACTGCGGGTGCTAAGCAAGCACTTTACAAGAACTATCGCATGATGGATTCTGAAGAGCTTTATAATTTCCATAAGAAACTCTATTCTAAGAGCCTCTTTGGTGTGATGTATCCAAAATCTTTGTTGGATCAAGATTACAACTGGCAAGATGAGTTCTTCAAAACGGGTGTGATTCAAGACTACTACATTTCTGTTAAAGGTGGTTCTGACAAAGTGGGATACTATGCAGGTATCAACTACTACGACGAACAAGGTACACTCATCACCACAGGAATGCAAAAATTCTCTGCTAACCTCAATCTGAATGCCGATATTACTAAGTGGTTGGATATG
This sequence comes from Paludibacteraceae bacterium, assembly GCA_045601825.1. GTDB lineage: Bacteria > Bacteroidota > Bacteroidia > Bacteroidales > Paludibacteraceae > Colicola. Next base: position 22,313 of record JAZSAI010000022.1, on the reverse strand, counting down.
AAAGCTAAGGTCACTTTCAATAAATCTACCGTTGATTATCCTTCTTCTTGGACGATGTTGGATGACGCCTTCAACAAAATGCCTTGGGATAACCCATACGAAGTGGATGCAGAAGGCAATTCTACGGGCAAATATTTGTATGTGGATAATAGCAAACGTTCTGATAATGGTCAACCATGGTGGTCTCAAAACACTTGGAACTCGTTGAATTCTACATACTATAACTATAGTACCTCCAACAATTTTGATTTCAGTGCAATGCTCCAACTCAATGTGCATTTCACCGATTGGTTAACTTTCTCTACCACCAATACATTTGGTGCTGGTTATTGGAAATCTACTTCTTATGTTGACCCACGTGCTTACGATTCAAGCTATGCAAATGGTTACTTGGAGAACTCTATCGGTATTAGCAAGAGCTTTGGTACCACCAATATCCTCAAAGCTGCTTATCAATGGGGCGACCATAGTGTAAACGGCATGCTCGGTTGGGAATGGGGCAAATGGAGTTCAGAGTACACCACCGCTTCGGGTACAGGTATGCCTGAAGGTGTGGACGCGCTCAACGCTACTTCTCCTTTCGGTGTAAGTGGTTATGAGATTCCTGGTGCTAGTTGGGCTGCTTTCGTACAAGCACAATACGACTATGCAAAACGCTACTTCATTACTGCTACCTTCCGTGCTGAGGCAAGTTCTATCTTCGCGCCTGAAAACCGCGTAGGTTACTTCCCATCAGTAGCGGCTTCTTGGTTAATCTCTAACGAGGACTTTATGAAAGATCAAGATGTGGTTAGCTTCTTGAAACTCCGTGCAAGTTACGGTATCACGGGTAACAACAATATCCCTGCTTATAAGTATTTGGCTACTTATGCACTCAGTGCATTGTACCAAAACCAAGTAGCTGCTACCCCAAGCCGTCTTGCTAACCCTCTCCTCCACTGGGAAACTGCTAACATGGCAGCTGTAGGTATTGACCTCGCATTCATCGATCGCATTGATATGTCTATCGACCTCTATAATACCGACAATACGGGTCTGCTCCTCAACGTGCCTGTAGCTCCATCTACTGGTTTCTACGAGGTAACCAAGAACGCTGGTTCTGTGCGCAACCAAGGTATTGAGTATCGCATTGATGCGAATATCATCAACAAGGGCAAATGGAATTGGGATCTTGGCTTCAATATCGGTTTCAACAGAAACCGCGTGACCGATCTTCCTAACGACGAACCATTCCTCCAAACTGCGAGCTCTGTGAGCCAACAAGTAAAAGAGGGTCAAGATATCTATTCTTGGTACATGAAAGAGTGGGCAGGTGTAGATCCTGAGAATGGTGACCCATTGTGGTATGTAGTAGATGAAAAGGGTGAGTATGTACTTGATGCGGATGGCAACAAGACTACTACCAACGACTACAACGCTACCCAAGCTAAGGTGGTTGGCAAAGCTACTCCTCTCTTCTCGGGTGGTTTGAATACACAACTTTCTTGGAATGGTATCTTCCTCAGTTTGAATACTAACTTCATGGTGGGCAACAAAATCTACAACTACACCCGTCAATCTACCGATGCGGACGGTGCATACGTAGGTTACAACCAACTCTCTATTGACAACTCTATCCAAGGTTGGAGCCGTTGGGAGAAGAAGGGCGACATCGCTACTCACCCAAAACCAATGCTCAATGGTAACAAGAACTCCAATGCTATCAGTTCACGCTACCTCGAGGATGGCTCATACTTCCGTATCAAGAACTTGACCGTTGGTTATGAATTCCCTAAGTCTCTCATCAAGAAGGCACATATGACTCGTTGCCGTATCTATTTCGCTGCGGACAACCTTTGGACAGCTACCAAGTTCTCAGGTATGGACCCAGAGATTACCCTGTCAACTTCTACGTATAACCTCGCTGGTATGTACTCAAGCAACTATCCTGTCGGCCGTACCTACCAAGCTGGTGTAGAAATCTCTTTCTAAATGATTAATACGCAATATTAATTATTAATTATTAACTATTAACTGAATAAGAATATGAAAAAGATAGCTTTAATCATGGCTCTTGTGGCTGGGGTAATGTTCACTTCTTGTGACCTCGATTTCTTCCCATCTGATGAGCTCAACGATCAGGTATTGCTCAGCAGCGAAAGCGGTGCAGAGTATATCATGGATGGTTGCTACGCATTCCTCAAAGATGAAATTGATTTCTTAGGGTATGCTTCTGGTAATACATTCACACGCCACTACTTCCAAATGGCAGAGTTCCCAGCTGATAATACCTGTCTATCATCACATACCACTGACCCTCTCTACGAGGCTACTGCGTATGCTATGACCGACAACCTCAAAAACGTAGGTACTCTCTGGATGGTTGCTTACAAGGCAATCTATATGGCTAACACCGTGATTGTTTCTTTCGAAGAGGGTAAATCTACCGAAGGCGACCAACTTCTTGGTGAGGCATACTTCATGCGTGCACTCATGCACCTCAACCTCGTGACACTCTATGCGAAACCTTATTCACATGATAAGAATGCAATGGGTGTACCTCTGCATATCTCTACTAGCAATGAGAAAATCACGCGTGCTAAAGTAGGTGAGGTCTACGACCAAATCGTGAAGGACCTTACTAAGGCTTCTCAGCTCATGGGTGCTTCTCGTGGCAACAAGGGTTATCCTAGCAAGGACGCTGCACTGGGTCTGCTCTCACGCGTACACCTTTATATGGAGAACTGGGATGAAGTAGTTAATACCGTTAATACGATGCTCGGTGGCGCTGCTCCTGCATCTAAGTTGGAGAAAGATTTCGTGGCTCTCTTCCCTAATGCTAAGACCGCTAACGAAACCCTCTTCTGCATTGCACACGAGGCTACTGACACACGTGGTCAATCTTCTATCGGTTCTATGTACCTCAAAGATGGTATGGGTTGGGGCGAGATTTATCCTTCCAATACCCTTCTTTATCTCTACGAGCGTTACCCAGAAGATATTCGTTACAAAGGTATCATCCTACCTCAATATTTGGAGGCGGGCACTATGACCGCATACTTGCCTATCGAAGCACAAGAGGGTGGCATCTCTACGGGTCGCTCCAATATGATTGCTAATGCTACTCCTGATGGTGAAAACTATACTTGCACCATCGACGGAACCAAGTACACCATCGAGAAACGTACTATCAATGGCGAATATACCGAATATTGGATGAAATACAATGGAGAGGATGTGCAAGTACGCGTTCATCCTGTGATGCAAAACCGTAAGCAAATTCCTATCTACTACGTCAACAAGTTCTCTTACCAAGATGGAGACCCAATGCTCTCTTCTCCTATCGTTTGCCGCTGGGGTGAGGTGATTCTCAACCGTGCAGAGGCATACGCACACCTTGGACAAGATGCTAAGGCGTTGGAGGATGTCAATGTGATTCGTGAGCGTGCTGGTATCCCTGAGGAGGGTTGGTTTGCTGCTGGCAAGATGCACGGATATGCTTCTGCATTGGACGTAGTTATCGACGAGCGCCGCCTTGAGCTCGCTTTCGAAGGCCACCGTCTCTTCGACCTCATCCGCAACAAACGCACTATCGATCGTCGTTTCCCTGGTGCACAACCTTGGGAAATCGTAGATCCTACCTATCCAAAGCTCCAATATCCTATTCCTAACAACGAATGGACTGTAAGTGGTATTGAGCAAAACCCTGGATATTAATAGACAATCAATCAACAACAATTTATAAACATTTTTAATAATCGATTATTATGAAGAAATTTCAATTTGCGCTTCTTTGCGCTGCCGCTTTGGCACTCGTAGCATGTGATGAAAAAAACAAACCTAATGGTCCTGATGATGACCCAAATGCTCAAGAGTACGTTAACCCAATCGACGTTACCGATGGTAGCGCTGCCGACTGGGATGCTCTTCCAGCTGAGTATGTAGCTTCTGCTACTCACAACCCTGACTGCTCTATGGACGGTCTTAAGAGCGTTAAAGTTTACTGCGACGAAATGTACCTCAACGTATTGGTAGAGGTTAACTTGGAGGTTGTTACCGACCACGAGTGGACTTCTTTCCACATCTACCTCAACGCTGACAACTCAGCTGCTACTGGTGGCTACGGTGATGAGTTCGCTGATGCTGACACTGAGATCATGCTTGAGACCGCTATCTATCAATCAGGTGCTGTTGCTTACAACCCAGCTGTATTCAAATGGTGGGGTGAAGTAGGTGGTTCTGGCTGGTTGTGGACTGACCCAGAGAACCCAGGTACACAAGAGAACGGTTGGGGCGCTGTTGTTCCAGAGGGCTCACTCCCAATTGGTAATGCGCAAGCTGTTGGTGGCATTGGCAAAGTAGAGATCCAACTCCTCAAGGAGCTCATCCCTGCTCAATGGGCTGACGAGTTCACTATTGGTTTCGATATCCAACAAAACTGGAGTTCTGTAGGTATCCTTCCTAACGCTGCTGATGACGCTGCTACAGCTGCTGCTGTTCTTGCTAACAAGCTCGTTGTTAAGGTTAAGAAATAATCATACCTTACGAAACTACTATTGAATTTTTTAATTCAAAAATTAACAATTGTTGATTGACGTATCGGTGCGGTGGTGCACCATCGCACCGATACATTTTTTCTCCTAAGAAGCATATTGTCTGTGAAGTTGCTTGTGAATCTACCTACCAATCACGCACTATTCACGCACAATAAACGCACAATAAACGCACAATATACGCACTATTCATGATACTATCCTTATACATTACCATAACATTATGAAACGTAATCTGCTCTTTGCAACCCTCATCAGTTTATTGTTAGTTGCTTGTACCGACCCTTGCCCTGTATGTGGAGGTGACCCATGTACATGTCCTGAACCTGACCCAGAAGGTACAATCTACTACACCGAATCCGACAAGCTCTTCGCTAACCCAGAGCGCGGATTCCTCCAACAAATATACTACGAATCTGGCAATCTCGAATCGCAAGCCAATCCTAAATCGATTAAGGCAAACCGCGAAAACGATTATATGACCTTGTATTTGCACTCATACTATCTTACCGATTATATGGAGAGTGACATCTCACAAGAATTTCTTGACCGTATGGAACGCAACTTCCTCGCACTCCGCGAAGGTGGAGCCAAAGCGGTATTGCGCTACTCTTACAAATCTAATTTTAACAACAACGACAAACCTTGGGACGCTACTCCAGAATGGATAGCACGCCATATTGACCAACTCGAACCATACTGGAGAAAATATACCGACGTCATTCTCTGCCTGCAAGCGGGCTTCATCGGCTCTTGGGGTGAGTGGTACTATACCTCTACTTTCCCATTCAATCCTAAAAAGGATGAGGATTTTGTTCCTCGTTGGGAACTCATCAATCACCTACTTGAGTCTATGCCAGAGGACCGCCAAATCGCATTCCGCACACCTGGCTATAAAATGAAATACTTGCAAATGCACGGAATCAACGAGATGCCTCTGACCGAAGCGGAAGCATATCAACCTACTGCTAAAGCACGTCTGTGCGGTCACAATGACTGCTTCCTCGCTTCTGCGGACGATGTGGGAACCTATTTCTCTATGGAAGAAAGAGACTTCTGGGCTGAAGATACCAAATATACCCTGATGGGTGGTGAAACCTGTGGTAAATGTCCTAAACGTTCTGAAGGACCAAGTGCCATCAAGGAAATGGCTAAATACCACTGGACATATATCAACCGTAGCTACCACCAAGAAGTGCTCAACTCTTGGATATTGGATGGTAGTATGGACGAGATCAAACGTCGTCTTGGATACCGCTTCGTGCTCGACAAAGCATATCCAACCCAACAACCTAAAGCGGGAGAATTATACCAAATCACCCTAACACTCCGCAACGTAGGTTTTGCTGCTCCAGCTAATGCTCGCGATGTAGAACTCATCTTGGTGAACAAAGATGATGCTACCAAGAAGTTCGTTTACAAGCAACAGGTTGACCCACGCTTCTGGATGGGTGGCGACACTATCGTTACTACGCTCCATGCTAAATTGGAGGCAGATATGACGGGTGAATATGGTGTTTACCTCAACCTCCCTGACCCATATCCCACCCTTTATGATAATCCTGCATTCTCAATCCGCTTGGCTAACGAGAATATGTGGGAAGCTGAAACTGGATACAACTACTTGACTGACTTGTCATTATAATCCACCTCCCTATTATAGACTACCTAGAAGATTCACTTTCTCTAGGTAGTCTACATTTATCCCTTAAAACTTTTAATACTCTTTAACCCTAACATTCCACACCGCTATGCTTTTTCAACTCTTTACCATTTTGAATATCTGGTGGGGCGCATCTGTTGGCCTTGGACATAACCAACCCTATGTTAACCAATCTGAGTTCAACCTCCACGTACAAGACGAGAACAACCAACTCGTTCCGCTCTTCCTCAATAGCGACGGACGTTATCGTTGGTCAGACTCCGCTTTCATTTTCTCTGTGGAGAATGGCGAACTCACCACCTCCACTCCTATGACGGAGGTACAAGCAGGTACCACCCTTCGCGATGCCTATATGGCAGCGCAAGCCAAGTACTTCCCTGCTACAGGCACCCTGCCTGACACCCTCTTCTTCACCATGCCACAGTACAACACATGGATCGAACTCATGTACAACCAAAACCAAGCCGATATCCTCCGCTATGCACATGCTATCATTGATAACGGCTTCCCTCCTGGTGTACTCATGATTGATGACAACTGGCAACGTTACTACGGCAACTTCGACTTCAAAGCCGAGCGTTTCCCTGACCCTAAAGCCATGGTGGATGAACTCCACGCATTGGGCTTCAAAGTTATGCTGTGGATATGCCCATTCGTGTCTCCAGACTCTCCAGAGTACCGCGACCTTTCTGCCAAGGGTTATCTGTTGAAGAACCCTCATGGCGGCACCGCCGTGCTCAACTGGTGGAACGGCTACTCTGCTTGCTACGACCTCACCAACCCTGCCGCCGCAGCGCATTTCATTTCTGTTCTCAAGAAGGTGCAAGCCGACTATGGCATTGATGGCTATAAGTTCGACGCAGGCGACAACAACTGTTATGCTTCTGCTCCTATCCTCGCATACGACAAGACGGCTACCACAGTCGATCATACTACCTCTTGGGCAAAGATTGGCTTGGAGTTCCCATTCAACGAGTACCGTGCTTGTTGGAAGATGGGCGGTCAACCTCTCGTACAACGCCTTGGCGATAAGGACTATAGTTGGGAGGCGGTGCAATCCCTCATCCCATGTATGACTGCTGCGGGCTTGCTTGGTTATGCCTATGTTTGCCCCGATATGATTGGTGGTGGTCAATGGACCTCTTTCCTTGGTATCAACTCCGACGAGTTCGACCAAACGCTCATCGTGCGTTCTGCACAAGTGCATGCTCTTATGCCAATGATGCAGTTCTCTGTAGCGCCTTGGCGTGTACTCTCGGCGGAGAACTTAGAGATTGTCAAGCAGATGGCTATCCTCCATGCTAAGTTCGCACCATATATCATGCAATATGCGCACCATGCAGCTAAGACGGGCGAACCTATCGTGCGTTGCATGGAGTATCAATATCCACACCAAGGCATGGAGATGATCAAAGACCAATTCATGCTGGGTGACAAGTACCTCGTAGCGCCTATGACTACTCCAGGTACCGAGCGCACAGTCACCTTGCCAAAAGGCACTTGGCGCGATGAACAAGGCAAACGCTACCGCGGTGGCAAGACCTACACCATCCAAGTCCCCCTCGCCCGCCTGCCCTACTTCGAGTTGGTTAAATAACGGCTGGTACTATCAGCATAACAGGCACTACTATAGTCAATAAATACGTGTAGAACAACTAAAAAAGAAGCTTATGAAAAAGGTAGTCTTAATCATTATCGTTGGTTTTTTAACGATATCTTTCGGTTGTAATCCCATAAATATGCCTGAGTCTCCACAAAGTCATGAAATGGGATACAGCATTATTCAAATCAATAATACTAAGTACTTGGATAATGTATTAGTTTGTCAAAGTAGTACCCGTTCTGATAGTTATCAAGTGTGTGGAACAGGATGGTTGTATTGTGAGGATTTGTTTTTAGGTACATCCCCTTACATACATTTGATTGACAATTATTATTTAATTGATTGGAAGTGGAATTTAAGTCCTTGCTCAGAATGTGTTTTATTAACAGACAAATGGAAAGATGTTCACAACAGATATAACCATACTTGGAAACAACAAGATGGATATTTAGCAGTCGTTAAAGATTTTATAGACCAGATATATTGGACTTCCCCTCGCGAGATAGACACTTACCTTCAGATAACTCCAGCACCTCCATCTAAAGAATGGTGGAGTGTCAACGAGTATACTGAACCTAAAATATCTTCGGATTATGAATTGCCATGGTTCCCTTCTAACTCATATACTACTACAGCGGAATTGCCTGATACATTACATATAATATCTACAAACGATGTCTATACCAAAGCAGACTTCTTAGCAGAGATAAATCGTCAGGATAGTTTGCAGCAAGTGTATGTAGAGAGACTAAAGATTGTCATGCAAAAGACAACACTTTCCAAAATTGCAAGTGATTTTTATAATTTTTAGAGGTAAATAATTATGAAAAAATGTTCTTCAATCTTGCTATTAGGTACGATAGTGTGTTTACTGCTTAGTTGTGAAAATGGTAGAAGACATCCTGATTTAATTGCTGGTAATCCTCATGGAGGTAGTGTTTATTTCTTCCAATTTCCAGATTCTACCTTTATGAATAAAATTTTAGTGAGAGGTGTTCCATTGCCATATCAACCATCAAAATATTACATTTGCAAAGGAAGGTTCAAATTTCCATGCTACCCCAAGAATTTAGAGGGACAATCTCTTTTTGGAGAACTAGCAATGGGAGTAAATGAGGAAATGGATTACATGTATGGTGATTTTTACACATTAGAGGATTTAGTAAAAAGCCCCAAATATATTGCTTTGAAAGGTGGCTATTATATTTCTTATCCATTTACAACATTAGCACCAGGTGGTACTTTTATTAATGCAGAGTGGGAAGACCTATTAACTATTAATTTGGATACTGTAGAAGTATATTCAAAAGTCGGTTTTTTCTTTAATGGAATTACTGAACGTAAATTAGTAGAACTCACTAAGAAATCAACGATGCATTTTAAGGGTAAGAGTGATGAAATGATAACGATAGATGATGTAGTGGAGGTGTTGAACGAGATTATAGAAACTAACACCATCAAAGAACATTGTTACGGAATTTCTTGGGGTGGTTTTGATTGGGAATAGTATTATGAAGAAAATATTATATGTCCAAGAAGTAGAACAATTAAAAAAATAAAAATAATTGAAACAAGCGCCAGCGGCGCATGAAACTTTGAAACTCTGAAACAGCCCTTTGGGCGTGAAACCTCCATAACTCGTAGAACAACTGACAAAGAAAGTTTTGAAACAGAGCACTTTGATTTTATCGTTAGAAATGATGAGAAATCTTTCATATTTAGTAAGATTATCACTATGCTTATTGATAATGTTTATAACGACAGGATGTGCTTATAATCCTCCGCCGAACTTGAGTCATACTGTCCGATTAATTAAATTCAAAGAAGCATCAGATAAAGACTACATATTGGCTAATTATGTGCCTAAAGGCAAATATTCTACAGGAGAGTATGCGCAAATGATGAGTTATAATATGTGCACATCTCATCGTCATCATCATTATATGGAAGTTTGGGATTTTAATTTTCCAGAGAGTCATCATTTACCTTATTGGGAACTCACAAACGGCTGGTTGTTAATAGATTGGAGGTATTATAGTTTTCCTCATTATAAAGATCAAACTGTAACTCTTAATCAAAAATGGGAAACTTTATATGAATACGATAGTTGGTTCTTTCCCAAAGACATGATTCGTCATAAGAAGCCAATATCAGAGTGGATTGAGATTGATTTACACCAATTAGAAACATTTTTAGATAAGACCTACTCAACAGAAGTATTACAATTAGTTAACCAAACTAAAAATGCTTGGGACTTTTATGATGTTGATGCTGGCTGTTGTTCTTGTAAAATACCCGAAAAGTTGGATTTGATATGGGCTGGATTTCAATCAGATTTATTTGAATTTATAAAAGCAGGTAATAATATTATGGATATAAGCAAACATTAAATTGATAATGGAGCGTTAACTTTTTATAGATTTTGTTATTCGCTCACCAATGCAATTCATTGCATTCATTTGAGCGAACAACAAAAAGGATATTTACCGAGAATTGACATAAATTGATATCAAAATTGACGATAATTGTCTTAAAGATAATTCTTAAAATATTAACTATTAATTATAAACAACAATGAAGAACAAACTTTGGTTTATTTTCATCCTCATTACCGTGGTTACATGGGGTATTTGGGGAGCATTCTCAGGTTATCAAATCAGTCATGGTATTCCTGACACAGTCGTTTACATCGCATGGGCACTCTCAATGTTGCCTTGCGCATTGGTGGCACTCATCATCAACAAAGGTAAACTCACCTTCAGCTGGCGTGGCATTGGCTTGGGCGCTATCGTTGGTCTGCTTGGCGCAGGTGGTCAATTGGTGCTTTTCAAAGCCCTTACCCTTGGCCCAAGCTACATCATCTATCCATTCATCTCCATGTCACCAGTAGTGGTAATCACCTTGGCATCTATCTTCCTCAAGGAGCGTGCTAACAAATGGCAAATCGCAGGTATCGTAGTGGCTCTTGCTGCTATCCTCCTCCTCTCTCTTGAGACAGGCAACGAAGGTAGCCCTGTTACGGGTTGGTTGTGGATCGTATTGGCAGTTCTCGTGCTCCTCGCTTGGGGTATCCAGGGCTTCTTCATGAAGTTTGCTAACGAGTCTATGGACGCAGAGTCACTCTTCGTATATATGGCTCTCTTCGCTGTGGTATTGGCACCAGTAGCATATTTCATGACACCTGATGCGGCTACATTCTTTGCGCAAGAGGGTGCGATGACTCCATTCTGGTCATCTTTCGGCATCCAAATCCTCAACTCGATTGGTGCACTCACCCTCGTATATGCTTACCGCTATGGTAAGGCAGTGGTGGTATCTCCAATGGAGGGTCTTGCTCCTATGGTGACTGTATTGCTCTCACTCGTTATCTTGCATGTGATTCCAAACCCATTGCAAATCGCAGGTTTCGTTTGCGCTACCTTCGCAATGTACGCATTGTCTAAGTAAAGATTAAAGGTTAGAGATTATAGGTTAATGTCAGGTAGTTCAGTTATGCTGTATCTCTCGCCTTTAACCTGTAACCTTTAGCCTATAACCTCAAGAAAACATGAAAAAGATATTCATTCTATTTACTGCTCTTGTGTTTACAGCTAGCATGATGGCTAGTTGTGAACCTTTCAACGGTGGAGAGACTCCAGAAGAACCAAAGGATTCGATTCCTACGGAACTTCAGCCACTCAAGCATTCAGTACCAGTCACCAACAACTGGGTATTTGATAGCAAACCTACCATCACTATCCATGTAGAGAACCCTAATGCTGTGGCTGTAGATGCAACTATCACCGTGATGGTAACTAAAGATGTAAAGGGATCAGTAGAAACAATCGAACAGACGGTCAGCGTAGCTGCCAATACTGCTCAGGATATTACAATAACTACTACTGAGGACCTTGCCCCCGGTTTCTATCGCGCTAACTGCATCGTAAATAACAAGAGTGTACGTGCTTTCAACTTTGGTATCAATCCTACTGCCATCGTTTCTGAGCCAGATAAGCAACCTGACTTCGATGAGTATTGGGCTGCTGCCAAAGAGCAATTGGATTCTATCGACATGGATGCCCAACTCACCTTGTTGGAGAAGAAGAGCACCGACAAGCGCAAAATCTACCTCGTAGAATTGCAATCTGTGCCTGATGGTTTAGAGGGGGAACCTGTCATTGTGCGTGGTTACTACGCAGAGCCACAAGATGGTCAGAAGCATCCTGTCATCATGCACTTCTATGGCTATGATACGCAAGGTGCTACCTCTTGGCCTCCATGCCCAGGCGGTAATGATAGCGAATTTGCAGAGTTCTTCTTCTCTATCCGCGGACAAATGCTCAACAACCGTGGTGCAAGTCACCGCTACCCAGATGGCAAGGAGGAGGATTTTGTGAATATCTACGGCGATTGGTTTGCATACAACTTTGGTGTGAAAGATGGCTACTACTATCGTGGCGCCTTCCTCGATTGCGTACAAGCAGTACGCTTTATGGCAACCCGTGAGAGTAGCGATATGACCCAACTCTTTGCCGAAGGCAGTAGTCAAGGTGGAGCACTTTCCTATGCTGTAGCAGCACTCAGCGATTATCCTTTCACTGCCATTGCTCCTTGCGTGGCTTTCCTTGGCGATTTTCCTGATTACTTCAAGATTGTCACATGGCCTGCGGAGACTGCCAAAGCCAACAAAGGTAGTATGACCGATGAGGAGATGTATGCTTTCCTTTCCTATTTCGACACCAAGAACTTGGCTACTCGTATCTCTGCTGCGGTAATCGCATGTAGCGGTTTGCAAGATGTCACATGTCCGTCTCACACCAACCTAGCACCTTTCAACAACCTCACTACCGAGGACAAGGTGATGTACTACTATCCAGAGATGGGACACGAAATCCCCAGCGATTGGACCACTAAATTCATGACGTTCTTCCGTGAACGCATGAAGTAAGCCATGCTACACAACTCTACACCATTCTACACAACTCTACACTATGCAACACATCATAGATCAATTCCAATTAGAAAATCCCGTACAGTTGCCAGAGGCAATTAAGGTAGGTATTATCAATGAGTCCTATCGCCTCAAGGCTGCTACGGAAGGAGGCAAATCCTACTTCCTGCAACGCATCAACCATAACATCTTCCAAGATGTAGAGGGCTTGCAACGCAATATTGAGCGCGTCACTTCTCATATCCGCCAACTACTGCTTGAAGCGGGCGAGACGGATGTAGAGCGCAAGGTACTACGCGTAGTACCTACCAAGGATGGTAAACTTTATTACAAAACTCCAGAGGGTGACTATTGGCGTGTGTATGTACTCATTGAGGATGCCCTCTCCTACGAGCGCATTGATGCACATTCTGCTTATTTAGCTGGTCAAGCATTCGGTCACTTCCAATGTCAACTGTCAACGATCAACTGTCAACTGATAGAGACCATCCCTGACTTCCACAATTTGGAGTTCCGTATCGAGCAGTTGCATGAGGCATTGGTGAATGATGCTGCGGGGCGCAAGGCAGCGACACAAGATATAGCCGACTATCTGCTGGAGCGTGCAGAGCGTATGTGCATCGCTGAAACGCTCTATCGCGAGGGGAAACTCGTAAAACGTGTCAACCACTGCGATACCAAAATCAATAATATGCTCTTCGACCAAGAAGGGAATCCAATGTGTATCGTGGATCTAGATACGGTTATGCCTGGTTTTGTACTTAGCGATTTCGGCGATTTTATCCGTACAGCGGCCAATACCGGTGCAGAAGATGACACTAATCTGGACAATATACATGTGAATATGGCAATATTCGAAGCATATGCTAAGGGGTATCTTTCTACTGCTACCTTTCTCACTGATTTGGAGAAGAGTTTGTTGCCATATGGTTGCAAACGTATGAGCTACATGCAGGCAGTACGCTTCTATATTGACTACCTCAACGGCGATACTTACTATAAGATTGCTTATCCAGAACACAATCTCGTACGCACCAAAGCACAAATCCGACTCTTCCAAGAGCAAGAGGCGCTAGAACAACAAATGCAAGAGCGTATCAGCTCGTATTCGGAGTATTTGGCGAAATATACGAAATAATTTCGAAACGTTACGAAATTTGTTTTAGTTGATAAGTCTGCGTGTATGGTGGTGAATATCAGCAATATACGCAGATTTAGTGTCCTTTATGCTATACAACATATTTTTGATACGTGTTGTGCAACTATAAATTATTAACTTTGCGAGAAATTTGATAGAAAATGCACATGTCTAATCTTATAAATTCTACTTTATTATGAAGAAAATACTACTAGTTTCATGCTTATTGATTACTCTATTCTGCGAATCTACCTATGCCGCTCCTATTGATGAAATTACTGCTGCCGATGCAAAGTATAAGATAGAAGATTATACTATTCCGTCCTTCACACAATTTCTGATAGCTAAGGAAACCGCGCGCAAAAATCCGACAGAAGAGACAGTGGCAGTGATGAACGAAGCGATTGCAGCACTGAAGGTATATCAATTTCCATACGATGTAGTCGTAAATATCAATGGAGATCCTAGTCAGCGTATGGCTTTCTGCTGGTACACCAATGACCGAATGACAGAAGGACAGGTGCAGTTAACCCCTCTGACCGACCTCTCACAGTTAGACAAGGCTTTTGATATAGCCAGCGATATAATCACCGTGAATGCCACACCTACTGCCACCAAGAAATCACGCTACGCCATTGGATTATCTGGCGTGCCAGAGGCTTCGGGTGTACCTATGAGTACCAAATATCAATATACCAGCCATAAGGCGATAGCTGAGGGATTGACCCCTAACACCATATACGCTTACCGAGTGGGGACAGAGGGGTATTGGAGCGAGACCGCCTATTTTATGACTGCTCCAATAAACGAACCGGATGCTAGTGAAGAATTTACATTCATCTATATGACCGATTCACATATCCAAAATCAAGAGTATATAGATAATGCCCTCATGGCTGCTACAGCGGCAGTACGCAACACACCAGAAGCAAAGTTCTGCGTCTTCCCAGGCGACTTTGTGGAAACGGGGGGCAATGGCAACCCCGAGTGGGAGTGGGAGCGTTGGTTCGAAGAGGCAATGCGACCTGTAATCAAGCAAATGCCTATTGTTCCTACGGATGGCAACCACGATGACTCCCCCAATATGAACTATAGCAACCACTTCAATACCGATAATCAGTTTAAGGAGAATGCACAAGTAAAACCTCAGTTTGATGGTATCACCTATAGTTTTATGTATGGCGATGTACTATTCTTGGTTTTCTCGATGCAAGATTATTGGAAGGGTAGCCCCAATATGTCTGATCTGACATGCCCTTACTTGACCAACGATGTGGGCAGCTGGTTCCGCAGTCAGGTGGCAGCACACCCCGAGGCCAAACTGCGTGTGGCTCTAGTACATAAGAATATTTTCTCTGGCTCTGGACACCAAGAGGATGATGAGACTCCGCTCTTCCGAGCTACCATGCTTCCTATCATGAAAGAGTGCGAAATCGACCTTGTCATGCAAGGTCATGATCACTGCTACGAGGTGATGGGACCTGTCAATCCTGATACCAAAACACCTATACTGGACGCTATTGCAGACCGCATTGAGGTGCCTACTAGCGAGAGCATGTCTGGATACAAAGGAGGTACATTCACGGTGGATGATGGTACGATGTATTTTATTGGTGCCACTTGTGGCCGCAAACGCTACTACCCTTATACCCAAACGCAGATGGAAAGCTACTATGATATGCATAAGGTGGAGAACTATTTCGACTTATTTACAGGTATGTTTTGCCAACCCGAAGCACCTTCATATTCTACTTTCACAGTGAAGGATAAATCCATCACCATTAACTCCTACACTGCAGATAAGAATGGCAACTCTACTTTGTTCAATACATTTACTATTGTTCGTAACAAAGACCACACTCCTTTGACAGGACTAGAAGAGGTACGCATAGATGAGATACCACAAGGGGATGGCATTAGCAAAATTATGTACAAAGGCCAACTACTATTACTGCGAAACGGTATTGCATACGATGCTTTAGGCCGCATAGTAACCCCATAACACTTGAAAAAACTTTTGTTCATATTGGCTTGCATTGTTGCTATAGACGCTATGGCTGACACTATTCATGTGGCGCCAGGTAGCAATATGCTCTATTCTGCGCTCAAGCAATCCCAACCAGGAGATAGCATTGTCTTGACAGAGGGACAATATTTCGAGTCCAATAATATATCTATTAACCACTCATTGACTATCTGTGCCGCTGAGGAAACACATCCTATTATCACTATGCAGGGGAGAATAGAGGCGAGGGCTGACCTAAATGTGTTAGGGGTGACTTTAGAAGCTGCAGGGGCTACAGAAGCATTCCGATTGCTGCCCGCTGACCTCATCTATTCATGCCGGATACGCCAATCTACGCTTCGGGGATACTCATCCAAGACCATTCGGCTATACAATACCGACCAAACCAAAGCGTATGTCGATTCTCTGGTGATAGACGATTGTATCATACAGCCTTCTGCGGGACGTTGCCTAGAGGCTACTGCTGCGGATAAGCAAGTCCAACATCTGCTGATAAATAACTCTACTTTTGATGGCGGACCCAATGGAGTAGGGAGATTTATCTATTTCAATACGGCTGAGGAAGGGCTTACCGTAAAATCAGCTGTGATAGACCATTGTACTTTCTACAACGCACAAGATACCCGTTGCATCTATCTAGGCAATATCAATGGGGCACAAGTAAGTAATTGCATATTTATGAATCCTGCATACAATGCCGACTATAAAAGTTATTGTGTCTATGGTAGCAAAACCCTATTGACGCATTGTATATCCTATAATGCAGATGCATACGTGCGCTCGGGAGCTCAAACTCAGAAATTGTCTTCGCAAAACCCATATTTCATCGATGCTGCCAATGGCAATTTCCAACTATATAAAAACTCACCTGCTGCTACTATGTCATGGGATGGTACACCTATTGGAGATCCTCGATGGGGTGTGAGCTCCATAGAGGCAGACCGCTCGGGAGAACCATACATACCCTATAAAATGCCCTATTCGATGGCTCCTACTACTACCTCAATAAGAGTACTTTGGCAGATGGCAGAGGAAACACAACCTACTACTGCTATCCTATGGTATGGTACCGACGAGAATAACCTGCGAGATAGTATCGTGACCGACCAAGGATGGATGGTTGCGGATGAAGGATACATGCATATTGTAGATGTCAACGGACTACAGCCTAATACGAAATATTACTACCAAGTGGGCGATGCAAAGCGTCGATCTGATAAAATATCTTCCACTATTACTGCCCCAGAACGAGGTACGGCTTATCGTATATTTACCATTTCTGATATACATGGCAATGCAAAAAATAATTGGTCAAATATGCAAGACATGATTTGTGCATTGCAAGCCAATATTGGTATTTTCAATGGAGACCATGTCTCTGATGTGGGCGCAGATCGACTTTGGAATGGATACTTCTTCACACCTGGCGAACCCTTCCTCTCTTGCACACCTATCATCTCTTCGGCAGGCAATCATGAGACGGGGGTGCCACAAACCAAGCGTTGGTCATCTTGTTATGACTATTTTTGGCAGTTCTCACATGGCATAAGCGAGGATAGTATCACCGACCCACGAGGGGAAGCATATTTCTCTTTCCCTTACGGCAATGCGGATGTGCTGGTAATCAATATCAATGGCGATAAGTCATCACCACAATTCACACCAGGTAGCAAGCAATATCAATGGCTCGAACATACACTAGCTATATCTTCTGCTCCGTGGATATTTATTTTTGGGCATGTGGGTATCTATACTACTGGCTATCACGGACAGTGGTCTGCTGAACCAAAACGAATCGCTCCTTTATTGGAGAAATATGCCGCAATGGGAAAACATATTATTTATTTCTGCGGAGATGACCATTCCTTCGAACATCTATACAAGGATGGAGTGCACTATGTGCGACCAGGATGCGGCAGAGATGCCAACTATGCGCAACAAACGCAATTAGTAGATATGAACTATTCCTTGTATTATAACCAAGTATCTTGTTTCTCTACTATTGATATGTCTGCTTCGGCTGATACAGTGTCGCTCAGTGCATATGATTTACAAGGTAATGTGTTTTATAAATATGACTTTGTGCTAGACGCTACTGGAGTCGAAAATACAACTCAACCCCAACAAAAATCAACTAGCAAACAATGGAGCAAAGATCATTTACTCATTTATCACGATGACCGCGTGTACAATGTTTTAGGAATGATGATAAACAATAATCACTAAGACAATCTTGTTATTAACTTTTAAATTCAACAACATGAAAAAATCTTTACTTTTTGTTCTTGTTGCATTCGCTATGAGTCTCACAGCGCAAGCAACAATCATTAATTGCCAACCAGCAGGTGACATGGCTTGGTACTATAGTCAAGCTCAACCAGGTGACACCCTGTTGATGGCTGATGGCGTGTATGACGAGGCCTACACAATGGACTTTGACAAAGAGGGCGTTGTCCTCAAAGCGGCTGAAGGTGCTAAACCCGTCATCGCGCTGACTGGCGAGTGGACCACGATCGGTTTGTACGCTTCTACCACCTTTGATGGCATAACCTTTGATGGTACCAACGTATGTTATTATCCTATTAGTTCTTATGGCTCAGACGCAGGTACATACGCTTTCAAGAATTGCGAGTTTACTGGCTGGATGTATTGGGCTATATCCAATCACTACGAATCCAATACCCATGTGGATAATGTGTTGATTGAAAACTGTATCTTCCACGATGCAGCTGGTAGTGCTATCTATTTTAACGATGATGCTCCTACTGGTGAGCATTCTTGCGGCTATTTCGAAATGAAAAACTCTACCCTCTACAACCTTGTAGAAGATGAGTATGTAGGTGTTATTCATGTTAGTTCACGTAGCGAGGCTACTGGTGAGCAAAACAAGGTGGTGATTGATCACATCACCATGTACGATTGTACAACACCAGATTTGGGTGGTATCACCATTCGTAAGTCGTCCGACTTGAGCATTACCAATAGTATTGTGGCTTATTCTACCAATACCGACCAATATGCATTCTATATCTATGGTGGTAAAGTAGAAAATACCATTTACTACAATGGTAAAAATAAGTCAGGTCCTACCTACACGGGCTGCCTTACATCTGATCCTTTGTTTGTATATCCAGAGGGCGGTAACTTCAACCTCCGTCCAGGTTCTCCAGCCATTGGTGCTGCTACTGATGGTCTGAACATCGGTGATACCCGTTGGGGCGAGGCAGAACTCGTGGCTGTTACAGGCGTAGAACTTGATCCTAATTCATTGCATATCTTTACAACCGACACTGTGAAGATGACAGCCATTATCTTGCCTCAAGAAGCTACCAACCGCAATGTGACTTGGTCGGTAGCAGACCCTACCTTGGCTTCCGTGGACAAAGGTACAGTCATTGCTCTCAAGGCTGGTTCTACTACTATCACTGTGACTACTGAGGATGGTGGCTTTACCGCTACTGCTCCACTCGTAATTGAACAAAAGGTATATCACCCATTGGTGATTGAGGCTGATGCTAACTATAGCGAAGCAGATTATACTGTACCATCATGGATTCAGTTTGTGATTGCCAAGGAGGCAGCTCGTCGCGACTCTACTGCTGCCAACGTGACTGCGTTGCAAGCGAAGATTGATGCACTTCAACCATACCAAGCACCATATGATGTAGTGGTAAATATCAACGGCGACCCACGCACCAATATGGCATTCGCATGGTTCACCAATGAGACCATGACTGAAGGTAAAGTACAGTTGGTGGCTAAAGCCAATGCTACCGAAGCAGACTTTGCAGCAGCTATCACCATCGACGCTGTTACTGAAACTACCAAGCCTCTCCCATATGCTGTGGATGACTCTGGTGTTCTCTGGAAAGCTAAGATGTCTAAAGACCAAACCCATACCTATACTAGCCACAAAGCTATTGCTACTGGTCTTACTCCTAATATCACCTATACTTACCGCGTGGGTGTAGATGGCTATTGGAGCGAGATGGGTACCTTTATCACAGCTCCTGAGATAGCCGAAGAGTTCAGCTTCATTTATATGAGCGACTCGCACATCATGACACAAGAGTATATTGATGATGCCAATGCTGCTGCTCGTGCTGCATTGAAGACTGCTCCAAATGCTAAGTTCTGCGCATTCCCTGGAGACTTTGTGGAGAACTACTGTAGTTCTGAGTGGGAGTGGGAGCGCGTTTTTGAAGAGGCTCTTCGTCCTATGGCATATAAAATGCCTATCGTGCCTACCGACGGTAACCACGATGTGACTTACGGTACTAACTTCCAATATCACTTCAATACCGACAAGACCTTCCACGATGCGGCTGAGGCAGCTATCAACGAGGAACTAGATGCTACTACTTATTCGTTTATGTATGGCGATGTCCTCTTCCTCGTGTTCTCGTTGCAAGATTATTGGAAAGGTACTCATAGTTATGACAACTTGACTTCTGTATATCTCACCAATCACGTAGGCAACTGGTTTAAGCAGCAAGTGGCTGCTCACCCAGAAGCTAAATTGCGCGTGGGATTGGTACACTACAACATCTTCTCTGGTTCAAGCCACCAAGATGATGAGATGGGGCCACTTCTCCGTGCTACCTTGTTGCCAGTTATCAAAGAGTGTGAGATTGACTTCGTAATCCAAGGCCACGATCACTGCTACGAAGTAATGGGACCTGTTGATCCTGATACGCGTAAACCTATCATGGAGGCTATCAGCAATCGTGAGACGGTATCCACTAGTGTAAGTATGTCTGGTTACAAAGGCGGTACCTATAAAGTGGATGATGGTAGCATGTACTTTATTGGCTCTACATGCGGACACAAACGCTATTGGCCATATAACAAAGAGGAAATGGAAGAAGACTATAATGCGCACAAAGTAGAGAACTACTTCGATCTCTTTACAGGTATGTTCTGTCAACCTGATAAACCTTCTTTCTCAGTGTTTACTATAAGTAATAAAACGATTACTGTGAATTCTTATACAGCAGATGAGAATGGAAATGCTACACTCTTCAACACCTTCGAGGTTATACGTGAAAAAGAGCATACCCCATTAACAGGTTGGGAAGAGGTAGTGGTAGATGATCTGCCAAATGGTACTACCAAATTACTATACGAAGGACAACTCTTGCTCATACGCAATGGAGTAGCGTATGACATGCTAGGTAGAATAGTAAAATAACAACTTAATCTATAAGTTACTTAATATTAACTCTTAAAATTTAAACAACAATGAAAAAATTATTCTTTTTTCTCGCTGCGCTGACACTCAGTTTTACAGCGCAAGCAGCAGTAATTAACGGTACTCCTAACCCAGGAGAAGTCGGACGTGTAAACTGGTGGGTAAACGGTGAAGGACAAGCTCAACCTGGTGACACAATCGTATTGGCTGATGGCGAGTATCTTGAATCAACTATTACATTAGACAAAGCAGGCCTAGTGATTATGGCTGCTGAGGGCGCAAAACCTGTAATCAGTTTCAACGACCCATGGGCCGTAGCGAAAGTATCTGCAACTACTACTTTCGAAGGTATTACCTTTAACGGTGGTGATAGCGTGAATTATCTAGTAGCGGTGAGTGGTGCAGAGTCAGGTAATCTAACACTTTCACATTGCGAATTCAAGAATTGGGCATATTGGGCAGTTTCTAACCAATTTGAAGAAGGTGTAAGCGTAGATTCTGTATTTATTGATAACTGCCTCTTCCACGATGGTGCACAATCTGCTATCTCTTTCAGCAAGAAAGCTCCAGAGGGAAAACATGCTTGCAACTATTTCCAAATGACCAACTCTACACTCTACAATATCAAATCTACTGAGTATGCGGGTATCATCCATGTTAGCTCAAATAATGAGGCTACTGGTCTGCAAAATAAAGTGATTATTGATCACGTTACTATGTACAACCTCGATGGTGCTGATTTGGGTATTGTTGCTATCCGCAAATCTTCTGATTTAACTATCAGCAATACTATTATTGCTAACCCTGCAGCGGGGGAAAGAGCTTCTTACGTATATGGTGGTAATGCTACTAATGTACTCTATTACAATGTAGAACAAGATGGTGACCTTGCTTACACTAATTGCACTACAGATAAGGACCCTCTCTTTGTGGACGCAGCTAATGCTAACTTCACACTCGCTGAGGGTAGTCCTGCTATTGGTGCTGGTACTGACGGCACTAACCTCGGTGATCCACGTTGGAATGCGGTTGTAGAGGTAGAGCATACATACACTGTTGCTGGTTCTTCAGAAGCTGCTTTCGGTACAACTTGGGATCCTACTAATGAAGCTAATGATATGGTTAAGCAAGAAGATGGCACCTACAAGTGGGAGAAGGAAGGTCTCGAACTTCTCGAAGGCGAGTTGGCATTCAAGGTGACAGAAGATCATGCTTGGACTGTGGCTTATC
>JAZSAI010000021.1:0-28272 GCA_045601825.1 Paludibacteraceae bacterium | reverse complement strand
AATCCTAACTTTTTTGTGTTTATTTTCAAATAAAATTACTGATAATCATATAGTTAAAGCGAATACTTTAGTAACATCATTAGAAGATGCTATTCGCACAAAACAACACTTTTCCTGCACGAAATTTGAATAAGAACCTATTATCTTCGTATCAATACTTAGACATTAGTTAGTGATTAGTTAGCGATTAGTTAGTGATTAGTTAGTTATTAGTTAGTTATTAGTTAGTTATTTAGCACACTGAACCGATACTTTATCTGAAATCAAACGAACAATCTTTAACCGCAATCACCTCTCCACAAATAGGCAATTGCTCTTTTTTTTCACAAAAATCCAACCAAATATTTGGTCAATCCAAAAAAAAGTCGTACCTTTGCACGCTTTTTCGGCTTTTGGGCTCCAAAGTAGCGCTGCTGAGGGGACGGATGATATCCATTTCGGGTATGCCAACGTCGAGGACTCCGCATCTCGCCTAACCGATGTAACTTATTAATAAACATTGTAATAATGTACGCAATTGTAGAAATGCAAGGCCTCCAATACAAGGTTGAGGCTGGCAAGAAACTCTTTGTTAACCGCATGGCAGCTGAGAAGGGTGCTGAGGTTACATTCGAGAAAGTACTCCTCGTCGATAATGACGGAGATGTAAAAGTAGGTACTCCTGTTGTGGAGGGTGCTAAAGTAGTTTGCGAAGTACTCGACAACGAGTGCCGTGGCGAGAAAGTTCTCGTATTCCACAAAAAACGCCGCAAAGGCTATCGTAAATTGAACGGCCATCGTCAAGATTTGACCAATCTCGTAGTTAAGGAGATCGTTTTGGCTTAATTGTTTAACCTTTTTAAAAGCAAAGTTTAAGAGATATGGCACATAAGAAAGGTGTCGGTAGTTCCAAGAACGGCCGTGAATCAGAAAGCAAACGACTTGGTGTAAAAATCTTTGGTGGTCAATTCGCTAAAGCTGGCAACATCATCGTACGTCAACGTGGTACTGTACACAACCCAGGCGAGAATATCGGTATGGGTTCTGACCACACTCTTTTCGCTCTTACAGATGGTATCGTATGCTTCCAAAAGAAGCGTAATAACAAATCATACGTTTCCATCCAACCGATTGCAGAGGCGTAATCGGCAAGAGAAAACTAACCCTAATTTCTCCTACCGATTGCTTCGGCAGTTGGCAGGAGAAATTTGTTTTTAATTACAATAATATGTTAACACTCAAACAAATATACGACAACAAAGCCGCCATCATCGCAGGCTTAGAGAAAAAGCACTTTGCCAATGCGGCAGAGACTATTGAGCAGGTTATTGCCCTTGATACGGAGCGCAAAGCTGCTCAACAAAAGAAAGATGCTGCTTCTGCCGAGATGAACAAAATCTCAAAGTCAATTGGCGCACTTATGGCGCAAGACAAACGCGAAGAGGCAGAGGCTGCCAAAGCACAAACGGGTGCGCTCAAGCAAGCTATCCCTGGCTTCGAACAAGAGATGACAAAGGCAGAAGAAGCCCTTACTTCTCTCCTACTCACTATCCCTAACGTGCCATACGACCTCGTACCAGAGGGCGGAAGTGCAGAGGATAACCTTGTCGTGAAAATCGGCAACTGGGCTAACCAACCGATGTTAGACAAACTAGTTGCCGAAGGCACTATCGCAATCCGCGATTGGGATAACGCCACCGACGAACAACTTGCCAACAACGATAAACTCCCACATTGGGAACTCGCAAAAAAATACAATCTTATTGACTTCGATTTAGGCGTCAAAATCTCTGGCGCAGGCTTCCCTGTATATATAGGTATGGGCGCGCGTCTGCAACGCGCACTGATCAACTTCTTCCTCGCAGAAGCAAACAAGGCAGGTTATACCGAGATCATGCCTCCCACAGTAGTGAATGAAGCCAGTGGTTATGGCACAGGACAACTTCCTGATAAAGAGGGACAAATGTACTACTGCCAATTGGACAACCTCTACCTCATTCCTACCGCTGAGGTACCTGTTACTAATATCTACCGCGACGTCATCATCGAAGAGGCACAACTGCCTATCAAGAACTGCGCCTACACCCAATGCTTCCGTCGCGAGGCAGGCTCGTATGGTAAGGATGTACGCGGACTCAATCGCCTTCATGAGTTCAGTAAGGTGGAGATTGTTCGCATTGACACTCCAGAGCATTCTGATGCAAGCCATAAAGAGATGCTGGAGCATGTAGAAGGACTACTCCAAAAACTCGAACTCCCTTATCGCGTTCTCCGCCTTAGTGGTGGCGATATGTCCTTTACCGCAGCACTCTGCTATGACTTTGAGGTATATTCCGAGGCACAGCATCGCTGGTTAGAGGTATCTTCTACATCTAATTTCGACACCTACCAAGCCAACCGTTTGCACTGTCGCTATCGCCGCGCAGAGGACAAGAAAGTTACTCTCTGCCACACCCTCAACGGCTCTGCTCTCGCTCTCCCTCGTATCGTGGCTGCCCTTCTCGAAAACAACCAAACGCCAGAAGGCATCCGCATACCAGCAGCCCTCCAACCATACATGGGCTGTGACATGATTAAGTAAGAAAATACCCATAATAAAACCAAATCGCACATTTTGTAAGGCAAACCCTTGCATATGTGCGATTTTTTTTGTAACTTTGCACCCAAATTCTATTTGGGTGATTATGTTAGAAATCTTAAAATACTGCATACCTGCGATATGCGTACTTTTGGCTACATGGTTAGTCATGTACAAGTTCTATAAAAGTGAGACCGAAAAGCGCCTCTGGGAGCTCAAGCGACTCTCTCAAAAAGAAATTTCTCCTTTGCGTATGCGCGCTTACGAGCGTCTAGCGTTGCTGCTGGAGCGTACTACGCCAGAGCACATGCTCATTGATCTCAATTTGGCGGAAATGACCCCCCTGCAAGTGCAAGCACATCTGATGCATACTATTCGTCAAGAGTATGACCATAACCTTAGCCAACAGATTTATGTTAGTGACGAGGTGTGGGGTTTGATTGACAACGCCAAGCAACAGACAGTGGCTTTTGTGAATAGTATCGCACAACAAATGCCGGTTGGAAGTAGTGCTTTGGACTATGCAAAAATGCTCATTACAGCCTATCGCACCAACGGTGATACGCCCAATGATATTGCTCTGCAAGCACTTAAAAACGAAGCAAAGACATTATTGTGATATATGACGCAAGCAAAAGGAGCCAAGACATATCACTTTCGATTGTGGAAGATGAAGCATATTCGTCTTTACTCTTTATTCCTTGTTCTTTGCTCCCTTTTCGCGGCTTGTGAGCCTGACACCACATGTCATCAAGAGTTAGGCACTGCGGTATTAATTACCCTCTCTGCTGACTCTATCACAGCGGCAGGCGACACTGTACACTACACCCAGTGGGATAGCATAGCCGTTGTAGGCATTGGTAGCGACATAGGCATGCAAGACAAAGGTATCAAGGGCATGGGTTTAGAGTTGCGCCCCGACACCAATCTAACCGCCTACTTGATGCTCTATCACAACCAAATAGATACACTTTTTATCCAACACACCCCTCGTCAGCAGTTCATCAGTATGGCATGCGGTTGTGCGGTATATCATACCATCACCGCAGCATGGTCAAGCGACCCACGCGTGGACAGCGTAAGTATTATCAATGCGAGTGTTGAACCAGTTGCACAAGACAATCTTTGTATCTACCTGCATGAATAGACTGTTGCTCATAGTATCCCTCTGCTGTCTCGCATTATGCGCGAGCGCACGCGAGTATGCGGACACTGCCGTATATCAGGGCATGAGCGTGAAGTTGGATGTTGGAAACTCCGTTCTTGAGTTGGCACGCTCAGCAGGTAAGATTCAGAGTTACGAAGCCGCAGTGAATGTGCGCCTTGCGAAACGCTTCTACCCCACTATTGAAGGAGGATATGCCATAGCGGAACGTGGTGCTGATGGAGGATATCACAAGGGGCAGGGAGGTTTTGGTCGCTTGGGTATGGATATGGCTGTGGTGAAGAAAGGTGCGTCGGAGAACAACATGTTGGTTGGTTTGCGCTTTGGTGGTGCATACCAGAACTATGACCTTACGAATGTCAAATTGCACAGCGAGTATTGGGGGGAACAACGACTGAACTTCTACAATCAACAGCGCTTTGATTGCTGGGGTGAGATAGTGGCAGGTTGTCAGGTACAAGTGTATAAGGGTTTTCAGATGGGATGGTATATCCGCATGAAACTCCTATTTACACGGAATGCCAAGGATGGCGAGGTAATGCCCTACTACGTTCCTGGATTGGGTTTCCGCAAGGATTTCAATTGGGGATTCAATTACTATCTCGCATATAAATTTTAACCAACAATACTACACAGCCCGCTTGCGGGCACTACACAACGCTAAACAATATAACAAGATACAATCATGAATTCAAATCAACTTATGACAAAAGCAGCAGACAACATCCGTATTCTTGCTGCGGCAATGGTCGAGAAGGCCAAGAGTGGTCACCCAGGTGGCTCAATGAGTGGAGCAGACTTCGTTCAAGTGCTCTACTCCGAGTTTCTTATCCATGACCCCGAGAATCCATATTGGGAGGCGCGCGACCGTTTCTTCCTTGACCCAGGTCATATGTCGCCAATGCTCTATGCACAACTCTGCATGACGGGACATTTCACTATGGAAGAGTTGCAACAGCTCCGCCAATGGGGCAGCGTCACTCCTGGTCACCCAGAGCGTAATGTGGAGCGTGGCATCGAGAACACCTCTGGTCCTCTTGGTCAAGGCCACACGTTCGCTGTCGGTGCAGCTATCGCAGCTAAGTGGTTCAATGCGCGTTATGGCGAGATTCACAATCCTACTATCTACGCATTCATCTCCGACGGCGGCATTCAAGAAGAGATTAGCCAAGGCGCAGGTCGTATGGCAGGTCACCTCAAGCTCGATAATCTCATCATGTACTACGACTCCAACGAAGTGCAACTCTCTACCAACTGCAACGAGGTAAGTTCCGAGAATGTAGCCATGAAGTACGAGGCATGGGGTTGGTACGTACAAGACATTGATGGTCATGATCCATCGGCTATCCGCCAAGCAATCATCAATGCACAAAACGAGAAGAATCGCCCATCGCTCATCATCGGTCATACTTCTATGGGTAAAGGCTGCGTGAATGCCGAAGGCGAGAGTTGGGAGGGCAAGACCTCTACCCACGGTCAGCCACTCAGCAAGTCAGGTGCTTCGTTCGAAGCTACCGTTAAGAACCTCGGAGGTGACCCAGAGAACCCATTCCAAATCTTCCCTGACGTGCAAGCGCTCTACGACAAACGTGCCGAAGAACTGCGCGAAATAACCAACCAACGCTATGCCGCTTATCACGAGTGGGCAACCGCTAACCCATTGGCTGCCAACGAGTATGAGACTTTTATGCGTGGCGAAGCACCTTGCGTGGACTGGAGCGAAATCATGCAAAAGCAAAACGTGGCGACCCGTGCTGCGTCTGCTAATGTATTGGCATACCTCTCCGAGCATGTCGGCAACATGATTGTATCCTCCGCCGACCTCTGCAACTCCGACAAGACAGACGGTTTCCTCAAACATACCCACGTCATCACCCCTAACGATTTCACTGGTCGTTTCCTGCAAGCAGGTGTCAGCGAACTCACCATGGCTTGTGTCTGCATTGGTATGGCACTCCACGGCGGTATCATTCCTGCCTGCGGAACGTTCTTTGTTTTCTCTGATTATATGAAACCTGCCATCCGTATGGCTGCTCTCATGGAGATTCAGATGATGTTCGTTTGGAGCCACGATGCTTTCCGTGTCGGTGAGGATGGTCCTACCCACGAACCAGTGGAGCAAGAGGCACAAATCCGCCTCATGGAGAAACTGCACAACCACTCTGGTCGCCCCAGCGTGATGGTTCTCCGTCCTGCTGATGCCGAGGAGACTACCGCAGCATGGAAAATGGCAATGGAGAATATCTATACCCCAACTGCCCTCATCCTCTCTCGCCAAGATATAACCTCTGTGCCTAACACTTTCGCAGAAGGCGTGAAGAAAGGTGCGTATATCGTGAGCAAAGATGAGAACCCACAAGTGGTGATGCTGGCTTCGGGTAGCGAAGTTTCTACCCTTATGGCAGGTGCCGAACTCCTCCGTGCAGAGGGTATCCGCCTCCAAATCGTGAGTGTTCCTTCAGAGGCTATCTTCCGCCAACAAAGCAAGGAGTACCAAGCAGAGGTGTTGCCACAAGGCGTTACACGCTTTGGTTTGACCGCAGGCTTGCCATGTAACCTCGAAGGCCTCGTAGGCGAACATGGCACTGTATGGGGACTCAACTCCTTCGGCTTCTCTGCTCCATACAAAGTGCTCGATGAGAAACTCGGCTTCACCGCACAAAACGTGTACGACCAAGTGAAGAAGTTGCTCTAATAAGTAATCACATCGCAAAGGCGACTGGTTTAATGCTCGGCGTTCATTCGCCGAGCATTTTCCGTCTTACATACCCACCGCTCACTGCGTGAGCCGCTACCGCAGCTCTGCTGCCATCACCTCGCCTTTTGGCGACACCGCCTGCTTTTTCCCAAAAAAGCACTTATATTAAGATTCCGTTCTATTGTACCCTCCCTTTCTTCCTCGGGCTAAAGACCAAGGAGAAACCAAGGACGAACCAACCTACACCCAAAGAACTCTAAAACTAAAAATGTGCGTTTTGTTAAGATTACCCTCTCTTTTACCCCTCTTATACCTTCCCTCATTTTACCGACCGACGAGCGAGAGAAGACCGAGAGAACTCCGACTCAACTCCCCACCTACAAAAAGTGCTATTTGTTAAGATTGGCTCCCTAAAAAGGTTTCCTCTGTTCCTGAAAAAGTTGACTAAAGTCCTAAAATAGTTGACTCCTATCCTAAAAAGGTTGACTAATTTCCTAAAAATGTTTCCTTTCTTTGTTTATCCCGATGACGCTCGCTTGCGGCATTATGGGGTGCTTGACGAACCATATTAGGATAGCACTACCATTGCACCCGAAATTGCTTTCCAAATCATAAAAAAATCACGATTTGGAAAGTGAATAATCTATAAAAACAGGCATATACACAACTCGCGTACCTCAATATAATTACCAAAGAATCCAAATTATTGATCTTGCAGAATGGCTAACTAATAACATAGAATAAATGGTGGCTGGGGCTATGAAGACATTGGAATATATTTTTGCAAATGCACTATGTTTTGATCTTTTGAACAAGGACAACTAATTTGATAATTCACAATTCCCGACGAGGTTATATCAAACTCTAACTCCCTCCCCTGCCATTTATGCAAAATCCGCATAAATGGCATTTTTATTTGCACTACTCTTGCTCAATTCAAAAAAATGTATTACCTTTGCACCGTGAACCTGCGCCGAGGGATGTCTGACATCAGCGGCGGAGGGTAGCAGACATATTAAAAAGGCGTTTATTGACGCTTAGTTCTGATGTATTGAAATCTCGCAAATTTCTATGTTAGTTTCAGGACTTAGCAACGGTAGATGTCCTACGGGATATAGATTATCCCTCTTGTTCCTATTTGGTACGTCTTTTGCACATATACATATGCGCACACGCGTACCTTAACTATGTGGCACGAGAGTATATTTATATTCGGCGTGGGCTTCGCGTTGTTGTTCTAAACTAACAGGCAATGCGAGAGCCTCAATACGTGGAACGACAGCTGTCGGAATCCACGTTTTTTTGTATGCCTCTCAAGTTGTTAAACAATCAACTAAATAACAAACGGAGGCAGCCGAAAATCCGATGAAGAGTAGGCATGACAATTAAATTTATTTATTATGAAAAAAAGTTTTATTTTTGTAATTATTACATGTGCTGTTTTCTTTACAGCATGTAGTACACCCTCTGCCATTGTTCCAACGGCTATCAACACAGTTAATTCAGTTCGTTTGAGTGAATTAAATTTAGAACGCGAGGATTATAAGATCCTTAATACCATTACGGCTGAAGCTTCTGTTATATATCGTCATAATGTCGGAACTATTGTAATAAAAGAGGCTGATGGAGATTTTTCCGTTACATTCAAAAAAGAGAAGGTAGATGGAAAAACTCAATGGATATACACTGGTTGCACAGGTGTTGCTCGTTATGGTTTTTTAACAAATGATTATGCTAATGCAGGTGGTGGTGATGATATTCATCCAGAACAAATGGCCCGTAATCTTGCTGTTTATCGTTTGATTAATGCTTGCAAAGTAGCTGGTGGTGATGGGGTGATTGAACCTGTTGTATCAACCAATGTGGGACAAGAAGGACGTGATATTATTTTCAAAACAACCGTTTCTGCTAAAGTTATTAAAATCAATGTAAATAAATAATTCTAAAAAGATTTCGTATGAAAAAATTATTCAATGTTATGGCAATTATGGTTGTAGCAACCATGATGGCTTCATGTGGTTTTGGCAAGAGTGTTACTACAACTCCAACTCTTCCAAGTGGTATGCTTAATTTGACTATTACCGAAAATCCAACTCCTGATAAATATGCGAATATGGATTATGGTATTCGCTTGAATGTAGCCGACGCGCGCGCAAAAATGGCATTGGTTCATGTGTATGATGCAAGTACAATTTCGCTACCACAATTTAGTGCTAATCCATCCGTTGGTTCATTTGTATCTGAAAGTATGCGTCGTTATATGCGTACTATGGGCTTCAATTTGGACGCAGATCCTGCTACTGACTATTGGATGGAAGTATCACTTACTGAGTTCCATGTGGATTATTTATCTGGTATTGGTTGGAATGCAACTGTGATGATGAGCGTAAAAGTGTTGGATCACAATCGTACTTTGGTTTATCCTACAGTAGAGGTAGCAGGTCGCTATAGTTTAGCAGGTAGTGCATATTCTAAAGATATTGCAAACCAAGTTCTCAATCAAGCTTATACCGAGGCTTTGAAAGATATTGATTGGGATCGTATCGCATTCTTCTTGCACCGTGCAAGCTCTCCTAAACAAGAAGCAAACAAACAAGTCACAGGCGAAGGAAATACCGCATTAGAACATTTGACTATTCACTGGGATGTAAATTCTCGTCCACAGGGTGCAGACATTTTCTGGCGAGTAATATCTTCTACTCCAGAGGTAAAGAATCAAAACTATAGATACTTACAAACAACTCCATATGAAACAACGGAAGTGTTTGATATCAAGGGTTTGACATATAATAATGCTGGTAATGTACAAATTGAAATCAAATGCGAAAAGACTGGTTATTACACCCAATCCAAGAAATTCAATGTAAGTTCAATCATTGAGGAGAAAGAGATTAGTGCTTTCTTCCGTTTAGTGGCAGAAGAGGAATAATATGAAAAAAATATTGTTTGTAGTGATGCTTACAATATCTTCTATGCTTTCGTTTGCAAGCGTTATTGTGACTACTAATGGCGAAAGAATAGAAAATGTGAGTATTCAAAACGAAACAAACTCTGCAATAGTTTACTTGCTTGATGGCATAGAAAAATCTATTGCCATTGAGCAAGTATTTGCTATCTTGTATGATGATGGGCAATATAAAGAACTTAATCAATCAATCGTTGCAGAGAGTTCTCTTATCAAGGATTCTATTCGCAATATTGACTCTTTGAGACTTCCTAATATGTCCAAATTGAGAGTTGATCCAGCTTACTTCCCTTGCGAAAGAAATGTAATTAAGAATGCGCAAAAAGAGTATCGAATAGCATTTCAACATGCAATATCAAAAGGACAACCAAAACAAACAGCTCAACAAATTGCTAAAAGGGCGAAAGATAGTGTGATGTTAGCAGGAAGATTGGATTGTATGGAAATGTATGCTGATCCTACGACAATAAAATATGATTAAATTATGAAAAAAATATTTGTACTTTTATTGGGATTTATACCAATGTTTTTGTTTGCTGGAGTCATCATGACCACTAATGATGAGAGGATAGCAGATGTTAGTATTCAAAGTGAAAATGATTCTACAATTATTTATTTGCAAAATGGCGTAAAGAGATCTATTTCTATTGAACAAGTGTCAGGAATTTTGTACGATAACGGGAAATACAGAGAATTTGTAAGCAAGTTTATTGCACCTGATAATCTCATAGAAGATAAAAATGAGAAGTCTGCCGCTGTTTCAGCAACTCAACATGCACAATCTGAGCAACAAAGAAAAGAAGAGATGCAATATAAAGAATGCCAAAAAAACGCAAAAAAAATATTCAATAAAAAATTTCAAGAGGTATATTCCCAATGCATAAAAGAAGGAAAAACACAAGAAGATGCAAAAATAAAAGCACGTGAAGAAGCAAATTTTGTAAAAAATCAGTCTTTAAAAGAATGCATGGGAGTAGCTGAATAATAAACACACAAACTCAATTAGTCATTTGACTCCTCTTGTACATTGTGCAAGAGGAGTTTTATTTTTTTATAGAGGCATGTTAAATCGTGATAAAAACGCTTTCAAAGAAAAATACTAGCCAAGCGATGCTAGACACACAAAAGCCACCGAAAGCCAAGAGATGTCCCACAGATCTCCTTGTTTTGTTCTATGCTTGCGCTGATTCCTCAAAGTGGGGACTTTTCGGGCGCTGCGCTCGGAGTGCGTTCCGTCGCACTCCTTCAGGTCCCGAAACTTGTAATTCCTTTCTTTCTCTAATAATAACTCCCTCATTAATTCTATTTGGTGTGAAAAGATATAATACATTTGCAGGTATGAAAAAAATGTAGTATCTTTGCATGCGTTTTTGTTATCCAAAATCCTCAACAACAAACAAATACAATAATTATGGCAAACATAGAGAGAAAAGGTCAAAACATATTATCGCAGGTAGTGATTATGACAGAGCCATTGATTAAGCATTTGCGAGAACTTATTGAGAATACTCG
This sequence comes from Paludibacteraceae bacterium, assembly GCA_045601825.1. GTDB lineage: Bacteria > Bacteroidota > Bacteroidia > Bacteroidales > Paludibacteraceae > Colicola. The sequence continues at coordinate 17,375 of JAZSAI010000021.1, read as the reverse complement.
CAAACGCGTAGCGTCTGTCGTTAGCGATGAGACAACGCAACTGTATTGGAATGTAGGATATGCTATCAATACATTTGTGTTGCAAGGCAACCGTGCGGAGTATGGCAAACAAATTGTCGCAACAGTGTCGCGACAATTGGCACAAGAATTTGGAAGTGGTTTTGAAGAGAAGAATGTTCGCCGTATGATGCAGTTTGCAACTGAATATCAAGACTTTGAAATTGTCGCAACACTGATGCGACAATTGCCATGGTCGCACTTTACGCTTCTTATCCCTATTCGTGAACCACTTAAACGCTCGTTCTATGAGCAAATGGCTATCACCGAGCACTGGAGTGTACGCACGCTGCGTGAGAAAATCAGTTCCCAACTATTTGAGCGTACAGCCATAAGCCGTCAACCTGAAGAAACGATTAAGCACGACCTTGCTCTTTTGCGAGAGGAAAATAAAATGACACCTAATCTGGTCTTCCGTGATCCATATTTGCTGCATTTGTTTGGACTAAAAGATACATATTCTGAGAAAGATCTGGAAAGTGCCATTGTCGCAGAAATGCAGCGGTTCATTGAGGAATTGGGTACTGACTTTGCTTTCCTCGCACGACAGAAACGTATTACTATTGACAATGAGGATTACTATATAGACTTGCTTTTCTATCATCGTCGCTTACGTTGTTTAGTAGCTATTGATTTGAAAATCGATTCGTTCAAAGCTGCACACAAAGGACAAATGGAGTTGTACTTGCGTTGGTTGGAAAAATACGAGCGAGTAGAAGGTGAGAATGCACCAATCGGTTTAATTCTTTGTGCAGGCAAGAATGATGAACATGTAGAATTGATGCACTTGGAAGAAAGCAACATCCGTGTGGCTGAATACATGACGATGTTGCCAGACAAGAAAGTGTTGGAACTGAAATTACAAAAAGCCATCTCTTATGCGCGCGAACGCATGGCTATTCAAGAGCAAGAATAGTTTGAGTTGCTGGAATACTAGACCTTAAGTATACTTTCGATACAAAAACAGTTAAAAATTTGCATATGTGCAATTTTTGTAGTACCTTTGCAGCCGCAAAGGTTATGACTAAATGACCTAACAAAAATCATACGGTGTAGGCAGGTTGTTTGAGACTGCCAAGCCGAAATAGGAAATGAATAAATGCTAAATAATTAAATCATAAATAGTTTTATGGATTACAATTTCAGTGAAATTGAAAAGAAATGGCAAGCAGAATGGGCTAAAGCAGGCACTTACCGCGTAAGTAACCAAAGCGACAAAAAGCCATTCTATGTGCTTGATATGTTCCCTTACCCATCGGGCGCAGGTTTGCACGTGGGTCACCCTCTGGGCTATATCGCTAGCGATATTTATAGTCGCTACAAACGCCTTCAAGGCTTCAATGTCCTCCACCCAATGGGCTTTGACTCTTATGGTTTGCCTGCGGAGCAATATGCTATTCAAACAGGTCAACACCCAGAGAAAACCACTATGGAGAATATCGCTCACTATATTGAGCAACTCCAAAAGATAGGCTTCAACTACGACTGGGATCGCGAGGTAAAGACTTGCAATCCTGACTTCTACAAGTGGACACAATGGGCATTTATCCAAATGTTCAACTCCTATTTCGATACCTCTTTGCAAAAGGCACAGCCTATCAGCAAACTGATTGAGAAATTTGAGGCTACCGACCCTACTTGGGCAACGCTCTCCGGGCGTGAGCAACAAGAACGCCTGATGAACTATCGTATTGCTTATCTGGCAGATACGAAGGTGAACTGGTGCCCAGAGCTCGGTTGTGTACTCGCCAACGACGAGGTCAGCGAGGGTCTTTCCGTGCGCGGCGGCTACCCTGTAGAGCAACGCGTCATGCGCCAATGGAACCTCCGCGTGAGTGCCTATGCGCCACGTCTGCTCCAAGGTCTTGATACCGTGGATTGGACCGACTCCCTCAAAGAGACTCAACGCAACTGGATCGGTCGCAGCGAAGGTGCTGAGATGCGCTTTGCTATCAAAGGACAAGACGAGCCTTTCACCATCTTTACTACCCGTGCGGATACTGTATATGGCGTGACCTTCATGGTATTGGCTCCAGAGAGCGAGTATGTGGCTCGTGTGACTACCGAGGAACAAAAAGCAGAGGTAGAGGCATACCTCCAGATGGTGAAGAACCGCACCGAACGCGAACGTATTGCTGACCGCCGTGTGACGGGTGTCTTCACAGGTTCGTATGCTATCAACCCTCTCACCAAAGCCGAGATACCTATCTATATAAGTGATTATGTACTTAGCGGTTATGGCACAGGCGCCATCATGGCGGTACCTGCACACGATAGCCGTGACTATGCCTTCGCTAAGCACTTCAACTTGCCTATTATCCCACTCATCGAGGGTGCGGATGTTAGCGAGCAGAGCTTCGATGCCAAAGAGGGTGTGATGATCAACTCTGGCTTCCTCAACGGCATGCAAGTGAAAGACGCTATCCAAGCGATGAAGGAGCATATCACCAACACCGGCCTCGGTCGCGTGAAAGTGAACTACCGCCTCCGCGATGCGGTCTTCAGCCGCCAACGCTACTGGGGCGAACCCTTCCCTGTTTACTACAAAGATGGCATGCCATACATGCTCCCAGAAGAGTGTTTGCCACTCCTCTTGCCTGAGGTGTCGGACTTCAAACCTACCACCACAGGCGAGCCACCTCTTGGCAATGCCGACCTCTGGGCGTGGGATGAGAAGAACAACCAAGTCGTTAGCAAGTCGTTGATTGATAATGTCAATGTCTTCCCACTCGAGCTTTGCACCATGCCTGGTTTCGCAGGTTCATCGGCATACTACCTCCGCTATATGGACAACCACAACGATGCTGCGCTCGTAGGCAAAGAGGCCAACGAATACTGGCGTCAAGTCAATCTCTATATCGGTGGTACAGAGCACGCTACGGGTCACCTTATCTATAGCCGTTTCTGGAATAAGTTCCTCTATGACCTCGGCTATATCTGCGAGGACGAACCTTTCCGCAAACTTATCAACCAAGGTATGATTCAAGGTCGCTCCAACTTCGTATATCGCTATATCGGCGAAGGCGCAACGGGCAACCTCTTCATCAGCTACAACCTCATCGACAACCCAGAGTACAAAGATAAGGTACAACCTATCCACGTGAACGTGAATATTGTCAAGAACGATGTACTTGATATTGACGCCTTCCGCAACTGGATGCCTGAGTTTAAGAACGCACAATTTGTCTTTGCAGACGGCACTTCCGTAGAGGATAATCCATATATCGGCACGCCAATGGCTCCAAAGCAATACATCTGCGGTTGGGCAGTGGAAAAGATGTCCAAGTCTATGTTCAATGTCGTGAACCCAGACGATGTGGTGGCTAAATATGGTGCTGATACACTGCGCCTTTACGAGATGTTCCTCGGTCCTTTGGAGATGTCCAAACCTTGGGATACCAACGGTATTGATGGCGTACACCGCTTCTTGCGTAAGTGGTGGAATCTGTTCGAGACCCTCTCCAACGACGAGCCAACAGCAGAGGAACTTCGCTCATTGCACAAGCTCATTAAGAAGATTACTTGGGATATTGAGAACTTCTCATTCAATACCTCTATCTCTGCCTTCATGATTGCGCAAAACGAACTCCAAGCCCTCAAGTGCAACAAGGTTGCTATCCTCAAGACCTTCGCTATCTTGCTTGCTCCATACGCTCCTCACATTGCAGAGGAGGCATATCAACTTTGTCAAAACACCTTCCCCCTTGAAGGGGGAGTGAGGGGGTCCGTGTGCGACGCACTCTGGCCAGAGTGCAATGAAGCGTATTTGGTTGAAGCAACGCAGAAGTACCCTGTTCAGTTCAATGGTAAGGTTCGCTTCACCATTGAGGTAGCAAAGGACACTCCACGCGAGGAGGTTGAGAAGCTTGTCATGGCTCACGAGCTGACCGCCAAACAACTCAACGGCGCCGCTCCGAAGAAAGTCATCGTTGTCCCTGGTCGTATCGTGAACATCGTAATGTAAAGTTACACCTTATATATAATATAGAAAATGCACTCCCCTCGGAGTGCATTTTTCTATGAAGTGTTGATACCTTAGATAATTAATTATGCCAAGTATGTTCCGTCCAGGAGTGCTTGCAATTAGAACACTTTCCATTAGCTGTTCTTTCGTAGCCTCCAGGGCAATTGCATTTTATTCCATTCTCTACATGTTTACATTTTCCTGTATATCCGGTACGCTCTCCTCGGAAACTAATATTATTAGGAGAATATGTCCATTGATATTGTTGACCATTTAATGCCACTACACATCGTTCTCTAGGAACCCAAGTCCAACCTATCGTTGAAGGACCAAAATATAATACGCCTCCTGCATTAACAACGGTTTGTCCTGATTTCATCTCATTTCTTGAGTCATTTACTACAGCCCATCCTATAGGAAGATTATACATACTTGTATTTTGTAGAATAAAATATGTATATCCGTCATTTAACGTTTGAAACGAACCCTGTAACTGCCCTTTAACAAACAAACTTATAAATAAAATACCTAATAAAAGTATATATTTTTTTAATTTCATATGTGTCCTATTTACTATCTACTTTTTTCCTACTCACTTTCGGCTTTTCGGTTACTCCGTTGTACCATGGTTTTGAGATACACACATAAAAAAGCACGGTACTTTTAGTTATTCTCTACTTGAGGTGTTTGGCGTAACCCGTTCTGATAGAATACTCAAAAGCCCGCGCCTAATGCGCGAGCACTTTGCTATATTTTTATCAGAACTTTTTTAGTCGCCAAACTTTCAAGTAGACAAAATAAAGCTAAAATGCTTTTCCAAATATTTCACGATGTACGTATCAATTATACGCTATGCTTCATAGGCAATTATTTATTTTTCTTTGAGCGCGGCAGGGAGTTGATTGCCGCGCAAGTTGTTTATGTTGTCGTCAAAAAACAATACAAGTTGTCTTCTAAAAAATAAAACTATCTGTATTGTTTTCCTTTCCGCCTGCAAAAGTACTACATTTTTTTGAATTATGCAAGAAAATGATGATTTTTACCTTGTATATACAAAAAATGCACTCCCCTCGGAGTGCATTTTCATTTCCCACAGCAGCATCGATTATTCCTCAAACTCAATCACATAGCCATGAGCGATGGCGCGTACTTTCGAATAAACCAGTGCCCATGTCTCCACAGACTGTGTGGTGGTGATGTTAATAATCTGTTGATTACCAGTCAGTCCTGCGTTCTTGTACATTTCGCTTATCGCATTGGTTTCAAGTGCCTTCTTAGAAAGACCACCAATACCAAAGATATACGTTGCAGTCCATTCGCCACTTACTTCTTTCACAATGTGGTAGTTAGACTCCGACAAAACCACTTTTGTCTCTACTGGATCATTAGCATAAGGAGTCATGTTTAGCCCTGCACAACTTGCAAAAAGTACTGCTACAAGGCAAAAAAGAATTGTTTTGATTGTTTTCATCACTAAATAGAATTTAATTTGTTTATATTTTTCTGCAAAGGTACTGCTTTTTTCTCATATATGCAAGAAAAATTTACCCCCCCCATTTTCTCTATAAATCACACATTATCAACGAATTATAAATAGCGTATTTACATCTAGACTCAAACAATTAATCACAACAATCACTCTGTAGAATTATTGGCATCATTCTTTTTCACAAAATCCGAATTCACATACACCACTGTTTTCTTCGGTTTGCATTCATTTTTCAAGTGCTTCCAATAAGGGATATGATACATTTTCCACAGCATCTTATACTGATCTGCCTGTCCCAAATCCTTCAGCACGACCCGTGTCAGCAACCTTCCGCAAGGTGCTTCCATATATTCTTTAAACGTATCGGGGCGCAGTTTTTCTCGATTTCGAGTTATCAGCACCTCATATTTCCGCTTCTTATCATTCCAACCCGACAATATGCTAAATGCACCTTTCAGGCACACTGCTCCTACCACCACTTTCACCACAATTACCCACACTGCATTGTCAAACAGGGGTATAATAGCAAAGCCCGCTCCACCTAAAAGGAGGAGCAGGGCGTATGCATTAAGATAAATAAATCGCGATACTGTTGATATCGGACTCTTCATTATTTACTTGCTTGCAATGCTTTGTAGAAAGAATCAACTACACCTTGAGCCTCTTTCTCGTCAGCATCCTTCAACATAATAGCGGTACGTTGTGTCCAACCCTCATAGTAGAATGTGTAAGCTTGGCAGAAGCAACCGCAGATGGTACCCTCTTTGGTGTAACCACACTCTTTGATGCTAGATGGCATCAAATATGTAACCACTTTACCTGTGTTCAATACCCAGCAAGCCTTGGTTTGGATAACCTCAACTACGCGTTGGTCAGTGATAACAACAAAGCCCTCACGTTTAATACCAAAGAACAAACCAATCAATTTCTTAATTTGACCCCAAATTTGAGCAAATGGGTTTTGGCTTGTTGCCCACAATTCAGCTTCAAGCTCCATTACGAGATTCTCGTTTTCAGCGAGAACGATACCAGATTTTAGTTTCATAATCTCTTTTTTTATAGTGTCTTCGCCTACTCTTTATTGGATTTTCGGCTTTCTCCATTGATTGCTAATCGTTTATAGTGTTTTCAATCGTAATTCCATAACACATAGAAACCAACGAGACTCCCGTCTTTATAGTGTTTTCATAATCGAATCTATTGTTGATTTCTTTTTCCGCCTGCAAAGGTACAAAAAAAAATGCATTCATACAAACAAAAATAAAAAAAAATTACCCCTCCTCCATAAATCCTTCACAAAACACTGATATTCAGATTTTTATAAAATAGTATTAAAAAAACACATTTTCTATCAATTGTACCATATCACACAAATTTCCTGCTTTGCAATCATTTTCACATCTTCTCCATATAGGCACGCTCATTAGAATAATCAAACATTTACACCCATTTTTTCGCTATTTTCTTGCATATCTAAAAATTTTGTTGTACCTTTGCAAAGTCTTATATATAGTTAACCGTTAGTTAGTGATTAGTTAGTGATTAGTTAGTGATTCAGCATACCAACCCGATACTTCATACAATGCAGACTGCACTTTCACTGCCACAAGAAAAGACACATCTTATGGTAAGACCACATTCATAATTCATAATTCATAATTAACTCATCCATGGCAGAAATCAAATTTATTGCCCCAATAGAGACTATCAAGGGCAAACTACAGAACCAAGACAAAACCATCTTCCGTCGCAAACGTGTCTTTGACACACAGGGGCATATCATCGGAGAACTAGCGCAAGAGGCGTATGTGGTGCACAACCCACGTGATTGGAAGAAGAACCCACCCAAAGGTGCTGAGAAACAACGCATTGACAACTGGACTACTGCCTGCCAACAAGCGCGCCATATTCAAAAGGATTCCGAACAACTCACTCTATGGAAGCAACGTTTCGAGGCACAACTCACCCGTGGCGAAGCAGACGCCCCTATCGACCCTCGCACCAATAATCCTAAAATTTACCTCCGTCTCGACTGCTTCATCCGCGCAGCCATCTTCCGCGAACTGCAAAAGCAGTCTAACGTCTAACAGCGAAGCGATATACTATGAAAGCAGTTTACATCCACGGCTTCGCAGGGTCAATACACTCCGACACCATCACCAATTTCCGCAAATACTACCCTGAACTTGAGTGGTGTCCACTCGAAGTGGATCACCATGTGGACGAATCGGTTAAGAAGATTAACGATTTCATTGCTGCCAACACCGACGTTAAATACCTGATTGGCAGTTCGTTGGGCGGCTTCTATGTTTTGTGTGCGGACTTCGCAGGGCGTAAGATTGTCATCAATCCTGTCCTCAATCCTATGTCCTCACTCAAGAAAGCAGTGGGTGTAAATAAATACCGCGGTCGCCGCGAGAATGGCGAAACGGAGTTCAAACTCACGATGCAGGACCTATTCCGCTTCAAGACCTTCAAGCCCAAGGACACTCCAGAAACCATCTGCCACTACACACCCCACGATTCCAATCTTGGCGAAGATATAAAACGCGAATACCAGAAGTTCTTCGCCCATGCCGAGATGACACCACACCTACGTTCTCATTTCACCGACGAGCACTACATCAAGCACAAACTCCGTGATGCGATGCAATAAGTTTTAGTAAATTTCCTTCAAGAAACAGTTGAAAGGTATAAGAAAAAAGAGAGCAGAGGTTTTCCTCTGCTCTTGTGATTCAGCTGGGGCTCGAACCCAGGACCCCATCCTTAAAAGGGATGTGCTCTACCTGCTGAGCTACTGAATCCCGCGTAAACGCACACTTCCATTCGAAAGCGGGTGCAAAAGTACTGCTTTTTTTTGATATGACCAAATATTTTGCAAAAAAAGTGTGAAAATGTGCCATTTTTATTGCTTAATCCAAAATATTTGAGTAACTTTGCACAAAATTCGGGCTTTTATGAACATATAATTAACTATGAATATACAATTGACATATAATCGCCGACAGACTACTACTACTCATGTAGGTGGTCTATCAATCGGTAGCGAATATCCTGTTCGTATTCAAACAATGGCGAACACCTCTACCAACGATATCGAAGGTAGCGTAGCACAAGCAGAACGTTGTATTGCAGCAGGTACTGAATTACTTCGTTTTACTACTCAAGGTATGCGCGAAGTAGACTCCCTTGCACAAATTCACCAATCACTACAGGGCGTAGCCCGATCTACAGCGAACGATGTGAGCGATCTACCATCTCCAGCGAAGCGATCTAATACCCCCCTTGTCGCTGATATCCACTTCCAATCCGATGTGGCGGATGCAGCGGCAAAAGTGGTGGAGAAAGTGCGGATTAATCCAGGTAACTATATCGACCCTGCGCGCAAATTCAAACAAATAGACTATACCGAAGAAGAGTATCAAGCAGAATTGCAACGTCTTCGTAACCGCTTTATCCAATTGCTCAATATCTGCAAAGAGCACAAGACTGCCCTGCGTATTGGTGTTAATCACGGCAGTCTGAGTGACCGTATCATGTCGCGCTATGGCGACACGCCCGAAGGCATGGTAGAGAGTTGCATGGAGTTCTTGCGTGTGGCAGTGGCAGAAGATTTCAAAGATATTGTCCTATCCATCAAAGCCAGCAACACTCGCGTGATGGTCACTACTGTCCGTCTGTTGGTTTGGCAAATGCAGGAAGAGGGCATGGCTTTCCCGTTGCATTTAGGGGTAACAGAAGCAGGCGAAGGTGAAGACGGCCGCGTGAAGTCCGCAGTCGGTATAGGTGCTCTCCTTGCGGACGGCATAGGCGACACCATTCGCGTGAGTCTAAGCGAGGCTCCCGAAAAAGAACTGCCCGTCGCCAAAGCGTTGGTAGATTACTTCGCTGATGAGCAAAGCACTCGCTATGCAGCTACTACCCAAGTTAAGATAGAAGATAAAACCATCTTTTTCTCCAACGCCGACACCGATTGGCAACTCTTCCAACTCCATGCCGCCGCTGAATGTGGTCGCTTGCTTTGGGATCACAACTGCACAGAGTTAGTGCTCAACAATGACCACTTCGCTGCAGAAGATTTAGCACGACTCAGCAAAGACATCCTTCAAGCCGCGCGCGTGCGTATGTATAAAACGGAGTATATCTCCTGCCCTGGTTGTGGCCGCACGCTCTTCGATTTGGAGCAAACCATCGCCCAAGTGAAAGCAGCCACATCCCACTTGCAAGGACTGAAGATCGGTATCATGGGCTGTATTGTCAATGGTCCGGGCGAGATGGCGGACGCCGATTATGGCTACGTAGGCGCAGGACGCGGCAAAGTGAGTCTCTATCGCGGCAAGGAGTGTGTACTGAAAAACATCCCTCAAGAAGAAGCGGTCGAACAACTGCTAGAGTTAATAAAAAAAGAGAGCGTGTAACTCTCTTTTTTTTATGCTAGTTATGTTATTCAGACCAGTCACACCAATTGTACTAGTTCTTCTAGGGTTACCAATTGCTGTTCGCCTGAAAGCATATTCTTGAGCATCACTTTACCTGCAGTCATCTCATCACCACCCACAATAGCCACAAACGGAATCTTCTTGCTATCGGCATAGCCCATTTGTTTCTTCATCTTTGTTGGCTCGGGATATACTTCCACACTCACTCCCTTCTCGCGAAGTGCTTTTGCCCAACCTAATGCGTACAGCAATTCTTGTTCGCCGAAGGTCGCAAAGAGTAATTGAGTGGTAGATTGCAAGTTCTCTGGATAAATATTAAGTTCGGAGAGTACATCATAAATACGATCCGCACCAAACGAAATACCCATGCCCGATACATTTGGCATACCGAAAATACCTGTGAGGTTGTCATAGCGCCCACCACCTGTGATACTACCCATTTGTACATCCAATGCTTTCACCTCGAAGATAGCACCAGTATAGTAGTTCAGACCACGTGCCAAGCAAAGATCCAATTCTATTTGCAAACCACTTGGCTCATAGGTAGCCAAATTACCATCTTGCGTGCTTGCGGCATACAACGCAAAAATGGTGCGCAATTCTTCTATACCCTTCAGACCCACTTCACAACCTGCCAACACTTGCTCCAACTGATCCAATTTCTCGGTATTGGTACCACTCAAATTCAGTATTGGTTGCAGTGCGTCCACTGCCTCTTGTGGTAAACCCTTATCAAGCAGTTCTTTATTCACATTATCAATGCCTATCTTATCGAGTTTGTCGATTGCGACGGTGATATCAATAATGCGTTCGGGCTGACCAATCACTTCAGCAATACCAGCGAGAATCTTGCGGTTGTTGATATGCAGACTTACGCGAATACCCAAACGGCGATACACTTCCTCCACGATTTGTATCAGTTCCACCTCGCTGAGTAGTGAGTTAGTACCCACCACATCCACGTCGCATTGATAGAACTCACGGTAGCGACCTTTCTGTGGACGGTCAGCACGCCATACGGGTTGAATCTGATAGCGCTTGAATGGAAATTGAATATCCTCACGATGTTGTACCACAAAACGCGCAAAAGGTACGGTCAAGTCATAACGCAGACCTTTCTCACTCACTTTATTGGTGAGCGCACCAATGGTGGCATTATCCAATGCCTCATGGGTAACAGCCGCTTTCCAATCGCCTGAGTTGAGAATCTTAAACAGCAGTTTGTCGCCCTCTTCTCCATACTTACCCATCAGCGTAGAGAGATTCTCCATCGCTGGAGTCTCTATCTGCTGAAAGCCATAGAGCGAGAACACCGACTTGATGGTGTCGAAAATATAATTTCTGCGTGCCATCTCCAGTGGAGAGAAATCACGCGTACCTTTTGGAATACTTGGTTTTTGTGCCATATTTATTGTTTATTTTATTCTGTTTTTATTTGAGTCGCGAGTCGGGAATCAAGAACCCTAAAATATCTCCTGATAAATTTTCTCCGTTGCACCGAGTTCGCTATTCACATAGTCGGCAGCAGCTTGTCCCATTGCTGCTTGTTGCTCAAATGCCTTGTCCAATGCCGCAGCAAACTCGCGATAGTTCTTCACACTCTTCGCTGCCCCTGCGTTTAATAGCCCACGAGCTTCACGAAACTTTTGCCACTTCGGTCCAAATACCACAGGCATACCATATACCGCTGCCTCCAGCGTATTGTGAATACCTGCGCCAAAGCCTCCGCCAATGTATGCCACATGTCCATATCGATAGATTGAAGATAGCAATCCTATCGTATCAACCAGTAGCACACGACACTTATCCACGCTCGCTGCAGTTGCCTCGGTATAGCGCACGTAGCGACCTTCAAAATATTGAAATATCTGGTGCAGGTGATCATTGTGTATCTCATGCGGTACTAGCACCAACCTCACATCCTCATGTTCTGTCACATAGCGCGCGAACATCTGCTCTTCCTCTGGCCATGTACTTCCTGCTACTATCACGCGCTCAGCACCTGCCACAAAACCTTCTACTATCGGCAAATCTCTCGTCAACTTTCGCACTTCCACCACACGATCAAAACGCGTATCTCCAGCCACCGTCACATTCGCTATACCGTGCTGTTGCAGCAAATCAGCAGAAGACGAATCCTGCACAAAAATATGCTTAAACGTATATAGTAGTTTCAAATAAGCTTTGCCCCAGGGTTTGAAAAACAATTGCTTAGGGCGAAAGATAGCAGAAATCAAATACGTGGGTACATTATTTTTTTTGAGTGCCTTTAGGTATGCTGGCCAAAACTCATACTTAACAAACACCGCCATCTCTGGCGCAAGCACTTCTAGCCATTTCTTAGCATTCCGACGCGTAGCGAAAGGCAGATATAGCACTTTGTCCACCAATTGGTAGTTCTTGCGTAGTTCATATCCCGAAGGAGAAAAGAAAGTCAGCAGTACTTTGCGAAAAGGCAATTCCCTATGCAGTCGCTCAATGATGGGGCGTGCTTGTTCAAACTCACCCACCGATGCCACATGTATCCACAACACTGGCATACCACACGTAGTAGCACGCCACTCTCGCAACTCTGTTATAGCCTCTGCTTGCCCAGCCACCAATTGCTTTGCCTTCCGATGTCCGAACAATGCTGCCAAACGCAATATCCAAAAATATAAATTCACACCTACGTCCTTGTATTCTTCTCTCGCGCAGTATAAACTTCAGTAAATTTGTGCAAAGGTAGTAAAAAAATTTGGATTGACAAAATATTTTTTGTACTTTTGCAGTCGCAATGAAAAATGTCGTTATTTTAGCCATTGAATCAAGTTGCGATGACACCTCTGCGGCTGTCATTCGTGATGGCATACTATTAAGCAATGTTACGGCTTCACAAGCAGTACATGAGGAGTTCGGCGGTGTAGTCCCCGAATTAGCCAGTCGCGCTCACCAATTAAATATCGTACCTGTTGTAGATGCCGCCCTCAAGCGAGCAGGCGTAACGAACAAAGATTTGTCCGCCATTGCTTTTACACGTGGGCCTGGTTTATTGGGTAGTTTGCTAGTTGGCGTCAGTTTTGCCAAAGGTATGGCACTTGGGCTCAACATACCACTCGTAGAAGTCAACCATCTCCAAGCACACATCCTTGCCCATTTCATCCAAACCAATAACGTAGCGTCCAATAGCCCTTTAGGGCGTCCAATAGGCGGTACGCCGTCCAACAGCGAAGCGTCCCCCTCCTTCCCCTTCCTATGCCTACTAGTTAGTGGAGGTAATAGCCAAATCGTATTGGTAAAATCCCACCGTGAGATGGAAATCGTGGGTCAGACTATTGATGACGCAGCAGGTGAAGCATTTGACAAGTGTGCTAAAATCATGGGGCTTCCCTACCCTGGTGGTCCATGGATTGATCGCCTAGCCAAAGAGGGCAACGCCGAAGCATTTACGTTTGCCAAACCCAATATCCCAGGGTACAATTATTCTTTCTCTGGACTCAAGACCTCCTTTCTGTATTTCCTCCGCGACAACCTCAAAGAGAATGCGAATTTCATCGAGGAAAACAAAGCCGACCTTTGTGCTTCCTTGCAGAGAACGATTATTGACATACTCATCAATAAACTCAAACGTGCAGCCAAGGATCTAAAAGTCAATGAGATAGCAGTAGCAGGTGGTGTGAGTGCGAATAGTGGATTACGTGATGCATTGATTGATTTAGGTCGTCGCCATCGTTGGACAGTACATATTCCGCCATTCTCCTACACTACCGACAATGCGGCCATGGTCTGCCAAGCGGGCTATTTCAAGTACCTCGATGGCGAGTTCTGTCCTATAGACGCCGCCCCATACGCAAAGACCAAGATTTAGGTAATGAACCACGTTGAACAATTTTGAACCATGTTGAACCATGTTGAACCATGTTGAACATATCAAAGAAGCCCTCCGTCCTTACATAGACATTCTTCTCTTTGTCGTGGCATTGCTCGCAGCCAACTATTTTTGGAAGTTCACCGTACTGGGTGACGAAGGGGGTAGCCAAGTCACATGGTTTGGTTTAGATATCACACGCCCATTCGACTTCATGTCGCACCATATTGCCAGCATCGTGTATTGGTTGTTATCTTTGACCAACGAACACGTGTATTTCTTCGAACCCAACCTCATACATTTCGAAACGGGCACAGGCACACGCATTGTCTGGAGTTGCACGGCTCTCAAGCAATCGTTCATATGGATTGTCATCATGTTGGTCGCACGCGGCAGTTGGAAGCACAAACTATGGTTCATCCCTCTCGGTCTCGTGTGTGCCTACCTTTTCAATATATTACGTATCACCCTGATTGCTATGGCAATAGAGCATCATCCCCAGTGGTTTGAGTTCTTGCACGAGTTCCTCTTCAAGTACCTCTTCTATGGTATGCTCTTCTGCCTCTGGCTTTGGTGGACCCACCGAATAGCTGCAACATCCAATAGCCCAACGGGCGTCCAATAGGCGGTACGCCGTCCAATAGCGAAGCGTCCAATAACCAATTAAATAAAATATACCATGGAATTACCTTTTGCAGAATCGTGGAAAATCAAGATGGTAGAGCCCATCCGCAAATCCACACGTGCAGAGCGCGAACAATGGCTCCGTGAAGCCAAGAACAACATCTTTATGCTCCGCAGCGAGCAAGTGTACATCGACCTTCTCACCGACTCTGGCACAGGCGCCATGTCTGACCGCCAATGGGCGGCCCTCATGCTTGGCGACGAGAGTTATTCGGGCAGTAAGTCATTCTTCGAACTGAAAGACACTATCACCCGCATCACAGGTTTCAACTACGTTATCCCAACGCACCAAGGTCGTGCAGCGGAGAATGTGCTGTTCTCTCACCTCGTGAAAGAAGGACAAGTTATCCCTGGCAATGCGCATTTCGATACGACCAAAGGGCATATTGAGGCACGCAGAGCACACGCCATTGATGTAACAATCAAAGAGGCGAAGAACACCCAATTGGAGATTCCTTTCAAGGGTAACGTGGACTTGGAGCATCTGGAGCAATTGCTGAAAGACAACCCAGGCAATGTGCCATTTATGGTGCTGACCGTAACAAACAACACCGTAGGCGGACAGCCCGTTTCGATGAAGAATATCCGCGAGACATGCGAGCTCTGCCATAAGTATGGCGTGCCTGTCAACATGGACTCTGCCCGCTTTGCCGAGAATGCCTATTTTATCAAGACTCGCGAGGAAGGCTATGCCGACAAGTCTATCCAAGAGATTGCCCGCGAGATGTTCTCGTATGCCGATAGTATGACCATGTCTGCTAAGAAAGACGGTATCGTCAATATGGGTGGCTTCATCGCTACCAACCGCGAGGACTGGTACGAGGGCTGCAAACGCTACTGTATCCCTTACGAGGGCTTCATCACCTATGGTGGTATGAATGGCCGTGATATGGCTGCTTTGGCTGTCGGTCTCGAAGAGAACACCCAGTTCGACATGCTCCATACCCGTATCCACCAAGTAGAGTATTTGGCGCAGTTGCTCGATGAATACGGTATCCCTTACCAACGCCCTGCTGGCGGTCACGCCATCTTCGTGGACGCTGATAAGGTCCTAACCCACGTGCCTATTGAGGAGTTCCCTGCGCAAACTTTGACTTGCGAGCTCTACCTCGAGGCAGGTATCCGTGCTTGCGAGATTGGTTATATCTTGGCTGATCGTGACCCTGTGACCCGCGAGAACCGCTTTGGCGGACTGGACTTAGTGCGCCTCTGTATCCCTCGCCGTGTATATACCGACAACCATATGAAGGTCATCGCTGCTGCTTTGAAGAATGTCTATGACCGCCGTGAGACTATCACCCGTGGCTTGGCAATCACGAAAGAAGCACCATTGATGCGCCACTTCACCGTAGAGTTGGAACGCCTCGGATAACTAATATCCGTTATCCAATAACTGATAGTGATAATTTCACCTCTCAATCGCCGTTTATGCGTAACATAGACGGCGATTTTTTCGTGTTCGACTTATTGTATTTTCCTTGTCAATCACGCACTATACACGCACTATTCACGCACAATAAGCGCACTATTCCTAATACTTCCTCAGAGGATGAAGGTTTGAAGTAGCATCTTCTCCTATGCTCAACGGTGTCCCATCTCGCGTGTCCCATCTCTAATCCCACGCTCGACGGAGTCCCGTCTCGCGTGTCCCGAATCCCTAAACCCTAAACAGTAGGCGCCTTGCGCCGTTCTCTAAACAAGACTTACCCTTAAAACTTTTAAAACTCCTAAAACTTTTTCCACTCAAAATTTGCACATCCGCAAATTTTGTAGTACCTTTGCACCGCAAAGCCGAGTAATCGGTTAGGCAGACATATTATAAAAAGCGTTTACTATGGAGTCCCCACAATGTTAAGCAGTGGGGTGTCTTCAGCGCTTGTTTTGGAACACTGAAATCCTGCAAAATTTCACTAGCCCAAAACAAGAGAGCAGTAAACGCCCGTTGGGATATGTATATCCTGCCGCAGAGCGTCCACGCGTGGACTGCTCTGTTTGGTGGCATTTCATATTCAGCGTGGGCGTTGCGTGCTTATTCTTGTTGGTAGGGTCTTGCAGGAACCTCAGTGTTGAGAATAAGCAAAGGTAAGGTTCCACGCTTTTTTTGTGGTTTATAGGCAGGTTCGGAACCAACCGCAGAAAAACAACATGCTATTCAACTCATTTGAGTTCGCAATCTTTCTCCCAATAGTCTTCCTGCTCTATTGGTTCGTGTTTGACTACGCCATGCGTAAGTGCAAACACCAATTGCTGTGGCAAAACCTCTTTGTCGTAGTCGCCAGCTATATCTTCTACGGTTGGTGGGACTGGCGATTCCTTATTCTAATTGCCATCACCACGCTTCTCTCCTTCCTAAGCGGCATCGGAATCGAATACACCCCAACACAACGCGGAAAGAAAGCCGTCATGATAGCCAATATCATTGTCAATCTCGGCATCTTAGGCGCATATAAATACTACGACTTCTTCGCCACACAGTTTGCACGACTGTTCGGCATTGAGTCAGACTTCTTGCTGCTACATTTGATTCTGCCAGTTGGTATCAGTTTCTATACCTTCCAAGCCCTCTCATACTCCATTGATGTCTATCGCAAGCAGATACAACCCACTCATGACATTGTGGCTTTTACTGCCTTCCTCAGTTTCTTCCCACAGTTGGTAGCAGGTCCTATAGAGCGAGCGACTAACCTCCTACCTCAATTCCAAAAGAAACGCACCTTTGACTATGCTACTGCCGTGGACGGCATGCGACAGATATTGTGGGGATTATTCAAGAAGATTGTGGTAGCAGACAACTGTGCCACTTATGTAGATACAGTCTTTGCAGACATTAGCAACCAATCGGGTAGTACATTGGTGTTGGCTGCCATACTCTTTACTTTCCAAATCTATGGTGAC
>JAZSAI010000020.1:0-74326 GCA_045601825.1 Paludibacteraceae bacterium | reverse complement strand
ATTCTCAAATGGAATAGTCGAAGGGTATGTGAACAAACTGAAAGCATTAAAGCGTACATTGTACGGAAGGGCGAGTATCAAACTCCTGGAAATCAAAATGTATTTGACCGAAAAACATTGCACGAAATTTGAATAAGAACCAGATAATATGTGAGAAATTAGGAGAAATTCGATAGAAGAATTAATTGCAGAAAAAGAGTGGATAGATTGTGTGTTTGATTATGAAAAATCGTGAATGATTGTCTGAAGTTAATCGAAAAATGCAAAAGATTTGGTGGTTTCGAAAAAAAGTAGTAACTTTGCAGGCTTAAAATTTTGTAAAATCAAATAAAATATTGACTTTCTAAAATATAACGTGTTATGGCACAGGAAAATAAGGAAATCAACATTCATGCTTGGCTAGTGCGTGTATTTAATAATTGGTATTGGTTTTTGTTGAGTGGTATAGTGTTTGGGTTGTTTGGAGTGTTTCACTATATATCTTCTACGAATAAGTATACAGTAGAGTCGGAGATATTGCTTCGTGATGCGTCGGGAGGTAGTGCGTTTATTCAATCCGATTTGTTGGATGTATTGGGCATGAATGGTGAGAAGTCGGTTGATGATGAGATTGCAGCATTGACTTCGCGTGATGTGATTCAGCGTGTAATCAAGGATTTGGATTTGCAGGTGGAATATCGTAAGAAGAATCGTTTTCGTTGGGTGGGGCAATATCCTAAAGGCGATTTAGAGTTGGTATGCCCTCCTACATTTTTAGATACGATGCTCTATTCGACTAAGATTAATGTTAGAGTTCGTAAGAATGATTACGTAGTAAAAGTGGAATATGGTCGTTTTCAACATAGCAAGCATATTGTAACGGATTTGACTAGACCTATCAGTACTTGTGCGGGCGTGATGCGATTTAAGGTGAGGAATCAAGAGGAGTTGGTGACTGGTGCTCAGTATAAGGTGAGTGTATATCCTTGTTCTTCTGCGATTAATATTTATCAAAAGCGGATTAGTGTAGCCGCCGTTAAAAAGGATTCTAAGGTGATAGAGATGTCTTCTGTGACGGATATGCCTGCACGTTCGAAGGACTTTATGCGCAAGTTGATAGATTTGTACAATTTGGATGCGATGGCAGACAAGAATTTGATTGCGCAAAATACTGCAACCTTTATAAATGAGCGCGTAGAGGCATTGGAAGAAGAGTTGATAGAAGCTGAGAATAATACAGTGCGATATTTGGAGCAATATGGTTTGGTAAATCCTTGGATAGAATCTGAATTGTTTTTGAATGAAGATGTGGAATATCGTAAGCAGATGACCGAGGTAGAGACACAAATAAATATGCTGACTTACTTGTGTGAATTTATGGAAGATAAGTCCAAAGAAAATGATTTATTGCCAGCAATGTTTATGATTCCAACATATCAATCGCAGAATCAAGATCAGCCAACGACATCGAATGTAGGTGTGTCAGGGTTGTCATTGATTACGGCAGTAGATGATTATAATTCGCTGATTATTAGTAAGATGCGTCTTGATTTGTCGTTAGAAGAAGACAAGCAAAAATTGGCTCAGATAGATGCAGAATTGGCAGCATTGCGTTCGAATATAGTGACTACCGTCAAGAATGTGCGTAACACGATGATGATTGCGCAGCATGACTTGGAGAATCATTTTGTGTCGGCAAATCAGCAACGCAATAATATGCCAGATTATGTAAGGAAGTATGAAAGAATGATTCGTCAACAGCGGTTGAAAGAGAAGTTGTATTTGCTTGTTTGTGAGCAACGTGAAGAAAATGCAATGTTATTGAGTTCGACCATCATGCCAATCAAAGTGATAACAGCTCCTCAAACGAATCCACTCCGTGTAAGCCCTCATTACGTAACCATTTTGTTGTTCTTGGTTATAGGATTGTTTCTTCCATTAGGTGTTATGATTGTGTATGATATGCTGAATAATCGTGTGTCGGATGATCCTAAAGATTTGGCAAAGCGTTTGAATGTTTCACTGGCGGGTTTGTTGGTTAAGAATACTACTGGTGAGTTTGTAGCCGTGGGTGATGGAGAGAATTCAGCCGCAGCGGAGTCGTTCCGTAGTTTGCGTACGAACATCTGTTTTATGCAGCCAGTTGGTGTGAAATGTCCTGTATTGTTGGTTACATCTGGTGTTGATGGTGAAGGTAAATCTTATGTGGCTACTAATTTGGCTATTTCGATGGCGTTGCTGGGTAAAAAAGTAGCGTTGGTAGAATTGGATGTTCGTAAGCCAATGTTAGCAACCAGTATGAATCTACCTACTCAAGGATGTTTAACAACTTATTTGTCGGGTTCCATTTACACATGGCAAGATACTGTAGTGCCATCTGCTATGAGCAATCTAGACGTTCTTCCCGCAGGCATGGTACCCCAAAACCCAAATGAGTTGCTACAAGGAGAACGTTTGGATGAATTATTTGCGGAATTGCGTAAGGTGTATGATTATGTGATAGTTGACTCTGCATCTCTAGCATTGGTGAGCGATGCTTATATGCTTGGTCGTGTAGCGGATATGACTGTGGGTGTACTTCGTGCAAACCGTACGACGTTTGATTTGGTTGATTTCTTGAATCAGGCTAATGAGCAACAACGCTTACCAAAGATGGTGGCTGTGCTCAATGGTGTAGATGCGAAGAAAGTTAGAATAATCAATTGCCTATGATTCTTTGTGTGGCCGAAAAGCCGTCCGTAGGACGAGATATAGCGCGCGTGCTGGGAGCTAATACCCAGCACGACGGTTTTATGGAGGGCAATGGCTACTGTGTGACATGGACTTTTGGTCACCTTTGCGCGCTGCTTGACCCGCACGAATATAGCGAACAATGGAAGGGGTGGAACCTATCTTCATTGCCGATGGTACCAGCACGCTTTGGCATCAAAGTGACCGACGATAAGGGCGTTCAGAAGCAATTCAATACGATCAAGGATCTCATTGCCAAGGCGGATGAAGTGATTAACTGTGGTGATGCTGGGCAAGAGGGAGAGCTGATACAGCGATGGGTGTATCAGAAAGCAGGTTGCAAAGTGCCTGTAAAGCGATTGTGGATTTCGTCGCTGACGGAAGATGCTATCCGTGAGGGCTTTCAAAAACTCAAAGACCAAAGCGAATACCAACGCCTCTACGAAGCTGGTATGATGCGCGCTATTGGTGACTGGTTGCTAGGCATGAACGCTACGCGTGCATACACTTTGCGTTTTGCGAAGGGGGTAGGGAAGGACCGCCAAGTACTGAGTATTGGTCGTGTGCAGACGCCCACATTGGCACTGATAGTCAAGCGCCAACACGAGATAGAGAACTTTGTACCTCGCACTTATTGGGAACTCAAAACACTTTACCGCGATACTACTTTCTCTGCACAATTGCCTGTGGAAGAGGATGATTATGCGATTACTTCGCTTGAGAAGGGGCAGGCGTTGGTGGATTCAATCAAGGACCTGCCACTAGAAATCACTTCCGTCGAGAAGAAGAAAGGCACGGAGTATGCACCTCGGTTGTTTGATCTCACTTCGTTGCAGGTAGAGTGCAATAAGAAATTCAGCCTTTCGGCAGATGATACGCTGAAGATTATCCAAAGCCTCTACGAGAAGCATGTTACTACATATCCGCGTGTGGATACCACCTATTTGAGCGATGATATCTATCCCAAAGTGCCTGCAACATTGCAAGGTATAAAGGATTATTTCCCACAAGTGACACCATTACTGCCACTCAAGGCGGATGGCAAGAAGGGTGCAGGCAGTCTGCCAAAGTCGAAAAAGGTATTTGATAATAAGAAGGTTACTGATCACCATGCTATCATTCCTACTGGTCAACGACCAGACAACCTCTCGGAACTGGAGCGCAAGGTGTATAATCTGGTAGCGTTGCGATTTATAGCGGCTTTCTATCCCGATTGCGAGGTCTCGAACACGACTGTGCTAGCCAAAGCAGGTGAGATTGATTTCAAAGTGACTGGTCGCCAAATCCTCAAGATGGGGTGGCGTGAGGTCTTTGCCAAGGAGAAGCAAGAGGATGAACCACAAGAAGAGCAGAAGAATTTGCCTGCGTTTGTAAAAGGCGAGTCTGGTCCTCACGAACCACAACTGCAAGAGAAAACCACCACTCCGCCTAAGTATTATACCGAGGCTACTTTGCTGCGTGCGATGGAAACGGCTGGTAAGACAGTGGAGGACGAAGAACTGCGTGATGCGATGAAGGAGAACGGTATTGGTCGTCCAAGTACGCGTGCAGCTATCATTGAGAAACTCTTCCAGCGCAAATATATCGTGCGTGAGAAAAAGAATATCCACGCTACGCCGCTAGGTATCAATCTGATACAAACAATCATTTCGCCGTTGCTGAAATCGGCTGAACTGACTGGACTGTGGGAGAAGAAGCTTCGTGCTATTGAGCGTGGTGATTATACGGCACAAAACTTCTTAGATGAACTCAAGCAGATGACTGCTGAGGTTGTGCGCGAAGTGAAAGCTGATAAATCGGGTATGCGTTGTCCTGTCTGTGGACGCGGTACTATCATTCGTGGGCGCACTCGTTATGGCTGTTCTCGTTGGCGCGAGGGCTGTACCTATGCCGAGCAGTTTTAAACTTTCGGATGTCTATATTTCCCCTGTCAATTACGGGTTCTTGACGGGTTCATAACGGGTAGATACCTTATGGTATCCATATCTTTCTAGTTGTGGCTACTGACTGACAACCCCTTGAAGAAATCCACCACTAATGCTGCTACCTGCTTGGTCTTGCGGCTGATGCGGTGGTTTTCGTTTTCTACAACGATTAGTTCGGCACGTTCGCCATAGGTGCGTTTGAAATCTTCGCTGCACCACATGGGTACGAGTGTGTCATCGCTACCGTGGATGATTCTCACAGGACCTTTGTACGCCTCGGCTGTGCCGTAGATATCCAACTGCTGTGTGCTGAGGATATACTCTCGGCTCACCTTCATCATACCAAAGCATTTGATATACTCGGGTGGGTTCTTTGGGTCGAACGTCGCACCCAGTAAACCGCCTTGATTGCACGCATTCTTCAGTACCGAAGCAGGAGCAATCAGCACCAGTCCGTATGGCTGTTTTTTACTGCCCGAAGCAGCAATCCGTCCTGCGGTCATGGATGCCACTACGCCACCTTGCGAGTGTCCTAATAGTCCGATCTTGCTCACATACGGCAGCGAACATGCATACTGCCACATGGCTGTGGCTTCGGCAATCTCGTTCTCGATAGTCATTTTTACCATCTCGCCTTCGCTACTCCAGTGTCCACCGAAGTTGAAGCGAATAGAGGCGATGCCTGCCTCAGCCAGTTGGTGAGCGATAGTAGGCATAGGTGTGATGCGTTGGCTGGCGAAGATACCATGCATGAGAATCACCATTGGGCATGTATCCGTTTCGGGATTAAAGCCCTCTGGCAGTGTGACGGTCATTGCTAGTCCGCCTTGCGGTCCATATACTTGGAAATCTTTTGCAAGAATCGCAGTGGATAGCAGTGCAAGTACTGCCGCGGTGAGAATCTTTTTCATGTGGTTGGTTTTTATGGGTTAGGTGAATGATGTGCTATCATTTGGCTGTACGAACAATATCGTTGATAGCCATGCTGGCGAGGGTCATACCAAAGACGCCTACGACAGGTGCGAGCGTACCCTTTTCGCCACTAATCTCCTCGGAATAGACGCATTGAATCTTGCTTTTAGGTAGTAACCCTGTCTTCTTCATTTTGGTGCGTAATGCTCGCGCTAAGGGGCAACCTTGCACTTTCCAGAACTCGGCTGTGCGGATGTTTTGCGCCTTGAGTTTGCGCCCCGCACCCATACTGGAATAGACATGGCAACCTGCTGCGGTAGCGTTGTAGAGCAGCAGTGCCTTGCAATCCACCATGTCGATGGCATCAATCACGATATCGTATTGCGCGAGGTCGAAGCTGTTGGCGGTTTCGCTGTTGTATTGTCGGTCGATGATTTGGACATCTGCTTCGGGACAGATTTGCAGCAGTCGCTTTTGCATTTCCTGCACTTTGTTTTGTCCTATGTTGGCTGCGGTGGCTACTATTTGGCGATTGAGATTGGTGGTGTCCACTTTGTCGAAATCCACAAGGGTCAGATGCCCGATGCCCGTGCGGAGTAGGGTTTCTGCACACCATCCGCCCACTCCTCCTACACCAAAGAGAATAACGCGTGCGCTCTGCAATGCAGCAAATCCTTCTTCGCCTACCAGTTGTATTGTTCGTGTAAACATAGTATTCTATAATTTGTCCTAAAAGTTAGTGTATTTTTCTGATATATTCAAAATTTAGTGTTATATAAAGTGATGTTGTAATATTTTGAGGGGTTATTTCACCACCACAAGTGTTGCGCCTTCTTCGTAGCGAGAGAAATCGGCGTCGTGTACTTCTACGCGGTTGGCAAAATCGCGATGGAGTATCTGTCGTATCTCGTTGCGCAGTACGCCGTTGCCTTTGCCATGCACAATGACTATTCGTTTGCCGCGGTAGCGGATATGCTGTTGCATCTGCATGCGGAAATAGCGCAGTTGGTATTGGTGTTTCTCCACATCGCTCATGCCTGCAGCGTTGGTGGGTAGTGCATTGATGTGCAAATCTATGACAAGTTCATCGCGTTGCCTTTTGGGGCGTTTGGCGGCGGCTGTATGGGGCGTATGTGTAGAAGGTTGTGGCTCTGCGGGGATTGGTTTGACGGTCGTGGCTACGCGTTGATAGCTTTGTGCGCTGTGGCATGGTACGCAACTGCTGGCAGGTATAGGACCGACATCAAAGCCATCGTCTGTTTCTATCCAGACGAGTTGTTTAACGTTATCCACTTGAATAACTGTCCCTCCGCCTACGGCATCCAGGAATCGTATTTTATCGCCTTTTTTCATTTCGTTTTTTCTCGCTGCAAAGGTACACAAAATTATTGAAACACACAACATACTTGCTCCTTTTTTTTGCAGAGGCTTCATTCTTTTAAGAAAAAAGGAGCAAGCTATATATGAGATGGATGTTTGTCATCAGCAGCGTGGAGGTTGAGACAGGATTACTATTTCGCAGATTATAGTGCTTCACCTCGCGTGACACTTGACGACTACCCTCGGTTTGAACTATTCGGAAATTCCTAATAGTTGTCCCCTCTTCTAATTCATATTTAAACTACTGCAGCACGCAATTTGAACTGGTGACAAATTGTCACCGGTTGACCTGCTTCTATCCCCTACGATCTACACCTCATTTTTCCATCTGATGCAGTTGTTGCAAGTTTTGCAACAACTGCTGAGATTTGTTTTTGAACCTGTCGGAATGTCTGACAAGTTGAACTCTCCAAAAACTCCCCCTATTGATATGCCCTATCTCATATTTCAGGCACAAGTGCAAAAATTGCAGTTGTACTTTCACACTGCTATTTGCTATTACTTATTCTCCCACTCGCTAATTACATCAAGGTTGTAAAAGTTGGTCTCGGAAATTTAATTATCATAGGCAGTTGTTCGGAATTTCCGAACAACTGCTTTTTGACTTGCTCCTTTTTTGTTTAGTTTGCTGCTTTTTAGTGAGAAAAAAGGAGCAAGCTATGTGTGAGTGTGTATAAATATGTATAAGTGTGTGTGGGGGGATAGATATGTATGGGTATGTGTGGGTATGTATAGGTGTGTGAGGATATGTGTGGGTAATTATGAATATGGATGGGGATTATTCTTCTTTCAGATAATATCTTCTCCGCCATTGTTTGAATGTATCGGGTGTTTCGTATCCGCTGCCCCAATGCATGTATCGGCTCCAGATGAGTGCTTTGAGCGCGATGGGTGCGCCATCGTGTGGGTTGAAGTGTCCGAGTCCAAATTCTTTGTAATCTCTTATTAGGCACCTTAGGTCGTGTATTCCATCTGCTGTATAGTGCTTTTCTACCCAGTATCTCTCATAGTTAGCCAGTAGGGCATCTTCTCCCAGGGCTTCCTCATTCATAGGTTCTCCTTTGTAATACCTACACTTGGCAATATATTCTTCTCGTGATTTGGGTTGGTACATGGTGGATAAATGTGTGTTGATGGGATGATTATTTTTTAGCATATCAACTGGTAACAAATTTTTACCAGTTCATTCTTTTTTCTCGCTGCAAAGGTACAACAATTTTTATAGATATGCAAATAAAATCGCTCACGAGGAGCGATTTTAGTGCACCTAATTCTTTTTGGCGTTGTAGGATTCGATGGTTTTGGACTGGATGATAATTGCTGTATCACCTTTGGTCACGGATCGGCTTTCGGTGGTGATGGTGCGCGTCACATTGCACGAGGTGAGTCCAAGAGCCATAGCAATGGCTGTAGCGATAGACACTGCCATGTACTTGATTGCCTTAATGAGGCGTTGTTTTTGAGTTTCTGTTAACTTGTTCATAATTGGGGTTTTGTGCCCTTTGGGCAGGTTATGTCACTTTGTGAGGTTATGCGCCGTTGGCGGGTTATGTCGGCTTAGCCGAGGTTGGGTACGCTTTGCGCAGGTGATGTTACCTGTGGCGAGGTGATGTGCCTCGCCAGCAGGAAACATCAGGGGTATTACTTGCCTTCCAGTTGGTCGCGCATCAAGTTCCAAACATATTGGTACAGAGTCTTGTACTTGGTTTGCCTGATAAAGCCAACTTGATCCATTGCTATGTGGTTTGGATCCATCATGCGGTCGCGAGTGGCTGCGCATATTTGGGTGAACAGGTCACGCCATGCTCGTTCGGATGCGGAAACTGGAGTGGTACGGTCGCCATGTACGGATGTGTACTTGCGGTCGGAACGCTTGCGGTAGTTGTAGCAAGTGCGGTACTTTTTGGAGATTTTGCCCGAAAGGTGATGGATTGGGTCTTCGTAAACAACTTGTGCCATATGTGTTCGGCAATCGAACACCGAGTACAAATTAAAGACAATTGGCGTCAATTTTGTTGTCAATTATTCTTATCTCGCCATACGGCTCGAACGATCTGCTCATTCGCTTTACTCATTCAGCCGTACGTCAATTCAAGATTTACCTTTTGTTCTTGCCCAAATGAATGCAACGCGTTGCATTAGTGGGCAGAACAAAATGATTGTTTTTTACTCAGGTTCGGAAAGCCTCTATGCCGTGAGAGGGGTTAAAGGGTTTAAGGTTTAACGAATTAAGGTTTAAGGTTTAGAGTGTAAAGGCTGGGGTTAGAGTTTGGCCATTTCTTGTGCCATCATGTAGCCGTGGAGAGACTTGTATTTGGTCTGCTTTTTGAACTCCTCTTTGTATGCCGCTCGTTGTTCAGGAGTGAGCGCCTTAACATTTGCAGATGCTGTAGCCATCTTGGTTTGCTGCGCTTGTTGTGCTGCAGATGGTTCGCCTGTGTAAGGGTTGCAGATTTGTGAGGTGAAGGTCTCGCCATACATTTCTTTGAAGATGATGTCGGAGTGTTTGCAGATTTTGCCACGGAATTGGCGGAAGGGGGCTTCTAATTTAATTTTAGACATGATTTTAGTTCGTTTTAGTCACGAAAGGTGGTTCGCTACGCTCACGAATGATGGTTGCGCTGTCGCTCCACGAATAGTGGTCATCGACGAAATATGGTTCGCTCTGCTTACGAATGCCTTGCGTGAAGGGTTAATATTAGTTTAAGGTTGAAAGTTGAAGGTTTAAGGTGTAAAGGCTGGGGTTAATTGATTGTTTGGAGGGTGCATGTCCAGCAGTGGTTGAAGGTGAGGGACTGGGCGAGGGTTTGGCGGATGATATCGCAAGCCTCGTCGGGAAGGAATAGTTGAGGGTCGAGAGGGATAACCTTAACTGTAAGGGTGGTGCCCTCGGTGGAGAACTCGGGATTGAGGGTTTCCAAATGAAACAGGACTGCCTCTTTGGCTTGGAGCATCTCGGCTGCGCTTTGGCAGGGGATGGTGATGAGAATGATGTGTTTGGGTTTCATATTGATAGGATTTTTATTTAAAGACAATTCTGGTCAATTGGGTCGTCAATTAGTGTCAATTCGAGGATGATTTTTTTGTAACAAAAATACGCTTCACTTTGTTCGCTACAAAAATAACTAAAAATCTAGAACTATCTTTTGTTTCTGTCCAAATGAATGCAGCACACTGCATTGGTGGCCAAAACAAAATTAATATTTAACAACAACTTATTTAACAACAACTGATTTAATATTTAACAACAACTTAAACAACATTGCGCGGCAATCAACTTCCTGCCGCGCTCAGCGGTGGTGTCCTCTGTGGGACGCGTTTCCATAAGAAGGGAGAATAGGCCTATTTCTGTTGTCAAATTAGTAGAAAATGACAACAAGAATGTGAGAAAGAGTAGGAATAGGTATAAAGAAAAGTCGGAACGCACTTATTTTCAGTACGTTCCGACTATACGGATAAAATGAACAATTCAATAAAAAATTATCCTGAATGACAACAAGAATGACAACAGGAGTATTTTCTTATGGTCTAATAGCGACTATTAATGTCCTTTGTAGCATGTAGTCCATCCTCCAGATAGTTCCAATAGGAGCTATTTACATTGGATAGATCGTTCGCAAAGTCCTCAGTTTTTGTTGGGAGTTGTTTCTGCGGATTGATTATTAAAAGTAACCAACTAACGATTTTTTTGTTATCTGCGGTTATTCGCTTCTCATCTGCTCTTGGATTGGAGAAATGAAATTGGTTCATCATGAGTGAGCGTGCAGAACACCCCGTAACTTTTTCTACATAGGGTTGTGCTAAGAGTTGTTGTAGGAAGTAATAGATGGTTGCTTGGTTGATAGTATCAGTCCATTTGATATTACACTCACGAGGTTTGCCATCAAAGAGATCAATGAAATCATCTGCACTTTTGGGTTCTTCTATCCATTTTAAATTCTGTAGACTTTGCATTAAGAGTAACAACCGTTGTGTTCGCGATTGGTCATTGGCATTCATATAACGGATAGTGTATGGGACAGATGTATCACGCTTTCTCGTAGAGGGGGCGGATGGTTTGATGGTAGTCTGTTTGCCGTTGACGAACTGGATGCCGATGCCCCCTGCTTCGACATTGTTGATTTCGTAGTCCACATGTTTGAACTGCACATTGTCGCCTGCTACATTGATGATGGTTTTTGCTTCTTCCATAGTTGATTATATTACGGTTTAAAGTGATTATAATAGAACTTATTTATCCTCTTCAAATGGTAGTGTCGGCAAAGAGAAATGGTCGAAATCTGATTCGAAAATACGATCTTGAATAATGCGGTATTTCTCGAACTCCGTTTCGGCATACTCTTTCGCTTGTTCGGCTGTCACATTTCCTGCTCCTGTCAGGATAGGGCGCTCGGTAGTATCTAAGAATTTGTCAATACGCTTTGCCCAATCCTCCATGGTCATCGGGATATGTCGTTTAGCCATATCTTCTGCAACCTCTAAGAAACCGTTTACGATACGCCCCATAGACTCTAACTCTATCTCTTTGAGATAATTCTTCGCTACGCTCACATCTGGTTTGAGAATCTTGCCTTTAGGAGCATGTTCCCATGTAGTCAATCCCATATGTTCTTTCTCTGCATCAGCTCGTTCTAAGATTAGTTCCGCCGCGGTATGCCCATGTACGGCATAGTGCATTTTGTTTTGCACTTTAGCAAAGAACTCTTGTGTGGTTGGAGCATTCGGATTGTAATCTATAGCAGTAGCATAGATGTCTGTTATCTTCTGATAGAAGCGACGTTCTGAGAGGCGAATCTCACGAATTTCGGCAAGTAGATATTCAAAATAATCTTCGCTGATAAACGCCCCATTTTCCATGCGCTTGCGATCAATGATGTAACCACGAATAGCAAACTGACGAAGCACGGCTGTGCACCATTGACGGAATTGTGTAGCTCGGCGAGAATTAACACGATAGCCAACAGAGATGATAGCATCAAGGTTGTAGAATTGTGTCTCATAGTTTTTGCCATCAGAGGCAGTTCGTCGGAATTTCCGACATACTGAATTTTGATCTAATTCTCCTGTTTGAAAAATATTATTTAGATGCTCAGTTATCGTTGAGCGTCCTTTATCGAAAAGTGTTGCAATGGCTTCTTGTGTAGCCCAGATCATTTCGTCTTGGTAATACACTTGTACGCCCTGTGCCTTATCTTCTGCTTGAAAGATAAGGAATTCAGCTGTAGAGTTGCGTATTTGTAGTTGTTGTGCCATAGTTGATATGGTTATTGTTTATTCTTAATTCTTGTTTATTTGCGCACCGATAGCGTTTGCGGCTACATTATCTATATGTGCACCGACATGCTTGTCACCAGCGATATAGTCGCCTTGGACATTATAGATTCTTTGGTGTGGTTGCGAATCAGAAGTATGGATATTATCTTTCTTCCATTTCAAATACTCCATAAAGTATTTCATCATTTCAAGGACTTCTGGTCTGCCGTTATACCATCTATCATTATATGCTCGTGAGCCGCGGAAGTTTTCAAACATAGTTTCTCGATTGTAGATGCTATATTCTTCCTCATACAAACGATTATAATAGTCATCTATTGTTGGGTCAAGCAATAGTGTATTATCTTCGTCCATTTCCTCTTTTATTTGTGCTAGGCGTAGGCGTATATATTCATCAAAACACCCATTTCGCATCCGCCTTTTGATGTCCACAAATCCCAACGGGGCGTTGGTATTAATTTTACCAGTAACAAGATGCCATCTAAAATTCTCTGCTAAAAATAGGTTGCAACTGAAAATATAGATGTTGTCAAATGGTAACTGATTGTAATTGCGACTGCTGTATAAAAAATATTCAATTAATGGTGCTTTATATCCTGCTTGTACTGTGTTGTGTATCTCTGAAGCCAATGCTACAAGGTCGGAGCAACCTATTAACTCATCTGACCAAATCAATGCCATCTCATTAAATCCATTTCCTCCAATATCCAATTGATTATAAATATCGGGTATTTTTGCGCTATGTTGAATTGTGAGTTCGCGCAAACGGATATTTATTCTAACCAGACAAGCCATATCTGAAATAAATGCATCCGCAGCTTCTTTTGATGGAAAGCACTTTGGAGCCAAGTCTTGCAAACGACCAAGAATGTCCATTCGTTTGGTGAAGTCATCTATTTCATTCAAAAATGTCCATACAACCCCTATCGGAGAAAATCCCTTCATTAAGTGGATTAGCACAACAAGATGTGACAAATAGCTTTGCCAGTCTACATCCGCAATCTTTTGTTCACCACGGTTAATAGCTCGGAGTATATCTAACTCATGAGGGTCTTCTATTTGCTCAGGTTGTTTATTCATGTTGTTTAGGTATTGGGGATGAAAAAATCATATAGTTATTTTGTTCATTTTCGCTTGCAAAGGTAGTATATTAAACTGCTAAAAGTTGTCAGTATGGAGAGAAAAGTGCAAATTAGTTGTATTTTCTGGGGTTTTATCTGTGGTGGATGCGGTTTTTATGATTTCATCTTTGACTTGCTCCTTTTTTTGTTGAGTTTGCTGCTTTTTAGTGAGAAAAAAAGGAGCAAGCTATATGTGAGTATATTAAGTATGTGTGAGAATGTGTGGGTGTGAATAAATATGTATGAGTGTGTATAAATGTGTATGGGTATGTATGATTTGTTTCTTTGTGTGGAGATGGAGGGATATTATAATTCATCTGGGAGTTCCGAGTCATCAATCCTTTTGCTTATTGGTTCAATTTTTTGTCCTATTCTAGTACGTTTTTGTTTTGGTTGTGGAACTTCTTCCTCAATTTTCTGTACAGAATCAATTGGTTCATCAAGCGATTCAGGTTGTTCCTCTACTGGTTCATCCTCTAAATCGAAAGATAGAAATTCCTCAAGAAAAGCAGTTTGCTTATAATAATGATTAGGATTATCTATAAGTTTGTCCTCCATATAGTGAAGTCCCCAATTGATATACTCTTCCATGGTGCGCATAAGAGCATCTACAGCGCTACGTACAGTAATCAAACCTTTATCCAGATCTATCAGATTTATATCTGTTTTAGCGACCAATGCTATAAATATAAATTCTCTAAGTTTAGGATATGCCTTTCGTCCCTTTACGGAATCAATATTACCCCAATATTGAATTGGTTGACCTAGTTGTTTCGTTTTACTGCTATCTTCATTAAGTTTCTTTCTTTGGTTATGATACAAACCAATAAAGAATGCAATTATCAACATTTCATATCCAGCACCAAATAATTTTCCTTTAGCAGAACCTAAACTCGTTACACCCTTACCATAGTCGGTAAATTTCTCAACAATATTGTCTTTGTAGCGAATTTCAAAATAGGGATTTCTTTTTGCCCAAGCATCATATAATTTCTCTGTCATAACTTATTTCTTTTTAGTAATTACTGTTTTGATTGTTGAAAGGTCGTTTACATCATACCCAGGTGCTTTTTGGATTCTGTAAACAGAACAAGATAATTGTTCTATTTTTTCTTCATCCAAATGTCTTTCCTTTGTATCACGATTGTACAATAGCAAATCTTTCGTAAAGATAACACATTGCTTATCTATCTGATCTATGATATTATAGAACACATCTTCCTTAAATTCACCAAATGAAGAAGTAGGTGCATCAAAGATGAGTGGATAGTCTTCTTCACGTTTTAATGTGGTGATATTAGAAATTGCAAAAAGGACAGACATGTACATCGTTGTTCTTTGAGCTCCACCAGGATTCGATATAAGGGTATCATCTGAACTATATAGACTCACTCTTGCAGAGCCATCTGCTGTCCTTTTGATTTTGACAATACCATGAAAATCTCCATCATTCAAAAGTTGCAAATACTTATTCGCCTCATTTTGCAACATCTCCAGGAACTCAGTCACATTATTTTCTTTTGCGTGCTCAACAGCTCTTAAAATCTTGTCAAGGACTATATGCACTCTTTGATAAACTTTGACAATACCATTAGTAGGTACTATTTGCGCTTGTTCATTTTTGATTTCAGCTTTTTCTTCTTCGTATCTAGCCAATTTACCCTTAAGTCCCTCTAATTCTACCTCTGCTCTCTTGCTACTCTCAGACAAACCTTTATAGTCCTTGAAGCCCTTTTCTAACATATCTTCCGATAAATTAGAATACTGAATCAACAGATGTGTTTTATCATCTTCTGCCTCCTGCAAGTCTTTCTTTAATTGTTCTACTTCCTCGCTTCTTGAACGAATAAAAGCAAGTCTATCAATAATGACATCTTTAAGTTTTGAAATTTCTTCTTCTACATCGCCGCTAACCTGTACGCTTTTGGTATGCAATTCATTGATATATTCATTGATAAATAAAGGCTTATACTCATCTTCTTGTTTGCGTTTTTTAGCTTCTTGTGAAATATGATCTAAATAATTTTGGAGACGTTGAACCATGTATTCGTAAGCTTCAGATCCTTTGGGTGCAGGTCGTCCGCACACTTTACATACTTCATCTTTTATCATCTCTTCCATAGTTCCCTTATCTGGTAAGTTCCATGGAAGTGGAGCTATGCCATTGGCAAGATTTTGCAGTTCTGCATAAGCTTCTTGCTTTCCTTGCTCTTTAGAGCGTCTTTGGTATTCTTCTTTTTGCAATCTTCTTTTTTCTTGACTAAATGCAGACGCTTTTTTCTGATATTCAGCTAAAATAGAAGGGAAGCAGCGCAATACCCACATATCATCCAGCAATAAGGCGTTATAGTTCACATCAACATGAACTTGTTTTTGGTTAATTAAATTCTTTTTGCTGTTAATTCTTTGCTTTATATCATTTAATTGCTCACACGCTTCTTGATTGTCCTCTAAAATCCTTAATTGTGCCTCAAAATCTAAGACGGCTTGCTCCCTGCGTTTAATATCGTCTTTTATATCACGAATTTTAGTTTCTACGGAGTTTAACTTTCTATCAAGTTCACTTGTCTTCTCGCCTTGTTTTTTATCTTTCTTTAACTCTTGTCGAACTAACTTATCAGACTCCTGCTCGCAATGAGAAGCAACATCGACTAACTCGTCGAATTGTTTGATGCCAGAGAAAGTATCAACAAGTGTTTTTAACGCTGTACTATTATCAAATACATTTAAGTCACTCTCACCTTTGAATAAGCAATAGCGACGTAAAACGGAGTCGAAACAAGATTCTAACAAGTTCTTACCCGCTACTCTAACTCGCTCCGTTCCACTAACCGAATATCCATAAAATGAAAAATCTCTAGTTGGCGCAGACTTATCGGAGATTTTTTCAAAAGTAAACTTTTTGCATATTTCTTTCTCTCCATTATGCTCAAACAAGAGAGAAACAGAAACTTCATCTGTTTCGTGAATCGACATTTCGGCTTTACGCATAGCAGAAATATGCGCTTCGGGTTTGCTTTCAACGCTTGTGTCAAAAAGCCATTCTAGAGCTTCAAAAAATGTAGTTTTTCCATCACCATTATCGCCAATAACTAAGGTTAGTCCTGGCGAAAATTCAAACACGTTTTCACCATAGTAACTACGGAAGTTCTTTATTATAATCTTATTAAGTTTCATAGCATTTCCTTTAAGTAACTTGATACTTGATTATATATTTCTTTGGGTGTTTGTTTCGCTTGCGTACACTCAATGAGCATAGCAACCGATTTAATCACATGATTTTCGGAGACCAAAGCATCTTCAATGGTATCAACCTCACTGAGGTCATAATTTCCTAATTCCATCAATTTAGGGTCAGATAGGACTTTCTGGAGAATTTTATCTCCATTGGATAAATAGTTAGCCATGTTGTGTGTTTAACTAAAAAGTGATATTTGGTAATAATTTAATACATCATCTAGAGTTTTTAGAGTTTCATTGCTATTTTCAGACAGCAATGCAAAATCTCTTACTCGCTTAATTTCAGTTTCTACGAGGTTCTTCTCAATTTCAAAACAATCTTCAGAAATAGAGCCCTCGTCTGGAATAACAATGAGGTCGTGAATGATAGCACGCTTTTTATCATTATGCAATCTCAACACACGACCACGGCGTTGAATGAATTGTCGAGGATTGCCTGTACTTGCGCAGAAGATTGCTAACTCGCTTCTTGGAACATCAACACCTTCGTCTAGACATTTCATTGACGTTAAGACATCTAGATTTCCCTCTGCAAAGTCTTTTAGCATACTTTCTCGCTCTTTTGACTCCGACGTAAACTGCTTAACTGTTATGTGAGGGTCTAGATCCCTAACGATTGCAGTGTATTCATTGATTAAGTGTAGTGACTCTGCATCGTCCGCGATAGACTCTCTTGTATCGAAAATATCAGCTGTTTCATCAGGTGTATTTCCTTCTGGAACATAAACCAATGTGTATTTCAAAGAATGGTATTCCTCCAAATGCTTTTGAAGAATCCCCTTGAAAACATCCTTCTTATTCACTGCTTTGTGAATAATCTGTTTACGGATTAATAAGTATCTTTTGAGTTTTTCTTGGCTAATCTCATCATCAAAATTAGCTATCTTCGCTATTTTTTTTGATAGTTCGATATAGCTATACATTTCGTCAACCGTAAGACGAACAATATGCGGATAATATCTATACTTACATAAGGCAGGTGGCTCATTGTGTATTGCCATATCCATAGAATACTCAAAAGTATATTTCTCATCACACCCAAAGAAGGTCATTAGTTTTCTATTACCAGCATCATCAAATTGACGTTCAGGAGTCGCAGACAAACCAATACGACGAAGATATTTTATACTATCTAAACGTTGAGCAATTAAGCGGCTGCCCATATTGTGTGCCTCGTCAGCAATGAGTAATAGATTTCTCCTTGACAATGAGTTCAAGTCTGAGAATATACCAGGACGAATAAAAGAAGAATATGTAGATATAATGATATAAGAAACATCATTATTAGGATTTGACAACTCTATCATCTTTAAGTTATCAATTACAGCCTGCCATCCTTTGTATTTAGAGCAAACCTTGGTAATGTTGGTAAAGTTGAATTTCTTACATTCATTTTCCCATTGCTCTACCAGGGTTATAGTAGGAACCAAGATAATGGCTTTATAATAATGATACCTTTTGTATATCTGCAACAAACAATTAAGCGAAGTAATGGTTTTACCAGTACCTGTAGCCATCGCGAATAATCCCTTTTGGGTAACTTTCCATCGATTGAATGCCTCTATTTGATATTCACGAGGACCTGATGGATAAGGGAATGATGGTTCTTTAAATGTGGATGTAGGAATTTCTTGTTTGCTATCCAATCTTTCAATTATCGCCTCAACTCTTTCCTTTGCTCTATTAAGTGCTTGAATAGCAGATTTAGAAACTGAAACTTTAGTTTGCCTTTTGATGATCTCTGTCTCGTTCCTTAATAGTTCTTCTAAAGACTTATCAGTAAAGTTTTTCGTAATTTTAGTTTGGATATCAGAAACATTCTTATATAAAACTGAGTCATCTTCTTCTTGGAAAATCCGTTCAAAATCTTCCTTTATTGCCTGAACCTTATCATTCTCAAGTTCATTATCCCATCCACAAGAAACAGAAATACTTTCAATATTCTCTAAAAGTGCTGTTCTCGAAAAATTACATGATCCATCAAAACATACTTCATTAGTCCTATCATAAAAGACACCAGCTTTAGTATGAGATATACCTACACCACTTTTGGGAGATATGATTTTTATTTCTATCCTATCATTACGGATTAACCAAGCGATACAATCAAAGAAATGTCTATCTCTTTCGCTTAGTGTATCTTTAATTTGATGGATATTAGTTAAATCAAAATATGGCAAATCATCGGTTGCTTTTCCTTTCTGAATGGCAGCCTTATCTTCTTCGCTCAATATATCATTGATGATTAAGCGCATCCTGCCGCCATTATATAGGAATGTAGCAAATCCGTTTGCTAAAACACTAATAGCCGATGTAGAGAAAAATCCTAACATCAAATCAAATCTATAAGCGTTGCACAAGCAATCTGAAAAGAATCCAACAGGTTCCCATTCAGTTCGGGATTTATACCGCCTATGTTTGGGCCATATGATATTGGATTTAAGCATTAGGTAAATATTGTCTTAATTCTTCATCAACGATATCAATACTTATATTTTTAACGAATGCATATTTTTGATAAAATTCTTCTAAATGCTTTTGACGCAATATCGCTTTATCATAGATGTATACAAACAAATATTTTAGTAAAATTTGATTGTTGACTATCATTTTTTTCGTATTGGCATTCCAAATTATATTAGTCCATAATCCACTTGATACATTCCTATCAATAGCATTATATCGTGATAAGATATCTAAAGTAGATATGTTATGATTTACCGTTTTTATATAAGCAATAGCTTTAATCATTTGTAATAAGGAGACAGGTCTAAATATAATATTACCTCCTGTTTGCATATCTCGATAATCATTTGCAGCAGTTGCCGTTTCTCTGCTTAAATATTCGTGTAACTCGGTAAATGATGACTGGAAAGAATCCCAAAATACAATCAAATAAGAAATAAATGAACTTATTGTATTATCGTCAGGTCTTTTTTTGAGAATATGTTTTATTTTACTGGCACTAATAGTAGTACCATAAAAATACAATTGGAAAAGTTCTAAATGACATTCGTATAGTGTTATGAGAGACGTAAAAGAACTTTTATCATTTGTCGGAATAGATTTTGTATTCGTCGCTTTCATACGATCTCCTTGAAATAACGGATAAGTCTCTAACATCTCTCGAGTTGCAATCGCTACTATATCATCCTCATCAAGAGCTATTATATCTCCTAATCTCACGGGTTTAGCATACCTATTAAGTGTCGAAAATATTTTTCTTGATTTTCTCATCCCGATAGGAGTTGTACTATGCCCTATTAAAATTACACTGATAGTTTCTGATGCTAACTCTGGTCGTTCTTTAAGCGCAGCTTTTATACCTTCTACGCGATGTTGACCATCTACAGGAAAAATGTTTTCTTCTCCGTTAAAATGCAATACTCCGACATTATGATACCACTCATCTTCGAGCTCATATCGAATCTCTGTCCAAATCGGTTGTCCATCATAAACAGCCAAAACCAAAGCATTAAAAAAATGTTCTGGGTCATTTAAAATATATTGCTTTATCTTTATGTAATTATCTGACAAAGAACGTTGTATTTCTTCTCTTAACGAGGTAGATGTATGTAATTCCTGATCAACTTTTTTAATTAGTTGATTTACTTGTTGAAATGTTAAATTCGCTGTATAGTATACAGTATCTCCTATTTTTCCTTTAATAGCAGGTATTTTCATATCTTTTTGTTAATTATTGAAAGCAGGTACACTATCTTGTATATCTATCCTATCTGGTATAACTTCATTATATTGGGGTAGTATTGCACGTATCAATTGCACTTCATGTATCTTTATTTTTTCATTATCTATATCTGGATAGTATCTATAGTATAGGTATTCTTTCCACCTACTAAACATTTCTACTATTAAATCCCTAGAATCTGTATAGTATTCTTTAGCACGTTTTCGAATGTGTTGATGTTCTGTTAATTGACATCGTCCAATGTACAAGATATAATTTTCAAAAAAAGGTATATTTACTCCCTTGATATAGAAAATATAAATTCCACCTACATCGCTAGGTAAATTTTTAATTTCTTCTGATAAATCATCATTTGATTCATTCAAGTATTTAATTTCTTCTGACCAATTATTTATATCTCTTATCGGACTATTTATATCCACCATATTATCTCTCCATCTATCTGGATTATGATAATAAGTCAGCAGATATTGATTATTATTTGGATCCGTTGCAACAAAAGCTCTATAACCAGCCATAGTATCTGAAATGAATTTATAAGAAACAACTTGCGCAGAAAGCATCGTCTTCCGATGATCCTAAAGTATCTATCAATTTGCAGTTTTTTTCTTTTGCTCGTGCAGCCTCTTGTTTTTTGATGGCATCTAACTTAATCTGTCGAACTCGCTCAGGCTTGATCAAATCTGCTAAGCTTTCATTTTGATTCCAAGTATAGCCATCTTTCTCAAACTCCATCGCTTTTGCATAAAGGTCAGGATGCTGTTCATACAACCAAATCCACTCTATCTTTTGTTGGAAGAAGCAGAAATAGCAGCCAGAGCGGCTACGGCTATAATAGCCAATCTTTCCATCAACCTCGAATGGTACTGGATTATAATATGCAGGAACACCTACACCACTCTCCTCAAGGATTCTAAAAATATCAGCCTTAACTAACACATCATCATTGTCAATCAAAGGGAACTCATCCAACATGCCTATTGGACAGTCTGTTCCTTTGAGGCTTTCAAATATAACCTTATTGAAAAGCTTCACATCCAAATCCAGCAGAGCATTAGCTTTCTTGCCATAGAAAAAATATTTCGTGATTGGCATGGCAGCAACTTCTAACACTTTATCAGCGATGGATTCAGGAGTATATAACTTATACAACTCAACCAATTTGGAAAGATTGTCATTGTGAAGTACTTTGTGGATTACATCTATACTCCAAATATTCTTTCTGAAGGGAAAGATAGATTGGATATTTGATTTGGTTGACACATATCCTTCACGGTCTTCGTCGCCACGGATACCGACATAAGAAATAGTAGGTATATCGCCAACAAAACGTTCCATTTCTGCCAACTTCATTTTTTGCGTACACCATCGTGCTTGTGGTGATGGCAAATAGTTACCAGAAGCTTTGAGGAAGTGTTCGAATGGTGTTGGCTCTGGACTGCCCTCTGCGGCACGAAGTTTGGTGATACCGCCAAGATATGTTTCAAGTCGGCTAATGAGCAAATCAGTTTCAGCCAATTCGCACCCAGTATCTGAATTATAGTAAACTATATTCATGTGAGGGTACTTGTTTTTAAGATAGATTGCCAATGCAGCACTATCTTTACCGCCTGATATACCTAATATATGTCTTACTTCCATTATTTCATTTTATCATTTAGGAGACTTAAGAGGATGCAGATATCCATCTCGTTGTCACCTGTTAGTAGACTATTCAATTCAGAAACTTTTGATTTCGCTTCTGACTGTTTGGATTGTGGCAAGCGATATGTTTGTTTGCTGACGCTTGTTCCTCGATTAGAAACGAAATCAATACTAAATGCCTCATCGTTGGAATCAATCTCGATTTCGGAGAGTGATGTGAAGTGATCTAATTCAGAGAATAAGTGCAAAAGTTCTTTGATGAACAATGCTTCTTCGGAATCCTTTACAATCTCAATTTTCTTATCGAAAACAACAAAACCAATCTTCGAATAAAACTCTGTTTTGTTATCAGAGGACGCCAAAATACGGTCAAGGAAAGAGCGTGATTTAGGAGTTAGCAAATCTTTGTTTATACTCTTGTATCGCTTTTCAAGAAATTCCTTGTACTCATCAAAGTCAGAAGTCAGACCAAGATGATGGCATACATTATTCTCAATCCGACAGACAAAATTATAGAAACAGTTGTTTAATTCTTGACACGCTTTCTTAATCAATACAAGATATTGCTCAAGGAACTCGTCCTTATTCAAATCATTATAACCAAATGCGGTAGGAAGGTCTTCAAGGAATGTCTTACTTGGATCAGTCGCACCTAACAAGATGTCGCGGAATTTGGCAGTATAATAGTTATCGAACTTATATGTATGTTTCGCGTAATCATTAAGATTTTTGATATATTGCAAGAATGGTTTTGCCACACCTATTAGCGAATCTCCTTGGATAGAGATAGTATCATCCTTGTGGAAAAATTGGCGGTATTTCTTGAAGAAATCAGCTTTTACACTAGACACATTATAAGACTTGATAGAGAATTCATTAGGGTGTTTTTGCAAAATTTCAAATACTTCTTTAGTAATAGACAGAACGAATCTATCTCCCTCATACAGAGCAAAGTCTTGTTGCTTGATATAGAGGAATATTGGGAGCCAAAAATCAATAACACCTTGTTTCAGTTTGAATGGTGCTGATTTGAGAATCTTAATCAATTCGCTTAATTTTCTAGGTTTATCAGTAGAACTTTGAACAAACTTGCAGCATTCATCCCATAAGTCTGTCACATTGCAAGTAGGTGCATCAAAAATATATTGCCCATCAGTATCTCTGTGATGAATACCTGTTTCACGTAACAATGTGTAGTAAATACTTTTTTCTGGTGGATAAGCAGATTTGCTAAATCCTAAATCTTCTTGGTCAGAGTTTGTAAGAATTGCATCTAACAGATTGACACGAGCCGCAGATATGACAGAATTTACCTTATGGCGATTGAATAATTCATTGCGTAATATAGGGGTTTTGTGATAGATTGTATCGGCAATCTTAGATAATTGTTTATTCAAATCTTTTTGACTACAGATTACAACCTCTTTGGCTTGGAAGCACCATAATACACTCGTTCCATCAAATAGACTTTCATTAAGTGCTTTATTCAACAATTCTACTTCATAATTCAAAATATTCTTTACTTCATTTGCAGCAACTCTATCTTCGAGGACAACATTCTCAAGCAGATATTTCAATTTAATTACTTCATGCAAGTGGGAAATAATATCATCAGTGTTGAGAAAATACGCATATAAAATGGCTTTACCTTGTTCGTTAGATGCTGCCTTTACATCATTGAACGATGCATAAGTAGGCAAAACCAGATTAACAAAACCATCTATATCACCTTGAGGATCAGTTGTGATGGGAGTGTTGGATAAATGATATTGAAAGTATCGAGGAGTTCCAGTCGTGTAGTAAGATTTAACAGCAAGAATGATGTTAGCATTAACATAATCTTGCACATTTTCAACAGTTAGAGTAGGACGTGGAAC
Organism: Paludibacteraceae bacterium; assembly: GCA_045601825.1. GTDB lineage: Bacteria > Bacteroidota > Bacteroidia > Bacteroidales > Paludibacteraceae > Colicola. The sequence goes on along the minus strand of JAZSAI010000020.1, from coordinate 50,535 downwards.
GATAGTAGCTGCCTTATATAATTCGCTCTCGATATCTATGTCAGTTCCCTCAAATAAGATGTATTGTGACTTGTAGGTCGCATAACGAATTATCTTGTGCGATTTAAGTAATTCAATATACCTTTCAGGATTCTTTATATCTAGAGCAAATTTGCAATAAGTAGTTAAGAACTCGTCGTCAATAGTAACATTTTTGCAGAACAGATTAAGCAGACCAATAGATTTGACGATAGCTAATGCTCCATCCACAAGATTATCTGCAATAATACCACTTTCTACTCGTTCGATAGCCAAACGCATAGAACGCCAATCCATAGAATCAGCATTCGCTTCGGATAAGAAAGAATAGAAATTGTAAACTACATAATCGTATACTTCTGCGAGGTTGTATGTGCGGTAGTCTGTAACCTTAAAAGCACTAATTGAATACCTATCAGTAGCCATCAAGAACGAGAATAATGTTCGCTCGTTTTGACCATAACGCTGCATAGAGTGTATCAAGCATGTAGAAGAAATAGGATCTAAAGGATACAGACTCATAGAGGTGCTTAATGCTAAATCGTATGAAACGATTTTATTCTTTTTAGCAAGACAATATAATGCACGAAGATTCTCTTTGGCTATGTCAGTAGGAGTGGCAATTTTCTTCTTCAGTTGGCTTGCAGTCAGATAGAGCAATTGTTCAATAGGTTCAACGAATACCAGTTCCTTTAGACGACCTTTAATCTTCATCCATTCATTACGTTGTGCATCATTCAGTTTGTAAGAGTATGTGCCAAAATTTTGATGAAGGGTGGTCAAAAGAATGATATTTCTGTGCTTCGCATTAACATACTCCGCCAATTTTTGCAAGAAATACAATTCTTTCTCAGGATTGTTTGCAGCTGCATGTTCGAGAACTTTACCACATTCATCTACTACAATAAACAAAAATTTATTTTGGCGTTTGAGGGCATTGTACTTTTGATTTAGCGCTTCAATAACTTCCTCTGTTGTTGCAAATGTATCTATACCAAGTTTCTTAGCTAAAAGCGTAGAGAGTGATTCATAATCACCCACAATATTGATAAACTCAAACTTACTACAACCTAGCACGTCCTTCCTTTGAACCAAGACATTAGTATCTTTAAGTAAATCGCGTTGTAGAGCAGCTATAAAACTAGATTTGCCCGTCCCATAGTTACCCACAATTGAAAAAGAATGAAGACCATCATTGAAACTTGAAATGATGCTTCCCCACACAGTTTGAGAGTTGGATGTTACTACATACTGAAAATCATCGCTCAAACCTTGTTCTATATTGACAGATGGAATATAACTCATTGATTGTAGTATTGTCTTAAGATTTTATATTTATCAAGTTTAGCACCAGTAAACTGGATATTTCTTACACCACTTGTTTCAGAATAATGAATTTGTTTGGGATATTTTGTCTCTATCTTTCTAACGGCTTCAATAAACTTGGTAAATGGCATACCAAAGGTGAGTGCGAGTTCTTGGATTTTATCCAAAGAAATAGTCGTCTCATCACCTGCTGTATCAAGAATAGCAAATAATACAATCAAGTAATCTACAGCGTTTTCGGCAATCTCATTAAAGACATAGACTTCTCCTTTGTCTAATCTACGCAAAAGATTTAGACTAATCATAATGCCTGTAAAATCTTCTACGCTAGATAGGGATTTAGGTGCGAGATAATTATGAAGAAGAACACCAATATCTTTCTTAACAGTATTCTCGTTATACACATTCTTTTGCTCTGGTACATTGCAACGACGCTTGATAAAGTTTTGTAGTAAATCTCTATCAAATTCTTTTTTCTCACGTTGATACTCAACAAACAAAAGATGATAAATGCTGGATATCTTGTTTGAAACAAGCAAATAATGAAGTAACCAAAGAGTGTTAGAATCCTCTAGAAAAGGATCTCCATCATTGTGTAAAACAATGTTTGCTATATCAGTGGGCAAATCCTCTACAGTCAATCCGAACGCTTTTAACCAAAAGCGGATGGACGCAACCATATTTTTGCCTACGCCTAATTTTACGACTGCATCTTCTTGATTGAAGGTATTACCTCCTAGGCGAAAATCATAACCTTTTTTCAGCCACAAAGATTTGCAGTAAAATGTTTCGTGTCCAGAAAAACAATATCTCTTTACAGTTGCCATTATATTTATTTTCGTTCAATTCTACATTTAGCCCGCAAAGATACAAAAATTTTTGCATTTATGCAAATAAATGGAGAAAAAGTCGCCATTTTAGTTTAGTGGACGCTCGCAAGCGAGCTACTGTTTAGAGTTTAGGGGCAAGGAATTCCCGAATGGCATTCGGGACAATGACAAAGAAAGAGGGGCGCAAAAGTGCGCAAATTTAAAGTTGTACTTTAAGATTGCGCAAATTGGAGAGCACAATGTGCCTGATTAGAGGTGCGGAATTACTCGCGGGGGTAGCCGCGAGAACTGAACCAACTATGAGAAATTGGCTCGGCGAATTAGCGCCGAGCACTAGACAGATGGTGGAAATGAAAGGGACCCCGTAGGCAATGGACGAACTATTTGGAAATTCCTAATAGTTGAGATAATATCTCAATCTTTAGACAGTAATATGATGTGCGGGGTTGAATCCATTGTGTATGGGTTCGCCATGTGAGAGGTAACCAAACTGGTTGCTCATCAAGCGCGTAGTGCCAATATGTGCATCTATATTGCGGTGCGAGTGTCCGTAAATCCAATAGTCGATACCAGAATCCACTATATAGTCGCCCAGTTCTACCGTAAACGCTCCGCTAATAGTACTACCACGAAACTCCTCCGCTGTACACAAGTGGGTAGGTACATGGTGAGTGAGTACAATCTTGGTTTTGGCTTGGCTGTCTGCCACTGCTTTTTTGATAAATTGTAAGCAACGTTCATGCTCGTGATTAAAGTCCTCAGCGGTTAAGCGATGTCCATTGTACATGATTCGGTAGAAGTCGCTCACATTGCGTTCAGTAAGGAAAGCATCGTGGGGTTCAATTTTCGCCCAAAGCGTAGAGACGATGATATCTGTATCCTGCAAGTGTACTACGCTATTGTAGTAGGCATGCACGTTGTGGCGAATCTGTTTGCAATAGCCATCAGGCATAGTAGCCAAATCGTAATGCCCATAGAAATCATGATTGCCGAGGCAAACAATCACTTGGCTATAGTTGGCAGATGCCCAGTCCCAGAAAGTATAATCGCTGTAGGTGTCTTGTCCCGACAGAGGCAAGTCAAGATACGCGCTATCGCCTGCAATGAGAAGTATATCACCCGTCACTTCGAATGGGTGTTCTTGCAGATACTGTCTGTTCTGCGCAAACTCTAAATGCAAGTCGCTGACAAATTGTATTTTGAGTTCTTGTGATTGATACGATGCTGCAGTACGAAGAATCTCAAAGACCATATCCGTTCGTTCTATTTCATCGGGATTGATGGCACATTCTATTTCTTCGGAAAGATTGGGGCGCTTTAGCATGGCAGCAAACTGCTCGGCAAGATAATTCTTAACCAATCCCTTTTCTGCGTGAAAGTTATCAAGAAAGTCCGTGCAATAGTTTAGTACATAGATAATATCCTCAAAATCTTTCGCTCCACGCCAATCTGCTCCACCTCGCGAAAGGAGTGCTTCTATTTTTGTGGCGATATAATAGGTCACGGGCAGTCGATATATCAGCTGTCCAGAGGGCAATGTATATAGTTCGCGATGCTCAAAGCCGATGCGATACCATCTATTGCCAAAGGAAAGACTTTGCTCATTCATAGACATTACATCCACTAATTCGCCATTATATACCCAGCGGCATATCACTGGCGGTTCGGAGTCGTGGTCGTTGTGGAAATGCTTCTCGCGGAGTAGTTCTTCAAAAGCCGCATGTTCTGCATACGAGTTAGAATCGACTACGCAATCCACATCCAAGGTCGTTCGCGGCTCCGTAGCTGTTGGGTCGGTAGCATACGCACCAGCCATAGCACCGCCTACATACACGAGGCGTGCATTGAGTTCTTGCATGGCTGATGCAATAGCTTGCAAGCGTTGGTTATTGGTTTTTGACATAAGCGTTGATGCGTTTATTGAGTTCAGCGACAGCAATTTCCTTTTCGCGTGCTCGACCCATACGAAGCGTATCCACTATCACCAATAGTTGATATAATTCGTTGTCGTCCTGAATGGCTTGAGGGACAGTATTGTATAATGGCTGAATCTGCTGACCGCGCGCAGAACCTTTGACATCGTGCCATACATAGCTCTCATTGTCATTGGAAAGTTGCTCTTTGATGGGCGAAGCACTGATATACGTAGGCACCCCTCGCCCTACACGCCCTGCCTCAGTTGGGAATACATATTGAATGCCATGTATGAGAAACTCTTGCAGCGCAAGAGCGTTGACACGCTTTTTATTGCGATCAACGAGTTGAGCTTTCTTACAGCGTTCTAAACACTCGCTAACTGTTGAAGCACTCATACCTAACGAAGCAGCCAATCCGTTGGCAGAAAGGACCTTCCCTTGCGAGGTTGTTTTCTTTAGCAAAACAACTATATCTTGCGGTTTCATATGGTTGTATATTAGTTGATTATACGTGATTTTTCGCAATTCGCGAATAGCGAATGTTAATTCGGCTGCAAAGGTACGATATTTTTTGTAGATATGCAAATAAAATGGCGTTTTTTTGCCATTTTCTGTTTAGAGAACGCGCTCGCGTTCGGCAATTGAAGCGCACGGAACTCGCTCGGCGAGTTGAAAGCGCTCAATGCCTCCGCTCTCCCCACTCGCTCACGAAGCTCGCGGGGGCCCCGATTGATAGCTACAGTTTAGAGGTTAGAGGTGGAGAGATACCCGAATGGGATTCGGGACTAATGGACATAGAAAGAGAAATTTAGATCGGCTGCGCCTGTAGATCGCTCGCTATGCTCGCTGTAGATGGTAGAACGGGCTGCGCCCTAGGAGAGGGGATTCGGGAGACGCGAGAGGGGAGACTATCGAGCGTTAGACGGATGGTGGGGTGGAGAGGGGGATAGTCAATCTTAACAAACAGCACATTTCCTAATTCGGAGTTCTTAGGTCGTTCCTTGGTTCTTCTTTGGTTCTTCCTTGGTTTTTAGCCCGAGAGAGAAAGAGAAGGTACTAAGGGCAGGAATCTTAAGAAAAGTACTATTTAGCGGAAAGTTGTTCGGCGATTTTGAGAGCGGCATTGATGCCATCGAGGGCGGAGGAAGTGATACCGCCTGCGTAGCCAGCACCTTCGCCACAAGGGTAGAGGTGAGGGGTGGAGATAGACTGCAATGTCTCTGGGCTACGAGGGATACGCACCGCACTACTGCTGCGGCTCTCTACGCCAAGGATAACCGCCTCATTGGTCAAGAAGCCACGGTACTTGCGGTCGAAATCGCGGAAGCCCTGTTGCAAGCGTTTGCCGATATGTTCGGGCAACCACTCGTGCATGCTGCTGGAACGTACGCCCGGCAAGTAACTACATGCAGGCAGGGTGCTGCTCTTGCGCCCTTCCACAAAATCGCGCAGGCGTTGGGCAGGAGCGATAGAAGGTGCGCCACCGTGCTGATATGCCAACTGCTCCAAATACTGTTGAAAAGCAAGACCTTGGAGTTCTGTGGCAAATTCCCCTCCCTTGAAGGGAGGGATAGGGAGGGTCTGAAGGTCTTCGGGACGAATCTCCACCACCATGCCCGAATTGGCAAAGGGAGAGTTGCGGTGGCTGGCAGACATGCCATTGACCACGCAACTATTCAGTGCACTGCCCGCTGGGACAATATGTCCACCCGGACACATGCAGAAGGAATATACACCACGACCTTGCACCTGCGTCACGAGTGAGTACGAGGCATTGCCAATCAACTGAATGAGTTCGGGCGATGGGTCGTGGTACATGAGTCGGTTGATAAGCGTCTGCGGATGTTCGACACGTACACCCATAGCGAAACCCTTGTCAGCGAGGGCGACACCACTATTGAGGAGCATCTGGTAGGTGTCGTGGGCGGAGTGACCGATGGCGAGGATGGTGCCCAGGAGGGGCAAAGACCCTCCCGACCTCCCTTCAAGGGAGGAGTTAGGTGTAGAATGGTGTAGTGTAGTGTAGAATGGTGTAGTGTTGTTTATCAGCGAACGAAATAAATGTTCATCTACGCAGGTGTCGAAATGGACTTCGCCACCGTGCTCGATGATGCACTCGCGCATAGCGCGGATGATAGAGGGCAGACGGTCGCTGCCGATATGGGCATGCGCCTCATAGAGAATAGTATCGTTGGCACCGAAGTGATGAAAGAGCTCCATCACACGCTGCATATTGCCGCGTTTCTTGCTGCGCGAATAGAGTTTGCCATCGGAGAAAGTACCTGCGCCGCCTTCGCCAAAGCAGTAGTTGGATTCGGCATTCAGTCCCTGATTGCGATTGAGGATAGCAATGTCCTTCTTGCGGTCGCTGACGGGTTTGCCACGCTCGTAAATGATAGGTTTGATGCCATGTTCGAGCAATGTGAGAGCAGCGAAGAGTCCTGCTGGTCCTGCGCCGATAATCGCTGCAGAGTGCTTGGCATGGTGCACATCTTGGAAGACGGGCGGTTCGTACAGGGGGATAGGTGCATCCTTGGGCAAAGGGTTGCCCTGCTCGTCGGTGAGCACGGTGAGGTGTACCTTGAGCGCGCGCTGGCGAGCATCAATAGAACGCTTTACGACGCGGTAGCGTTGCTCCGCGTCGTAAGCTTTCTCAGGGGATAATATGAGCGTTGTTTGGTTCATTAATAGGTCGCTGCATATTGACACTGAAATTATTAAAGACAATTATTGTCAATTGATATTGTCAATTCAGGTCAATTCTTGGAAATATTTCGTTTTGGGTTGGAAGAATGCGCTAGGCGCATTGGCACCCCAAACAAAATAAAGAAGTTGAAAATGACAACAGTGTCAGTTGGTATATAAATCCCTTATTTCTTGAGTGCTTCCATTACTTTGCTTTCGATCTCGTCGGCGAGGTCTGGGTTGTCGCGGAGGACGTTCTTGGCAGCATCACGACCCTGAGCGAGTTTGTTGCCATCGTAGCTATACCATGAGCCAGACTTGGTCAAGATACCATACTCTACACCCATATCCACGAGTTCGCCTACGCGAGAGATACCCTCGTTGAACATGAGGTCGAACTCCGCTTTCTTGAATGGAGGTGCTACCTTGTTCTTGATAACCTTCACGCGCACTTGGTTACCGATAATCTCGTCGCCGTCCTTGATAGCGCTTGCCTTGCGGATGTCGAGGCGAACGGAAGCGTAGAACTTCAGCGCGTTACCGCCTGTAGTAGTCTCTGGGTTGCCGAACATGACGCCGATCTTCTCGCGGAGTTGGTTGATGAAGATACAGGTGGTGTTGGTCTTGTTGATAGTAGCGGTGAGTTTGCGGAGCGCTTGCGACATGAGTCGTGCTTGCAAGCCCACACGGTTGTCGCCCATGTCGCCTTCGATCTCGGCTTTTGGGGTGAGAGCAGCTACAGAGTCAATGACAACGAGGTCCACTGCTGCGCTGCGGATGAGTTCGTCGGCGATGTCGAGGGCTTGCTCGCCACAGTCAGGTTGAGCGATGAGGAGGTTATCGGTGTCCACTCCGAGTTTCTCCGCATAGAAGCGGTCGAAAGCGTGCTCGGCATCGATAATAGCAGCGATACCGCCTTGCTTTTGCACCTCAGCCATAGCGTGGATAGCGAGGGTGGTCTTACCAGAAGACTCTGGACCGTAGATCTCTACCACGCGACCGCGAGGATAGCCGCCTACGCCAAGCGCAATGTTCAAACCTACTGAACCTGAAGGGATTACAGGTACATCTTCTATCTTATCGTCGCCCAATTTCATGATGGCGCCTTTGCCGAAATCTTTATCGATTTTTGCCATGGCCAGTTGCAAGGCCTTTAGTTTCTCTGGTGAGGGCATTTTCTTTTCTTCTGCCATAGTGATGTTGTTTAGAATGGTTAGTATTGTTTAGAATTGTGTAGCGTTGTTTAGCGTTGTATTACTAACGCGAGTGCAAAGGTAGTACTTTTTTTGCATTTATGCAAATAGTAGTAGTATTTTTTCTGTCTTTATGCTTCGTGATGCAAAAACTGGGCAATCATGTCGATGCAAAAAGTGATGACTGTAGCCGAAGCAAGACTGATGAGTAATGTTAAAAATAGATTCATACGTGTGCGATTTTTAAGTGGTTAAACATATAATTTTTTGAAATCGGCTGCAAAGGTACTGCTTCAAACTGCTAAAACTTGTCAGTTTGAAAGAAAAAATGCACTTTTTTTGTGGAAAAGTGCATTTTTTTAGTTTAAAGGCGAAAGGTTAGAGTTTAGAGGTTAAAGGCGGGAAGTTTTTTTAAAAACAAAAATACGGCACTGCGTGCCTACAAAAATATTAAAAATCGTGTTCATCTTTTGTTTTTGCCCAAAAGAATGCAGTGAACTGCATAGGTGGGCAAATACAAAAAAGGTGAAAAGTGGAAACGGAAAGGTGTAAGGTGTAAAGGCTGGGATTGGGATAAAAAAAAGCCCTCACAATTGTGATGTGAGGGCTGGAGGTGTAGGGACGGGAGATTAGTCGATATACTGCACTTTGTTGATGTCGCGTGGTTTGGCTGCGGGTGATTCGTTGGCATAGCCAAAGCCGACGCAGAGGCAGAGTTCGTAGTTGTCGCTGAAGCCCAATAGAGCAAGAATCTCTGCGCTGTTTTGTGCATCATTGATAAAGCGCACAGGGCTGCCGAGGCAGATAGAGCCAACGCCTAGCGATTGGGCAGCGAGCATCATGTTGCCTGCGAGTAGTCCGCAGTCGTAAGCCGAGAAATCGTAGCCGAGGTCACGAGCGATGAAGGTCATCACAGGTGCACCGCGCATACAGCCGCGTACCATCTCTGGTTGGAGAGCAGGATTACCAGCCACCATCAGATCTTGAACTTGTTGCATCTTCTCTGGGGTGTCAATGATACGTACTTCCCATGACTGTTTGTTCTGACCATTAGCAGCATTGATACCGCAGGTCATGATTTGCATCATCGTGTCGCGAGCCACAGGGGTAGCGTGGTACTGACGGATGCTTCGACGTGCCATAATGGCGTTGATGACTTCGTTTTGCATAGGTTCTTGTGTTTTAGGAGCTGTACATGACAGCATTGCAAATGCCAAAAATGGCAATAATAAAATCTTTTTCATAATCCGAGCCTTTAAACTATAAACTTTAAACTATAAACTATAAATCAACGATACTTTCCTTCGTTGGTATCGTCGAGGATGCTGAGGTAACTTTCGTAGCGCGAGAGGGCAATATGGCCATCTACTACTGCTTGGTACACAGCGCACCCGGGTTCGCCCGTGTGCAGGCAATTGGAGTAGCGGCAATCGCGTGCTATCTCAAAGATCTCGCGGAAGTAGTGGCTTACTTCCTCTTTCTTGATGTCGAGCAGCCCGAAGCCCTTGATGCCAGGGGTGTCGATGATCCATGAATGTTGTGTAGGGTTGTGTAGGGTTGTGTAGGGTTATGTAGTGGGTACATCTCGGAGAAGGTAGTGGTGTGCATACCTTTGTGGTGGGCAGAGGAGATGGCTCCTGTACGAGCAATATCTTTGCCGAGGATGGCATTGAGTAGGGTAGATTTGCCTACGCCAGAATTGCCAGAGAGAAGAGTCACGCGATTTTGGAACAATGACCACAGCTCTTGGTTTTGGACTCCAGACTCTGGATTCAACTGCAGTGCAGAGATAGCGTAGGTAGGATAGCCAAGCGATTCATATAGTTGGCGGAGGGTAGAGAGTTGCTGTAGTTCTTCTTCGGTGAGTAGGTCCACCTTATTAAATATTATGCACGCGGGCACGCGATAAGCTTCGCATGTGGCTAGGAAACGGTCGATGAAGGTAGTGGAGGTCTCGGGATGGCGGAGTGTAACAATCAGTGCTGCCATATCCACGTTGGCAGCTATGATGTGTGAGGCATAGCTGAGATTAGTGGCTCGGCGAATGATGTAGTTCTTGCGGTCGTATAGTTCGGTAATCCAGTTGGTGCCATCTTCTAGTTGGGTTACCTCTACATGGTCGCCAATCGCAATAGGATTGGTAGAACGAATACCTCGAATGCGGAAGTTGCCTTTGACATGGCAGTCGGCGGTGGTTCCGTCTTCGAAGTGTACTCCGTAGCTAGTGCCGGTAGATTTGATTACGAGTCCTTTCATTCTAAAACGCTTCTGTTGCTGTTAGGTAAAAACTGTATGCATTGATATTGTTCCATCGTGGGTCAATGTTGCTGCGAGCGATGTCGAAGCGGATGTTGACTTTAGCGCGGTTGATGGTGGCTCTTAGTCCGAGTCCATAGCCCACTTTGGGTACTGCCCAGTGCCAATTGTGGTAGTCATAGACATCTCCTATGCCAGCGAAGACTGCGGCGCGGAAGATACTCCAGATGGGTATGCGGAGTTCGGCTTGCAGTGCCATCATGATGTCGTCGCGAAACATATCGCTATTGATACCTCTAATACCGTCTTGTCCGCCTAGGCGTGGAAGCATAGGGTAGAGGGTGAGGTGGGATATGTGGTATGGTGATAGCATCAGTTGTGCCTTGAATTGCCAAGCAAAGACGAGGTCACAGGGCAATGGTACATAGTGTCGCAAATCGGCAGATAGTAGGCCATTGACGGTGGCTTGTTGTCCTTGGGGTATGTCTATCTGGTTGGTATATGCGGCTGCTGCGGTGAGTTTGGCAAAGATACCCTTGGTGGGGTAGAAGACATTGTCTCGCGAGTCGTATTGGGCTACAGCACCCAATGCCAGTTGCACTAGCGGATTGACGGTGGTGTAGGTGTCTTGGATGCTGAATCGTGCGATGAGCATATCTGCCATCGGGCCAACGGCTATGTGTTTGCCCACATAAATAGGCGCTTGGATGTTGAGGTAGCCGCGTTGTAGTTGGTAGGGTGTTCCCTGACGGAGCATGCCGATGCCGGTGTTGCTTTCGTTGGCAAAGTGGGAGTCGTGGTAGATGCCGTAGTAGGTGGCTGGTCGGTCGCTATAGCCCGCGCGGAATTGGAGTTGCCAAGAGCTTACTCCCTTATTCCGGACTCCGGACTCCCGATTCCCGAAATACAACGACCCTTGGGCGTTGATGTACCACTGGTGGTTGAGCGAGTAGGTGCCATCGAGTTGGACGATGGAGGTTCGCTCTTGGTTGGGTAGGCGGAAGTAACCTTGCGCAGCGGCACCAAATTCCCATGTGGATTCGGGTGAGTAGTTGATGACGGGTATGCCCATAGCGGGCAGGTTGAGCAGGCTATCAAGCGAAATAGCATGAGACATTGGGATAGCCAATGTCCATGCTATTGCCAGTATGAGTAATCGCTTTGCGATAGTAGTTTAGCAGTAGAGTAGTGTTGTGTAGGGTGGGGTAGGGTGGTATCTCTAGCCTTTAACCTCTAACCTTTAACCTCTAACCTTTAACCTAAACTTACACGGTCATGATCTCTTTCTCTTTTGCTGCGTAGATTTCGTCGATGCGCTTCACATATTTGTCGTGGAGTTTTTGTGCATCGTTCTCCGCATCTTTCTCAGCGTCCTCTGGCAAACCTTCTTTGATTTGCTTTTTGAGTGTGTCAATAGCATCGCGGCGTGCGTTGCGTACGCTCACTTTTGCGTTCTCGGCTTCGCCTTTACATTGCTTAGCGAGTTCTTTACGGCGTTCCTCGGTCAATGGTGGTATCATGAGTCGGATGCACTCGCCATTGTTGTTTGGAGCCAAACCAATGCTGGAGTTGATCAATGCGCGTTCGATGTCGGAGAGCATTTTCTTCTCCCAAGGTTGGATTTGGATGGTGCGAGCGTCAGGGGTGGTGATAGTAGCCACATTGGATAGTGGCGACATTTGTCCGTAGTATTCCACCTTGACTACATCCAAGATTCGTGCACTGGCTTTGCCTGCGCGGATGCGCGCCAAAGCGTCGTCGAGGTACATGACAGCAGATTCCATCAATTCCTCTGCTTCATTCAGAATTTGTTTTGGTTCTAACATGATTATTAGGGTTTTACAAGTGTTCCTATTTGTTGTCCGTTGATTACTTTTTCGAGGTTGCCTACGGTGTCCATGTCAAAGACATAGATTGGCATGTTGTTCTCGCGGCACATGGTGATGGCAGTGAGGTCCATGACCTTGAGCTTCATCTCGAGAATCTCGTCGTAGGTAATCTGTGTGTATTTGGTAGCCGTAGGGTCTTTCTCTGGGTCAGCGGTGTAGATGCCGTCCACGCGTGTGCCCTTCATCATCACATCTGCTTTGAGTTCGATGGCGCGGAGTACGGATGCGGTGTCGGTAGTGAAGTATGGGTTGCCAGTGCCACCGGCCACAATCACTACATAGCCTTTGCTCAATAGGCGAAGTGCTTTGTCAGCCGTGTAGAGTTCGCCGATTGGCTCCATGCGCACGCTAGTCATCACGCGTGCTTTTTGTCCTACTGCTTCGAGAGCAGAGCAAAGTGCGAGTGAGTTGATGACTGTGGCCAGCATGCCCATTTGGTCGCCTTTGACGCGGTCAAAGCCTTTTTGTGCGCCGCTAAGACCACGGAAGATGTTACCTCCACCAATCACGATTGCCACTTGCACACCTGTGCTGGCAATTGCGCGAATTTGGTTCGCATAGTCAGCCAGGCGTTGAGGGTCAATACCATACTGCTGTGCGCCCATGAGGCTTTCACCCGAAAGTTTTAGAAGTATTCGTTTATACATATGCTTCCTTATTTAATGATTTAACTGCAAAAATGATGCGTTTTGCAAATGTCAAATATTATTCTTCCTTTTCTTCTTTATACCAACTCGCATACATCGCATAGTTATGAGCAATCTTGCGATTAATCTCGTTGGTTTGCTCAGGGTCTGCTTTCTTTATAAACTTAGCAGGCACACCTCCCCATACTTCGTATGGACCAATCTGCGTGTTCTTCAATACCAACGAACCCGCTGCCACGATGGCACCTTCGCCTACTACCACTCCATCCAGCAGGGTAGAACCCATACCGATGAGGGCATAATCGTGGACATCCGCACCGTGGATAGTGACATTATGTCCCACTGACACATAGTCGCCTATCGTAATGGTGCTCTTTTCGTAGAGTGTATGCAACACCGAGCCATCTTGGATATTCACATGGTTGCCAATCTTAATCCAATTGACATCGCCACGCAATACCGCATTAAACCAAATGGAGCAACCATCGCCGATGACGGTGTCACCCACGATAGTTGCATTCTCTGCCAAAAAGCAGTCCTTGCCTATTTGCGGAGTAAATCCGCGTACAGGAACGATGAGAGCCATAATCTTTGTTCGCTTTGCTCACGTTCATGGTTCGCTACACTCACGAAAGTGGTTTTACGTATATCACGCTTTAGCCATTATTCGTCGCTAAAGAGCGACCATTTACGCAAACATAGTTTGCTTATCTAGCGTTGATGATGGCGCAGAAGTCAGCGGCTTTGAGGCTGGCGCCACCGATAAGACCACCGTCCACATCTGGGTTAGCGAAGAGTTCAGCAGCGTTTTTAGCGTTGCAGCTACCACCATAAAGGATAGTGCAATCCTCAGCTACTTGCTCGCCATATTTCTCTGCTACGAGACCACGGATATATGCGTGGATCTCTTGTGCTTGCTCAGGAGTAGCAGTAAGACCTGTACCGATAGCCCATACCGGCTCGTATGCCAACACGATTTTGCCAAAGTCCTCAGCGCTGAGGTGGAATACACTTCCTTCGAGTTGTGCTTTTACTACTTCGTTTTGCTTACCTGCTTCGCGCTCCTCTTTTACCTCGCCGATGCAGAAGATTGGGCGGAGGTTGTTAGCGAGCGCCAACTCCACTTTATCTTTCAATATCTCGTAGGTCTCGCCATAGTATGCACGACGCTCAGAGTGACCGAGGATGCAGTACTCAGCACCCGTAGAAGCCACCATAGCAGCGCTCACTTCGCCAGTGTATGCACCTTTCTCCTTGTCAGCGCAGTTCTCAGCAGCCACAGCGATTGGGTTATCTTTCAAGAGCTCAGCCACAGTAGCCAAGTGGATGAAAGGAGTGCCGATAACTACGGCGCATGATGGGTTAACAACTTGATTTTTCAATTCGGTAGCAAGAGCTACACCTTCTTGCAGGGTCATGTTCATTTTCCAGTTACCTGCAACCATTTTTGTTCTCATTGTCTTGAAATATTGTTTAATTGTTAGTAATTAGTATTATCTGTGCCTATAAACTTTAAACTGTAGGCGCATAGCGCCGTCCTCTAAACTACAATCGCACTAGCGATTGCGAATATTATACTTATCGATTACTACACCATTTTGCAGCACAATCACACCTGGATTAGCACGTACAATGGTTTTTAGTGTCACAGGATCGCATGTGCAAACACATTCGCTTAAACTTGGATATTCCAATCCCAATGCTATTATTTCATCTGTACCAGAGCCAGTCAAGATATATCCCATCGCCTCACCATCCAACAACGCCTCCACTTTTGCCATCTGTTTTTTGTCAGCTTTAGCAAGGTCATACATCACCACCAACGTCACGGGTTCTTCGCTCTCCAGGATATCCCATGTGATATCCTCGTAATCTGCATTCATGATTTCAAAATCATGGATAGGTGGCTCATAGCCTTTCTTGATGAGTTTCGACTCTTGACGTACGAATGTCCATGTGCTGTCGCCCTTTGGATAGTTTTCCAGTGTAAACGTCTGCTCTACGCCGTCTTTCGCATATACAAACGAAAATTCATACTGATCGGGCTCTGCATCTTCTGGATACTCCATTAGTGTAGGTAAGTGATTACCAATCTTATACGGACGGAAATCTGCTATTGGCAAATGCTGTTTTGTCCATGTCATAAAGGCGATGGCTGCAGCAATAGTCGTCGCAGCAATCACTACCTCCATCCACCAACTCCATAGCGGACGAACACTCTTGCGTAGCCCTACTAACACGATAGCCAATATAATCAGCACGACATTCTTCCAGAATGTTTGCCAGTTAGTCAGTACAACGGCATCGCCAAAGCATCCGCAGTCGCTTACAGGATTGGTCAGCGCAATATACAATGTCAGTGGGGTCATCACACAGTAGAATGCCAACGCAATCCATGCCGTCCACTTTGTGCGCACGTTCAATACCATGCACACACCCAATAGCAACTCCAATATAATCAGCCCCCAAGCAGCCACCTCTGCCATAGGCAGCAAGTCGGTAAAGAAACCGCCAAAGGCCTTCAAATAATCTTCAATCTTATATACCGTACCCAATGGGTCAATAGCCTTGACCACACCAGAGAATACAAATACCACACCTAGCAATGTGCGGCAGATAGCGGCGATAATTGTTTTAATTTGCTTCATTTTCCATCAATTTAATTAGGTAAAACACTGCATAATTCAGCATGTCGAAATAGTTGCCATCCGCGCCTTCAGAAATCAATGTTTGATTATCATTGGCAGTAATTGACTTATTGCGATTGATTTTTGTGAGAATAATGTCCGTCAAACTGCTCGCAAACATATCTCTCCATGCTTCGCCATAGTCGTGGTTCTTCTTGAGCATCAGTGCTTTCGCCTCTGCCATGTAGTGGTCGTATAGTTCAATAGCGCGCTCAGCGGTCATATCCACAGAATCGGCAAAGCCTTCGTGCAACTGTATCAAGCCGATGATGCTATAGTTCACAATAGCCATCATCTCGCCTTCAATACTCTCGCCTACCATGTTCACACCTGTTTGTTCAATCTCGCGAACACGCTTTGCCTTGATAAATAACTGATCATTAACGGTTTGCGGACGCATGATACGCCAACTTGGACCGTAGTCCTTCATTTTCAGTTCATAAATTCTGCGGCATTTACTTGCCACAATATCAAATTGCTCTGGAGTCTTCATCTTCTCTAAAAACTAAACTCTAAACCTTACTATAAATTGCATCCAAATTGCGTGCTTTCTCATTGATGTCCAGCCCATAACCTATGATAAACGCAGGTGGAATAGCCAATCCATAGTATTTGGGTTTTACCTCTTCGTAACGTAGCGATTCTGGCTTATACAAAAATGATGTTAAAGCCACTGAAGTGGCTCCCATCTCACGCAAATTATTCATAAACGCACGCATGGTGATACCCGTATCCACAATATCTTCTACCACAATCACATCGCGTCCTTTCACATCCACCTGCAATGGAATCAGCATGTCTACTTTGCCTGTTGTTTCGGTACCTTCATATGATTTCAAACGAACAAACGTGATTTCTGCAGGCAAACTAATATGCTTCATCAAGTCTGATGCATACATAAATGCACCATTTAGTACGCACACAAATAGTGGCTCTTTGCCTGCATAGTCCGCGTTGATTTCTTGAGCTACGCGAGCTACTTGCTTTTGTATCTCTTCTGCAGAAATACTCTCCTTAAAAAACAAACCTTCGTACTCCAACATAACGACAAATAAATGTAGAAAAATGAATATTGTACACAATTTCCCAAATTCGCTACAAAGTTACAACAAAAAATGCAAATACGCAAGTTTAGTACGTATTATTTTCAAAAATGAATAGATTTTATCCTTTCTAAGCTCTGACAAAACATTCACCACATCATCTCTCAACTCTACTTGTCACAATTCTCAATTTTTAACTTTCTTTTTTCAACTCCTAACTCTCTTATTAAGTAATAGGTGATTAATAGGTGGTTAATAGGTTATTAATAGGTGATTCCAATACTTTCCTAGCACAATCCAAATATACTTATTTTTAAGGTTCTTTCACTAAATTTATAAATTATTAATAATTCATAAAACTTGATTTGGCATAGTTTTTGACAATGTATATACGTGATAAAAAGAGATTTCGATGAAAAAGATTACAATCATATTCTTATTATGCGTAGCTGCAGCCACAGCTATGGCGCAGAAGACATTGTCAGGAACAATCCTCTCTAAAACAGATGGACAGCCCGTGGAGATGGCTACTGTGCGTTTGTTCGCATACGAGGGTGGCGACTCTACTATGGTGCAGGGTGCACAAACTTATTACGATGGACTATTCATCCTCAGCAATATCCGTGCAGGTAAGTACCGTTTGCTAGTATCATCGGTAGGATACAATGAGCATAGCCAATGGGTGGAGATGAAGAACGCCGATTTAGACTTGCCTGCAATACGATTGACGGAGCAAGTGCAAGAGTTAGCAGAGGTTAGCGTACAGGGCAAAGCAGCGGAGATGACCGTCAAGGGTGATACCATCGAATACAACACCGCTGCCTACCAAGTGGCAGAAACCGCCACCGTAGAGGAACTGCTCAAGAAGATGAATGGCGTGGAGGTGGACAAAGAGGGTAATGTGACCATCAATGGTGAGGAGATTAAGGGTGTGCGCATCGATGGTAAGAAATTCTTTGGCGACGATGTGCAGACCGCTACGAAGAATATCCCAGCCGATATGATTGAGAAGATTCAGGTTATTGATGAGAAGAGTGAAATGGCTAAACTGACTGGTTTTGAGGACGATGAGACGGAGCGTATCATCAATCTCAGTCTGAAGAAAGACCGCAAGAAAGGTGTGTTTGGCAACTACTCTGGCGCACTAGGCACAGACCTTGTGACGGATGACGGTGGGTGGTTCGACTATGGCAATCCAGCATATGGTGCAACGGATGCTGCGCGTATGGTGCATTTCTTGGAGAATGATGCGCGCTACAATGCCAATATATTCACCAACCTGCTATTAGGTGAGAGTCAGACAACTATTATAGGTAGTGCCAACAACACCAACGAGATTCGCTCACGTCGCGGACGCGGTTGGTTCGGCGGACAAAACGCAGGTATCACAGCGTCTGAGAACTTGGGTGTGAACACCAATATAGACTTGACTGGCAAGTTAGACAAGAAAGACGATAAAACCGAACTGCTACTCGGTGGTGATGCTACGCTGAATCACTCGGTAAATGACACGCGTACCCAGTCGCAAAAGGAGAGTTACAGCGAGGAGGCAACCTATATTGACCAAGACTCCACCAACAAAGTGACCCATGCATGGGATGCTCAGATGCGTCTAGAGATGGAGTATCAGATTGACTCCATGAACAAGGTCATCCTTCGCCCACAAATCAGCTACTCCAACTCGCGCTACGCACAGACCAACGACTATACCTACGAGCGCGACTCGGTGCTGAT
The DNA here is from genome assembly GCA_045601825.1 of Paludibacteraceae bacterium. Classification (GTDB taxonomy): domain Bacteria; phylum Bacteroidota; class Bacteroidia; order Bacteroidales; family Paludibacteraceae; genus Colicola. The sequence continues at coordinate 32,311 of JAZSAI010000020.1, read as the reverse complement.
CAACGACGGCTATCAAAATCAGAACAGTCTGCAAGAGGATATTTCTGCGGCTATTCGTGCGACCTACAACCATAAGTTTGCTAAACCCGGTCGCAGTCTCACGATGCGTGCGAACGTGACGTTCAAGAATACCAAAGGCGAGACCGATACCTATGCCTTTGATAATCTAACTAATGTGGCACTTGTGGACCAAAACACCCTCTCGCACAACAATGCCCTCAGCTACTCGCTGCGTACATCGTTCGTCGAGCCAATCTATGGGAAGAACCACTTTATCGAAACGGTGCTTTCGCTTTCGGGTAGCAACCGCAATTCGGTGAAAGACCAATATTCTATGGATAGTATTACTGGCAACTATGAATACGATAGTGTCTATTCCAATGCCCTCACCAACGATATGTACACCGAGCAATTGGAACTCAACTATCGCTGGGTAAACGAGAAGATGGACCTCACCGCTGGTGCGCGTGTGCTGGCTACACAGACACATTCTACCACCTACTATGGCAACACCCTCGCGCGCGATACCTTATATAACAGATGGAACTGGTCGCCAAACGTGCGCTTTCGCTATAAGTTCGGACAAAAGGAGTTTGCCCGCATCGTCTATCGCGGTCGTGTCAATCAGCCTACTATCCAACAGATGGAACCTGTGCGCAACAACTCCGACGCGATGAACGAGACAGTGGGTAACTTAGGACTGAATCCTGCCTTCAGCCACAATATCTTTGCGATGTATTCGAAGTTCAATCAGGAGAAGTTCTCCAGTATGATGGTGGGTATGAATGCCAACCTCACACAAGATGCACTGACCAATAATACCATCTACGACCAGACGGGTAAACGCTATATGCAGACGGTTAATTCGGAGATGATACCATGGTATGTGGGTGCGCATTTTATGTCCAACACACCTTTCTGCAATAAGATGTTCCAATTCCACTCGCGTACAGCCGTAAGCTACAACCAACGTGTGGCGTATGTGCTCCGTGAGCAGGATGCCGATGAGATAGCGCAACTGATTGCTGCCGATCAATTGCCTTTAGGCGATGCTTCCAAGACGGGTAACTTCCGCATGAGTAGTGACTTGACCCTTCGCTTTACTCATAAGATAGTGGATATAGGCGTGAAGAATACCAATGTCTATTCGCTGACCCACAACTCGCTCAACAAGAAGAACATTAGCCATATTGGTGATTGGATTATCTCGGGCGATGTCACGTTCCATTTACCTAAATCGTGGAATATAGCCACAGATATCGCTTATACCTCGCGTAGCGGTTATCAGGGGCTCACCGATGTGAATGAACTCATTTGGAACTTCTCGATAGACAAGACTTGGAAGAACTCCACACTCACTCTCAAGGTGTACGACCTCTTGAACGATAAGAAGAATATCGTACAAACGGTCAACGAAACGAGTGTAAGTTACCAGAAGTTCAATACCTTGCCTACCTACGCCATGTTGACCTTTACCTATAAACTCAATCGTATGGGTAGTTTGAAGGCCACTGGTGCTGCCGCATGGCAACAGCAGATGTATGAGAGCGGTGGGCGCCCACCATATGGGAGATAAGGACGGCGTTCCGCTTATAGGAGATAGGATACATATCGGCTCTAGATAGGCTCTAAATAGGCTCTAGATAGGCTCTAGTGGTCGCGAAGTGGTCGCGTAGCCCGAAGGGGACTTGAAGGGAGCGGAAATGCTAAACAATATCAGGAGATTTCTCCCCAATTAACGACGGTTTGACGCAGATGGTCAAGCCGTTGTTTATAGATGCGATTGTGCATCTCGTCGAGGAGCGGGTCGGCATCAAGAATAGCCATTGCTGCTTGACGAGCAACATCTAAGATCTGACCATCGTGGGTAAGACTCGCGATACGCAATTCAAATGGCAAGCCCGACTGCTGCGTACCTTCGAGGTCGCCAGGACCACGCAATTGCAAATCGGCTTCCGCGATACGGAAACCATCATTGGTGGCTACCATAATATCCATACGTTTGCGAGTATCCTTACTCAGTTCGAGTTTGGTGAGTAGCAGGCAATAACTCTGGTCAGCTCCGCGACCTACGCGACCGCGCAGTTGGTGGAGTTGGCTCAGTCCGAAACGCTCGGCGTTCTCAATAATCATCACGCTGGCATTGGGTACATTCACACCTACTTCAATGACGGTGGTGGCTACGAGTATCTGCGTTTCGCCACTCGCAAAACGCTGCATTTGCTCATCTTTGTCCTTGGCACGCATCTGCCCATGCACCATGGAGATTTTATATTGTGGGAAAGTTTGGCAGAGGGTATTATAGCCGTTTTGAAGGTCTTGCAAGTCTAGTTTCTCGTTCTCTTTGATGAGAGGGAACACTACATATACTTGTCTGCCCATATCAATCTGCTGCGTAATAAACTGATTGATAGTCGTGCGGCGCTCAATATTATAATGCAGTGTGTGCACAGGCTTGCGTCCAGGGGGCAATTCATCAATGATACTCACGTGCAAATCTCCGTAAACAGTCATCGCCAAAGTGCGAGGGATAGGGGTGGCGGTCATCACGAGCACATGTGGCGGACGAATGTTCTTCTCCCATAGTTTGGCACGTTGCGCCACACCAAAGCGATGTTGCTCATCAATGATACATAGTCCGAGGTTGGCAAACTGCACCTCTTTCTCAATCAGTGCATGCGTGCCAATGAGTATGTCTATTTCTCCGTTGCGTAGCTGCTCGTGCAGAGGTATGCGCTGCTTGGCGGTGGTAGAACCAGTTAGTAGTTGACAGTTGACAGTTGGCAGTTGACAATTAGCGTCTTGTGCTTTATCCAACAATAACTTGACTGTCTCATAGTGCTGATTAGCGAGGATTTCGGTGGGCGCCATGATGCAGGCTTGATAGCCGTTGTCCACGGCGAGTAACGCGGTCAATAGTGCTACGATGGTTTTGCCGCTTCCTACATCGCCTTGCAGCAGGCGATTCATCTGTTTGCCCGACTTGAGGTCGCTCTGTATCTCACGCAACACTCGCTTCTGTGCGTTTGTGAGCGCATAGGGTAGGGCATTGTATTGGGCATGGAAAGCCTTACCTACGATAGGCATGCGAAAACCCTCGTTCTGCTCGCGGCGCTTCATCTGGCGCAGAATCTGCATCTGAATATAGAAGAGTTCCTCAAACTTCATTCGCTCGCGTGCCTTCTGCATGGCGATTTGGTCTTTCGGGAAGTGGATGTTCGCCAACGCTTCGGTGAGCGGCATGAGGTGTTGCTGCTCAATGAGATCAATGCCTAGCGTTTCGCGCACACCACCCTGGCGCAATAATGGCATAAGTTCGGCGGTGATGTTGCGAATGGCTTTGGAGTTGAGTCCTGCACGTTTCATACCCTCGGTGGTGTTGTAGTAAGGCTCAAGTCCTTTGGTCATCTCTGGCTTGACCTTTGCCATAGGAGTGAGTTCGGGGTGTACGAAATTGTACTGATGGTTGAAACGTGAGGGTTTACCGAAAAGCAGATACTGGGTATTGCGCTCTAGTTTGAGGTACTTGATGCCTTTGAACCATACTAGTTCGATGGTATGTCGTCCGTCGGTGAAAGTGGCTGATAGGCGTGCTCCAGCGCCCGTACCAATGGTGTGCCACTCGGTGATGTGACCAATGATTTGCACATAGGTGTCCTCGTCATCAATCTCATGGATGAAATAGAATCGGCTGCGGTCAATATACTTGTACGGAAACTGGTATAGCATATCGAGCGCGGACTTTACTCCGAGCTCTTTACGAAGAATGTCGGCACACTTAGCGCCGACACCCTTACAGAATTCTATATTTTGGATGGATAAATCCATCTCAAGAATAACTCGATTATTATTGCAAACGGAAGTTTACAGGTACGGTATATTTCACGCGTACAGGTTTACCACGTTGCTTGCCAGGTTTCCACTTAGGCATAGAATTAATTACGCGAAGTGCCTCTTTGTCAAGTGAAAGCTCGCCAGAAGAACGTACCACCACAGCATCCACGATACTACCATCTTTGTTCACCACAAATTGGCAAATTACACGACCTTGGATGCCATTCTCTTGAGCGATAACAGGATACTTCACGTTCTCACCAAGATACTTGAAGAGTGCTTGTTGACCACCAGGAAACTCTGGCATAGACTCTACAACCACGAAGATGACCTCTTCTTCCTCTTCTTCTACAGGAGCTTCAACTGGAGGAGCAATGACAACCTCTACATCTTTATCGTCCTCAGTGTTGATTTCGATAGTCTCAACCTCAACATCATCTTCTACCACGTTCAACACTTCTACTTCTTGTACTGCTGGTGGTGGAGGTGGTGGTGGAGTCTCTTGAGTGGTTTGTTGAATGTCAATCTCTTCTTCAAAGAAGAAATCGGTGTCTGTTACTTCGTACTTTGTTACTTCCTTCTCTGTCCATTCGAAAGCAACATAGCAGATGCTCAATACAAGCACAAGACCTATGAGTACATAGGTTAACTTCTTGTCTTCTAAGCTTGCGTTAGGTGATTTTTTCAGTTGCATATAGATTAAATTTAAAATTCAGTCGCGTTTTTATGGAAAAGACACATTATCCTTTCAGCGTGCAAATTTACTGCTTTTTTTTGAAATAAACAAATATATTGTTGATTTTTATAAATTTTCTTGCAAATAGTTGTATTTTTGCGATAAAAGTTGTACTTTTGCAGCCGAAATGAATAAGATGTCATTAGTAAAATCTTCGGGTATACGCAATTTTGCCAAATTGCTTTCTGCCAACGTAGTGGCGCAGGTCATTGGTTTGGTGGTGTACCCTATTCTAACGCGTATGTACGCGCCCGAAGACTTTGGTGTTCTAAATTTATTCTTGAGTATAAGTGGTGTACTAGTCATCTTTTCTACTGCAGAATATTATAATGCTATAGTACTACCCAAAGATAGGAAAGAAGGGCTAAATGTTGTATATGTTTGTATTTCAATATTATTATTTGTTGTGTTGCTAACATCACTTAGTGTGATTTTTGCCGCAGATATAGCACGGCTATTTGACGTACCTGCCTTGGCCAAGTATTATTGGATGATGCCCATTTTGGTTCTTGTGTCAGGGGGATGGAATATATTAAATTATTGGTATATACGTTCAACTCGCTATAACCGCATCACTTATTATCAATTATCACAGAGTATTTTATCGGCAGGTGGTAAATTAGGCTTTGGTTATGCAGGCCTATTAAGTGGAGGTATGATTTGTTCTGTGGTATTTGCTCCTTTCCTAGCTTTGCTTATGACAGCGTGGAAATCGTTTATGAGGCTATTTAAAAGGAAGTATAATAGCAAAGAAATATGGGCGACAGCTAAAAAGTATAGAAATTTTCCGTTATATTCTTTACCACGTAGTTTTGTGAACATGTTAGCAGGTCAACTACCTGTGTTATTACTAACACCTTTGTTTGGATCGCAGTATGTGGGTTGGTGGAGTATGGCTTTGCTATTAGGGTTTATGCCTATCAGTATGGTTTCGAAATCTATTTATCAAGTATTATATCAATATACTACTGAGCGCGTTAATAACAACTTGTTGATAGGTTCTTATTTCCGTCGTTTCACGTTGATTGTGCTTCTGACGGGAATCCCATTATTTTGTGTGCTGTATTGGTTTATGCCTGATTTGACGCTATTGTTTTTGGGCGAGGGTTGGGATAATACAGGCGTATATCTGCGTTGGATGCTACCATGGTTATTAAGCAGTGTGCTAACGTCTAGTACAGGCTTTTTATCGGATATATTTTTCAGGCAAAAGATTGGTTTTGTTTTTGAAATGCTAACTGCACTGCTTCGTACTATCGGGGTAATAATAGGTGCAGTTGTAAAGGATTTTTCTATATCAATAATTGGCTATTCTTTAGGAAGTTGCCTGGCTGTTACGGCTCAATATATTTGGCTGCTTACCCTTACTGTGCGTTACGATGCCCAAATCCGTTCTTCCAAAAACGTAGCAATTGGTGGTAGCGAAAAATAATCTTCTGTTTTAATAGAAATACATGTTGCCGCATCGTATGGGATGTGCCTATGAGTGTAGGATATGGGCGTGGTTGTATATGGGTAGAATAGCGATATTCTGGAAAATATCCATTGCAAATATTATTTCTATGTACAATTTCACACCACATAGCATTTAAGGAAATTTGGGTGAGTTGAGTTGTATCTATTTTGGTATGGTCTATCCCCAAACTAGTGCGAATTCTATTTTGTGGTTCTAAGAAACTAAGAAAATGATTCTTAGGATATATAATGGCATATGCAATATCTTTTGTTTCAAACCACTGAATGCCTTTTGGAAATGATATGATAGTTGCTGAATTTTCGAGATACTGCAAATGGGATTGCAGTATCTCTACAAAATCAAGTGCTAGCATATCATCGCTATCCATTCTTGTGGATAATAAATAATCATAATGTTCTGTATACTTTCTCCCTATATTTTGGTATAATATATTTATGTCATCGTAGTACGAACAGTATTCAATTTTAATTATGGGATAGGTTTGTACATGTCGCTCAAGTCGTTGTTTGTATATGGTAGGTGTCTGGTCATGAACTAGGATAATCCATGTGAAGTTTTGGCTTGTCTGTCCTGTAATGGATGGTAAACAATAGGCCTCAAATAATCGAAAGCGTTCCTCCAACCAAGCGGGTTGTATGTGAATATCGCTTCCTAAAGCATATTGTAGATTAAAACGGGTTAATATAATATGTCTATAATTCATCAATGAATCGGGTGAAATGAGATGTGAGTTTATTCCAGTTATATTTATCTGTTGCTAATCTACTGGCGTTAGTACAATGCTCATGATAGCGATTATCATTCATATATATTTCAATAGCTTCAACTGCTTCTGCACTATTAGCGACAAGTTGGGTGCACTGCTCTACCTCAGGGAAGCCTTTTTTTATAGCGTTCAGATTGGAGTATATAGCGGGGCGCCCGCATGCGATGTAATAAAAAAGTTTGATAGGCAGACATCGCGTATTTTCCATATCAATATCGCGGAGATCTAAAAATAGGTCATATTGGGTAATCTGTTCACAAAAATCTTCAAAGGACATAAATGGCAATATGTTGATTGTTAGGTTGACTTGGCTTAAATTGTCTGACCATTCATCGCGCGTAATCACATCCAACTGGAATGTTGTATGAGGATATTTCTCTGCAATAGTTTGAACTATTTCTTGCACACGCAGCCACCCTTTCTCCTTTGTTAATGCGCCTGCATAAAGCATACGACATTTTTGAGAAATGCTTTTAACATGGGGTCTTGGTTTAATGTATTTTAAATCAGGATAATACGATAGTGCGATAGCTGGTTTCTTTGGGAATAATCGCTGAAAAGGTTTCGCTTTATCCTCTTCCCCAAATATAAATGCATTTGCTCGATGCCCTGCCCATAAATTTGCAATGAACATTAGTAGTGCCTTGCTGACTTTACCTAAACGAATATTCCTCAAATTCTTTTTAGAGGGATACCATTCGGTAACATCATAGATAATTTGAGCGGAGGTATGCTTAATCTTCCACATAGCTCGTGGGGTATCTACAATATAAATATCCGCAGGTAAAGTGGAGAAATGCGCAAAAGTTTCCATACCGTAAATCGCTACAGTATGGCCTGCTCTGCGTAGTGTTGCTGCCTGATGATATAGCACGCGCTCATCGGTTGAATAATGTGCGGATTGGAGAAATATGATATGTTTACTGCTCATCCTTTGTGATGGATACTATCGCATCTTCCTTTCTCTTAACCAATTATAGACTTTGGCGAACCAGAACCACCAATGATAATATTTTTCCACACTACAATAGCGTGTCGCTGTACTCCCAAACTGCTTGTAATGGTTGGCAACACCTCTAATCATACTACCTTCAAAATCAAATGCCACACCCTTTTGTCGTGCCAATTTAATAGCTTCAAGCACTAGCAATGCGCTTGCACCTGAGTCTTTGTAGTGAAGGTCGTAACATGGGATCAAATAATACATGCTATGTTTATCCCAAACTAAAAATGCGGCAGCTAATACTTGATTATCAGCATTACAAATGGCGATAATCTCGCTTTTTTTGTGTCGTGCTGTTTTACGCTCCAATACAAGTAAAAACTCTCGCGTATAACTGATCTGTTTTCCTTGGGCTAATAGGCATTGACGATGAAAACGATAAAAACCTTCTGTTGACATTGTCATATCAACATGCAACGATAGAGCTTTCTGAAGTTGGCGTTTTTTATTTTTAGAAAAGGCATCAATAACTTCATCTAGATTCGACAAATCCTCAATGCGGTACGTGATACGTTCGCGTTTCTTGAAGCCACATGCTTCCATAGCTTCTGCTGCGGGACTATTGATGGGGTATTGTTGGTAATAATAACTTAGGTTCATTGCCCCCAACTGTTGAACAAATTCTTGACATATGCCACTTACTTGCACAGAATCTTCTGCTATGTCTTCGCGCAACCAAATACCTCCGGTTTGGGTCATCTGTGGCATAATAATATAGTTTACCCAAGCCCGTTTACGAATCAAATAGGGCATAGCGGCTTGAATTTTACCATTAGAGTCTTGGCTGAGTAGCACATCCCACTGTTTTCCTGCACATACTGCATCCATCCACCAATCCTTCATAAATAGAGGAATTGAGTCGTTGCTAATGCATAATTCACGGTATAATTCTTTGTTGGTCATATTAAGCACTATACAAATTCCGTGCAAAGTTACTATTTTTTATTGAAATATACAAATAACATTTGCAAAATTCAAAAAAAAGCAGTACTTTTGCAGTCTAATTCAAAAATAATCAATAAAAAACCAGTTTGTCATGATAGTGGAAACAAGCCCTTACAAAGTTTTTGCTCTTTCTCAAGGAGGTGAGCTCGCTAAACGTATGTGTGAGTATTTAGGATGTTCTTTAGGTAATATCCAAATTGCTCGTTTTTCTGACGGTGAGTTTGCCGTAAGTTTCGAAGAGTCCGTGCGTGGTCAGTCGGTGTATATTGTGCAATCCACTTGCCCTAGTAGTGACAATATTATGGAACTCCTACTAGCAATTGATGCCGCTAAGCGCGCTAGTGCCTATAAAGTAATTGCAGTCATTCCATATTTTGGTTGGGCTCGCCAAGACCGTAAGGACAAACCACGTGTATCCATTGGTGCGAAAGTATGTGCTAACTTGTTGCAAGGCGTAGGCGTTGACCGCGTGATAACAGTGGATCTCCATGCTGACCAAATCCAGGGTTTCTTTGACATACCTGTGGATCACCTATATGGGGCCAACGTATTGGCTAACTATGTACAAAGTCTCAAACTCGACAACCTTATCGTAGCTTCGCCTGACGTTGGTGGTACCAAACGTGCATCCGTCTTTGCTAAGAAACTCACCGAACTAACGAAGCAAGATGTACCTATGGTTATCTGCTATAAGCATCGTCCTAATGCCAACCAAATTGGTGAGATGCGTGTGCTAGGTGATGTGAAGGACAAAAATGTGGTTATTATTGATGATATTGCTGATACTGCAGGTACTCTTTGCAAGGCAGCTGAAGTAATGAAGGAGGCTGGAGCGAAATCGGTTCGTGCGCTGGTAAGCCACGGGTTAATGTCAGGTCCTGCTTGCGACCGCGTAGCGAATTCCGCATTGGAGGAATTGGTATTCACCGATTCTATTCCATTCAACAAAGAGCGTTGCCAAAAGGTTAGCATCGCATCTATGGCTAAACCTATCGCGCAAACTATTCTGGCTATCCAGAACCATCGTTCGGTTAGCGAATTGAATATACACTAGCTTGATTTATAGACAGTTATTATATATTGCTATATCGATAGTTTTGCTCTCTTGTCAGACTAAAACTAAGACACCTACAGATGTCCGCTGTACTTTTTCAGCGGACTCTGCATATACGTATATCGCCCAACAGGTGGCTTTTGGAGCACGTGTGCCTGGCTCTGATGAGCATGCTGCTTGCGGTGATTGGCTTGTTCGTAAACTAGCGTACTTCGGTGCACAAGTCCATAATCAATATGGTACAATGCCTAACTATGCAGGCGAACAACAGCCCATTCGTAATATCGTGAGTTATTTCGAAGGAACGGCATCTCATACCATTCTTCTCTGTGCACATTGGGACACGCGCCCATGGACCGATGAGGAGACGAATTACGAAGACCGTTTTTATTTCGTACCAGGAGCGAATGATGGTGCGAGTGGAGTGGGAATCATTTTAGAGGTCTTGCGCCAATGTGCAATACTCAAAGACAAAGGTGAATACGTACCTAATTTGCAGATTGTCTTCTTCGATTGCGAGGATATGGGCACCCCTACCCACTATACGGGCAAGCAACGTGAACATACTTGGTGCCTCGGCAGCCAATACTGGGCTAAAGAGTATAAACAATCAACTGTCAACTCTCAACAGCCAACTGTTAACTGCCAATACGGTATCCTCCTTGATATGGTGGGCGACCCTTCTGCCACTTTCCCACGGGAGTATTTCTCTACGATGTATGCAAGTGGGTATGTCGAAAAGATATGGCGCACTGCTGCCCAATTGGGATATGCACGCTATTTCGTGCAGCAGTCCACTTATTACCCCATTACTGATGATCACTACTATGTCAATACTATAGCAGGAATCCCATGCGTGGATATCATTGATTACAAGCCGAATACAGAGACGGGGTTTGCCGAGTGGTGGCATACTCGTCAAGATAATATGCAAAATATCAACAAACAAACCTTACAGGCAGTCGGAGAGACTGTATTAACAACGATATGCTCGAAATAAAGAATCTACATGCCACTATTGCTGGCAAAGAAATACTTAAGGGGCTTAACCTCACCGTCAATGAGGGCGAGGTACATGCTATCATGGGTCCCAATGGCGCAGGTAAATCCACCCTTTCTAACGTCCTTACGGGTCATCCTGCATATACTGTCACTGCTGGCGAAGTCTTCTTCCGTGGCAAGAACCTCCTAACCATGTCACCTGAGGAGCGTGCGCGCGAGGGTATGTTCCTGTCTTTCCAATATCCTGTGGAGATACCAGGTGTATCAATGGTCAATTTCATGCGTACTGCTGTCAACGAGAAGCGTAAGCACGAGGGCAAACCTGCTCTCTCTGCCACCGATTTTCTCAAACTCATGCGCGAGAAAAAAGCCCTTGTTGGTATGGATAATCGCCTTACCAAACGCTCTGTCAATGAGGGATTTTCGGGAGGTGAGAAGAAACGCAATGAGATCTTCCAAATGGCAATGCTCGAACCTTGCCTATCCATTCTTGATGAGACGGATTCTGGATTGGATATTGATGCGCTGCGTATTGTCGCTGAAGGTGTCAATGCACTCAAAACGCCTCATACAGCTTCCATCGTTATTACTCACTACCAACGCTTGCTGGATTATATCGTACCTGATTTCGTACATGTCTTAGCTGACGGCAAGATTGTTCGTACAGGCGGCAAAGAACTTGCACTCGAACTCGAAGACAAAGGCTATGCCTTTCTTAATGAACAACCTTGAACCATCTTGAACAATGTTGAACGAAATCATTCTACATCCTGGCGAACATCGTGAGATTATCTTGCTCAACGAGCCTGATACCAATTGGCATATCATTCAAGAGGCCAACTCCACCCTCCTGCTACATGTAATTGCATTGCCTCATCCCAACGATGAAGCCCAATGGCATACCGCCATCACGGTAGAACATAAAGCAACAGGCTGTAAGACCGAGATGTATGGACTTGCTCTCTTGCACTCACAACAGCAACATCATCTTACCACACGCGTGCTTCATAATGTAGGCGGGGGCTATTCATCGCAACTCTTCAAGTTTGTTTTGGATGATGAGTCAAAGGCTTCTTTCAAGGGCGAACTAAAGATATTGCCTGATGCGCAACAAATAGAGGCATACCAAACCAACCGCAATATATTACTCTCGCGCCAAGCAGAGATGACTACCGAACCGCAACTCGAGATCTATGCTGATGATGTCAAAGCAAGCCACGGTGCTACTACAGGACAACTCGACGATTCAGCGCTTTTCTACATGCAGCAACGCTGTATTAGCCGCGAAACGGCACGCAAACTGCTGCTTTGTGCGTTTTTTGATGATGTGGTGCGCACATTATCTGATGAAAAATTGCAGGAAGATATCCTCGAGAAAATCAGCGATTATATTGCTTAATCTCTTACTAACTACGCACTATTCACGCACTATTCACGCACAATAGACGCACAATACACGGACAATACACGCACTATTCCTATCACTTCCCCAAGGGATCACTATGAGTGCAGTAGGATGACTATGATATGTGCCTAACACAAAATTAGTGCATACGCTGAATAGCGTAGTCTAGTAGCCCGATTAGACTTTCTTTGTATTTATTATCTGGGAAAATTTGGAGAGTATCTATTGCTTTCTTGCGATATTTTTCCATCAGTTGATGGGCATAGCGAATACCATCGTAACGCAACACAAACGAGCGAATTTCTTGCTCTGCCTCAAACGCATCAATATGTTGAGAGTCATTGGCTAATGACTCGGCTAATTCTTTGATTTGATTTGCCTCTTCTCTTGTGGCGCGTTGCAGCGATTTGATGATAGGTATCGTGGCCTTGCCATCGCGCAGGTCATTCATGGTAGGTTTGCCCAAGTCTTCGATATCTGAATAATCAAATACATCATCTTTCAACTGAAAGCACAATCCCAAGTACATACCAAATTGTCGCATAGCATTCTGTTGTCTGTTGGTGGCACCTGCGCTCACAGCACCTGCTTCACTACATGCTGAGAATAGGTGTGCCGTTTTATGCTTTATTACTTGCAGGTATTGTTCTTCATTAATCCACATTGATTCGCCTGCATGTAGTTGCAGTAGCTCACCAGAGGTAAGCGAAGCACACATGTCTGATACAATGTTTAGGATAGTCGTATTGCGAACTGATGACAATAGTTCGATGGACTTAGATAGCATAAAGTCGCCAACCAGAATGGCTATTTTATTGTTCCATTTCTCATGAATCGCCTTGTCCCCTCTGCGTATTGGTGTGTCATCCACTACGTCATCGTGCATCAGCGATGCGGTGTGCATCAGTTCCAAGCTAACTGCCGTTTGTATAGTCTTGTCTGTAATGCCTCTGCATAGTCCTGCCGATAATAATACCATGATGGGGCGCAACTGTTTACCACGTTTGGTATAAACGTAGTCTAACACTTCGCTTAGTAAGGGATTATCCGACTGTAGTATTTCGGCAAAAACAGCTTCAAACTGCTTAAACTCGGTTTGTATGACACTGCGAATGTTATCCATTACTCCCATTTTGCTGAATTGAGAAATCCGCGATATACATCGCTGAGTGATTTTGTTTGCGATTGACCACCTATAATATAGATGTTTTGCTTATTGTCTGTCACTACACTCTGATTTTGTCGGGTGATATAGGTGTCTGGCAATTTATTATGCGCCGTGTCAGGTACATACCAGTTCATGCCTTCATCATCCGAGTATAGCATATCACTACGCCATTTCAGATTACTATCTGTACCGCCAAACATAATGAGGCGATTTTCGTATTGAATAATCGAAATGCCAGTCAGCGATTTGAAGCTAGGTTGTGCGATGGAGAAGTCTTTCATACGATATCCATCTGTGGCAGCATATTCTATATTCCATCTTGTGTTAACCACGTTGCCTTGTATATCACGTCCTCCTACAATCATGGCGCGTGGACGTTCACTGCTACTGCTAAACGATAATGCTGCAAAGTCGCTGATAGGAAAATTAGATGGCAATATGCCATTTTTGTAGCCTACTAGTTGATCCATCACAGCTATACTATCTTGTGCGATTGTGGCTAATTGTAATTCATTATTTACGTTTTGTACCAGACACCATGCTTTTCCTGCATAGCTCAATACCATATTCACTAGTTCATATTCGATTGCTGAGTTTACCCATTTAATCCAAGTCACGCCATCGGTAGAACGATATAGTGCATTGTTGTCTATATAGTATAGGGTATCATTGTGTTGTACTATATCGCGCACATGACATGGGGTGGGTAGCGTTGATATATGACTGCTTAATTGTGCCCAATCGCTACCGTTAGTGGATTGGTATGCCTGTGTAGACATACCATTATTCATCAATGTGAGCAACCCACCTTTATGGAAGAAGGCTTTGGTCTCGCAGTTCTGCTCGGCAAAAATACGCTCCGTCATTTGCTCCCATACATACAATTCTGGATCGGCTTGATGTACACTAATTGCAATGCGATACCATTTCTCGTTCTCTAGATCCGATGATATTACGTGTAAATAAATAGGTTTTTTCGTGAAATTAATGGTATCAGCACCAGTACTCTCTATGGTTGTATCTGGCAAGATATAGGTGGCTGATCCTGGCGTTGCCATATAAGTTATGTATGGAACAGCGCTATCTATTTTTGTGCCAAATAACAACGAATCTACATTGTATATCAACCCAGTATCACTACGGTGCTCTACCTTATAAATGGCTGCGGTTAAACCAGGATTGATAGTGTCTTTGTAGAATGTAAAGTTCTTGACTCTGGCATCGGAAGAAGTAGTCGTCTGGTTAGTTTCTTGGTTGCAACCAACCAAAATTACACTTATAAATACTAGTAATATGTGGATAAAATATCGCATAAGCACAAAATTTCGCACAAAGATACTACTTTTTTTGCATACGTGCAAAAAAAGTAGTACTTTTGTACGTTTTTTTGTAGGAATCATGCTTTTCGAATCATTACTTTTAGATATTAGTAACCTCTTTCCAAGCAAAAAGTTGCTTCGTGAAAAGAATAAAATGCGTGAGTTGTTAGCGCAGAAGCGTCGAATCTTAACCAAGGAGCAAATTGAGGAAAATTCGGCTGTTGTTGTATCACATTTGGAGCAGTTGCCTGCTTTTCAGGCAGCCAAATCGGTACTAATCTATTATCCTACTCACAACGAGGTAGAGCTTTTGTCTTTAATCAAAAAGTATAAAAAAGAGAAGATTTTTCTTTTTCCAGTTGTACACCGTAAGTTTATGACGGCTTGCCCATATGAGGGCAATGCCAAGATGCATCGTGGTAAGTTTAATATTCCTGAGCCTACTACTGCACCTTATACTGGGCATATTGATCTTATTTTGGTTCCAGGAGTGGGCTTTGATTCTGCAGGCAATCGCTTGGGGCGGGGCGGAGGTTACTATGATCGTTTTGTCAACGCGCTTGCTTCCCGTACCACGCTAGTTGGAGTATGCTACGACTTCCAATTGGTGGATAAGGTGCCTGCCAATCGCCGTGACCAGAAGATGCATTTTGTCATCTCCCCAACACGTGGCATCATCAAAATTCCAAACTAATCTGCTGCTTACGTTGCTCTACAATCTTCAGATCGGTCTGTGCGGTCAGTTTTGCTTCTCCAGTTCGGTAGTAGTAGATCATACCGTATGCTTGACATTTCTGTAACTTGGCATAGGGTAATTCATCTTTGTAGAAAGCTTCTACTTGGTCCCAAATGTCCAAGATGATGGTATCTGCTTGCTTCCGCAGTGTTTCAGTGTCCTCATATACACGGCTATGCGTTTTCTTGTGCAACTGATGGCTAGTGTAATCTTCTTTAAACATTTCGTAGTGCACTTTCACCTTGTTGATAGAGGGGTTGTAGATAGCAAATCCTCCTGCTGCGGTGCGCTTCATTTCGCCGTCGATGATGTTTTGTCCCCATTCCATCAAGCCTTCTTCTGTAGTTAAGTCGGGTAGGGTATTGCTTTTGGGATTTAGTTTATATAGTTCTTTCTGACTACGTTTTATCTCTCCGCGAATAACGGCTAGGTTCAGTACTTGAATAAAGTGTGAGATGTACATACGCGCATTGTGTACGCGGTGACGATATTGCTTGTTGGCTGTCACTTTGCTATCAAAATTAGCATGGTATTGTGCCACTTGATTCTCAAACTGCATCAAGAAGCGTTGCGCTTCTGTGATAGTACGATAATTGATTGCTTGATCATTGTACGCAGCATTTCCTGCTTGCTGTATGGCTTTTTGTAATGCTCGCAAGCGTGCTTGATCTGTTTTTGGTAATCGACGATAAGGCATATATCTCTAGTCTCTAAACTCTAAACACTCCTCGCAAGCAGCTTCTCCGCCATTTGGCGCAGCTGTTCAGTAGCGGCATTTTGTGGCAGTGTATCTAGTATTTGCAAGGCTTTCTTGGTGTAATCTGCCACCACTTGTTCACATATCTCGCGCACGCCCAATTGCTCAAAAATCTCTTTTACGCGTGCAATCTTCTCTTTGTTGTTATCCAGCAATTTTCCATACCAATCTTCCAACTCTTCTCTCGCCTCTTCGCTACATGCTCCCTTCCCTTCTGAGCGGGGGGTGGCTTTCATCGCCTGTAGATAGACAAACGTCTTCTTGTTGCAGGCAATATCTCCACCTATGGCTTTACCAAAAGTCTTAGGGTCGCCCCATACATCCAATATGTCATCTTGTATCTGGAAAGCCAGTCCGATGTTGATACCGAACTGATATAGTGCTCTTTGTTCTTCTTCGGTTGCTCCAGCGATGTAGGCTCCTATCTGCAATGCATTGGCTAGTAATACCGATGTTTTTAGGCGAATCATCATCAGGTATTCATCAATGCTCACATTGTTTTTCTGTTCAAAGTCCACATCATATTGTTGTCCTTCGCAGATTTCGGTAGCCATTTGGTTAAATAGTTGCAGTACGCGCGCGAGCGTGTGCGTGGGTACCTTACTTAATTGTGTATAAGCTTCTATCATCATCTGGTCGCCAGAAAGGATAGCGGTATTTTCGTTCCATTGTATGTGTACTGTTGGACGTCCGCGACGCACTTCTGCATGATCCATTACGTCATCATGAAGTAGAGTGAAGTTGTGAAAAATCTCTAGTGCCAATGCTGCAGGCAATACGTCTTCATCTTTACCGCCGAACATTTGGCTAGCTATGATTGCCAACTGCGGACGCACACGCTTACCGCCTGCTGCTAATGTGTAGGCGATTGGTGCGTATAAGCCCTTGGGCTCTCGCTCCCAATCCAACTTCAATATCTCTTTATTTATATCCATGCCATTGTTTATAGATCGCTTCGTTGTATATCGTGCGCGCTGCTCACTATAGATAGCTTTGCTGTAGTTTGCTCGCATTGCTCGCTGTAGAAATCTACAGGGCGCAAGCCCGATCTACAGCCACGCAGTGGCGAACTACCATCTATAGCCCCAACGGGGCGTTCCTAAAAATTATCCTCAATGATTTCACTCAGCACCTGACCAATATTCAATCCTGCGGCACGCACTTGCTGCGGAATAAACGATGTTGCAGTCATACCAGGTGTGGTGTTAACCTCCAAGAGGTTGATAGTCCAGCCCTCTGTTAGGATATAATCCACGCGAATGATACCTTTGCAACCAAGGATATCGTAGATCTTCAGTGTCATGGCTTGCACCGCATCGCGTACTTCATCAGGTATACGTGCAGGGGTGATTTCATCCACTTGTCCGTTGTATTTCGCATCGTAGTCAAAGAATTCGTTGCTTGTCACCACTTCGGTAATAGGGAACGCTACGGCTTTGTTTTTAGTCTTGTACACACCGCAGGTGATCTCTATGCCCTTCATCTCTGCCTCGCATATCACCTCATCACCTTCGGCAAAGGCTTTCTCTATAGCGGGTTCTACTTCTTCTAGGGTCTTCACTTTGGTTACGCCAAACGACGACCCACCTACATTTGTTTTGATAAAACATGGCAATCCCACTTGCGCCACTATCTCCTGGCTCTTGGTTCTTGGCTCTTGGTTCTTTCTTAGTAGCACACTCTCCGCTACATTCACACCAAAGCCCTTTAGGTATTGGTTGCAGGTGTATTTGTTGAACGTCATGGCTGCAGCCAATACGCCACAACAGGAGTAGGGTACTCCCACCATGTCCAAGTATCCTTGCAGCACACCGTTTTCGCCGGGTGTGCCGTGAATTGTGATATACGCAAAGTCAAATTGTATTTTTTCGCCCTTGTAGGTGTATGAGAAGTCGTTTTTGTCGATATCCACCCACTTTTCAGATTCTATAGGCACGGCACCATTGTGCTTTTCTATCTCTATATTGGTTTCCGCCAATGCACGCCACTCTTTCCCACGCAAACAAACAATGGTCAAATCATAGTCATGCCTTGACTCCTGACTCGCGATTTCCGATAAAAAAGAGTAGATCCCTGCTGCGCTGCGTAACGACACTTCGTATTCCGAACTGTCCCCACCTGCTATGATAGCTATTTTGCGACGCATAAGAAGTAAGAATTTTGTTGCCAAACTAGGACTCGAACCCAGACAGACAGAACCAGAATCTGTAGTGCTACCATTACACCATTTGGCAGTGATTATGTCTTCGTAAGACACATGTCTTTCTCAAATCGGGCACAAAATTACTGCTTTTTTATTACATATGCAAATAAATTTCACTTTTTTCGTCAAAATATTTGCGTGATTGCAAAAAAAGCAGTAATTTTGCAGCCGATTTTCGACTATAGTCTCTGGCGATCAGCATAGAGCACGCTTTTTTTGCGGCTCGAACAGTAGTGTATACTATAGTTACTTAACCCATTAAAAAACAAAAGAAAATGGATTTGATGAAAATTGCCGAAGAGGCATTCGCTGGCGAGAAGAAAGAGTTTCCAGCATTCGCTGCAGGTGATCAAGTGACTGTAGCTTATCGTATTAAAGAGGGTAACAAGGAGCGTATTCAGGAGTTCCGTGGTGATGTTATTTGCATCCACGGTAGCGGTGATAAGAAGCGCTTCACTGTTCGCAAGATGTCAGGCAACGTAGGTGTAGAGCGTATCTTCCCTATGGATAGCCCATTCATCGAGAAAATTACTGTTAACAAGTACGGTAAAGTACGTCGCTCTAAATTGTACTACTTGCGTGCACTCACTGGTAAGAAAGCTCGTATTCCAGAGCGCCGCGTAAAGTAATCTTCGATTAGAACGCAATCGCGATTCAGCGAATAAAATAGCCGAGGTCCTCCTCGGCTATTTTTTATCTCCACTCTTTCTGCTCCCTTGTTTATAGGGGAGCTGTCGCGCAGCGACTGAGGGGTTCTTCTTTCAACTCCCATACCCTTCCCATACCTTTCCTGTACCACTCCAGCAAAGCTGACATCACCCACGCTCTGCGTTCATTAGGCGGAACGCCGTCCCATAGCTCGCACAGCGAGCGTCCGTTATCCAATAGCCCAACGGGCGTCCCATAGTGCCTACTGCACTACATGTCCTTGTGCGTCATATACTGCGCCTTCTGCGGTACGGATGATGAGCTTGCCGTCGATGAGGTATTTCTCAATGCCTTTCGCCTCATCGCCTACATTACCCACTCCTGTGGTCACATCCTTCTCAGGTTGGATATGCAGTGCAAAGCGATTTTCTTCTGTGCCCTTTTGCAGGGTGACGATATAGTCGCTCAATAGCAGGTTGGTTGTCGTACCTGCCTCATAGTCAATCAATTCCACCACCATACCCTCTGTGCCGTCAGGCATACGGAAGGTGTATTCGCCTTCGGCTGCAATCTGCACACCCACTGGCACAACGGTCTCGTCCATTGGCAGCGCATTACCCGCAGACTGGATACGTTGTTCGCCTGCAAGGGTGTAGATGTTTGCTCCACTATTGATAATCTTCGTGAGGTCGAGGTTCATATCAAACTCAGCGGTTGCGCCCTCTTGTTGCAGTTGTACGAAAGTCTGGTCTGCCATCACATCGTCTTGCGTAATCTCCAAACGGAAACTTATCTTCTCTGGCAACTCACTCTCGCTATTGCGACGTGCTGCGAGTTGAGCTGGTTTAGTTGCTTCTTTTGTATTCCAATTGATTGTTCCTGCAAACTGTACCATATACGAATACATCGCTTTGAAATCAGTCACATTATTGTTTGCACGATACGTACTCTTGTTTGGTAAGAACTCATAATAGAAACTTACAGAGTCTTGCTGATATACAGGAGCAAGTGTTTTATCCGTATTGAATTCTGTCACATCCTTAAACGCAGGTACACCGATGAGGTTCCAGTGTGAGTCAGTGATAGTATGGTTAATACTACCCGTTGTTATCTCGCACTTATGTGCAGGCACAGTTACTGTAGCGGATATATCGCGCGTGATGGTACCTACTTCACCCGAAGATGGGAAATACAAACTTACACTTGTCACACCATGGTTAAACTGTATCTTATCTAAGTCTAAGACTAACACATATCCCACGCCTTTTTTCAAAACAACACCGTCTGGGTTGAAGATATATTTCCAATACGTTCCAGAATCGCTAAATAGACCTTTCTCAGCACGTGCCGCACCATCATAATATTGTATAATCCAAGCATCGGCATACTCGCCAAAGCCGAAGGCATCGGATAGTTTCACATCAAATGGGAACGATACCCAATATATACTTTGGTCACGAGTTTCAGGCGTTTTATTTATCCAATTCTGGGTAAATGTCATTACTGCATACACAGTATCGACATTTGTCAAGCCATCGTTTTGTAAATTCAATTGAGTTACAGCTACTGTTCCGTTTCCATTTTTATAATCATGTTCACGAATCACCATCATATTTGCGCCCAATACACCGTCATACGTACCATTATTATTTGGCACCCATGCTACGATAAGGTGGTTGGTCTTAAAATCATAAACGAGGCGGATATTAAACGTTATGTCACTAGAAGCATCGTCCGAGAGCAAACCAATTCTATCATCTTGTTCATTGGTCATCGTTGGTCCACCTTTAAAGTATTGAAGAGATCCATTGTACAATGCTGTCAAATTCACCTTGGTACTTTTAGTAGCGATTACATCTAACTGATAAATCCAGTTCTCCATATCATTAAATCGAATTGCTGTTTGTGACACGTTACTCGCATCCTTTAATTCCACACCATCAGCCAGACGAAGATATGTATTTTCAGAATCACCTGTTGAGCCCGTCAAATAAGCACGACGTATCTCATTGGTCTCCCAATCCCAACCAAAGCGCACGTTTGCGCTATTGGTAGGCAAATCACCATTTGCATTTGTCACAATTTGAGGATTGGCATCTTCGGGGTCGGCAGCCAAGGTGTCAGAAATACAATCACCATAGTCATTGGCAATGGTATATCTCACATTCTTCGTTTTATTTGCAGCTTCTGCATCTGTTGCTACCCACTTACAGAAGTAGTGGCTAAATGGCTGATTATTATCTGCATAACTGCTATAGGTCATTTTATGACTATCACTGCGGAAATATGTCCAACCGTCCTTTGCCGATTTGGTACGGATATAGTAGTCTCCCTCATATGGTTTTATATCATCTGTGAGCACCTGAACACTATGTGTTGGATTATTGGTCTGTTGCAGTACAAAATTCCACACTCTGGTACTTCCTACACTAAATTCAATATTATCGTCTATTGTCTGCCACGTGCCCACGCCATCTACAAGTGTAGCACATTGTTGCAAAACTAGTTTTGGTTGTTTATTGTGGCGCACAAAGAAACTAACAGTATCTAGTCTGTCGCCCGTAAAACACTTTTTGATAACACGCTCCACGTGTAATGTATTGTCTTGTGTATCTTGATAAGCCAAACGATAATCGCCCACACTGAGAGGATAGGTGATTGTCAATTTCATTTTTCCTGCGTCCCACGTGAATAAATATTTGCCGTAATATGTAGTAGCAATATTACAATGGTCACCACTACCGTTTGCTAGAGTCAGAATCTTATCTCTTTCTGTAATGCTAAACGATTGGTTTCCATAGCGGTCAAGGATTTCAGTACCCCGCATATATGCGATCTTGAAGTTCGCAGTAATATTGGTATCGAGTTCCACTTCTAACTGACCGTCCACAAATCTGAATCGTTCTTGTGGTGTCTCCCAATCACCATCTACACCGATAACATACCACTCTTCCTTTATAGCAAACGTTACGTTGATAGGTGTATTGTGACAAATGGTATATGGTGTATCTTCGCTTAAAGATGCTCCGTCGATTGTAGCCGTTTTACATGTGTATCCATTCTTTGGCGTAACTGTCACAATGACTTTTGTATCAAACGGAACTTTCTCACCATTAGTAATGATTCTTCCACCTGTAGTCTTTACAATCACGTCGCCAAAATCAGGGGTAGTGTTTGTGATGGTGATTGTAGGCAATTCTAACTTCGTCCACTTGCCAGAATAGATTACATTCATGTCGTCAATATCCCTGCCGTCAGAACCTTTTCCCCATTTCCCTTCTTCAAGCGTGTAAAAATTAGACCCATTATATAAATCTATATCTTTCGATTGATTCCAACGATTATCCCAGTCATTTGTGGATTGATCTCCTTTCATTCTGACAAATGATACCTTATTGTATAACTTATCCGTTGGTACATCGCAGTAATATACTCCGTTTTCATCTGTGTTTAACATGCTCATCCACGCCTTGTCATCATCATAGTCACTATGGAAGAAATATGCTGCAAAACGTGCCCCATCAATCTTCCAGTTGGCATTTGGCTTGAGATAAATCTTCGTCAAATCATACAAGTTATTTCCATTAGTTGGCAACGTAAGGTCAGTTGTTTGATTCCAGCATGTTCCGTCATTAAAATTATGATCCTTATTTGCTGGGTTAAGTCTCACAAACTTAATGTCGCTATATCCTACAGGAACATCTGCTGTATAGTATTCATCATCGCAGGTTAGTTGTTCCAAATCCACCCAACCATTTCCATTATTGTTCCAATAGTATATCGCAAAACGTGCATTGTTAAATTTCCACTCATCATGTGGCTTGAGGAATACAGTCGTTGGTTTGAGGAATACTGCTTCAATCGTTGCATCGGCATCAATAGTACAAGTATAGGTTAGGTCAGTAGAAACAACCACACCATTCTTCTTCCATTGTGAGAATGCATTATTCGCGTCTGGAGTTGCAGTAAATGTCACGCTCGTTCCTGGCTTCACTTTTGCTGGAGAGGTCAACACTCTGTCATCCGCAACAGCTCCCACTGTACCACCATCACCAAAGAAAGTCACAGTAACCCTATCAGAAGGGTATTCAACGGATAAGATATTCGTTTCAGAATCCCACGTAAATATATACTCACCTGCTTCGGTAGTGGTGATTTTACAGTTGTTTCCTGTACTTGGAATTGTTAAACTTGTCTTTTCGACAGTTATTTCATTATTATTATCCAATCCTCGGAATTCTCCAGCAACAGAAACTTTGAACTCATAAGTTTTTGCGGCATCAAACGTCCAAGTTAGCGTATAAATAGTAGCATCTGCTGTGGCTTTTTTAAATTGTTGTTTATCATCATTTAAATCCCATCGTCCAAAAGATCCTACCAAATACACATCTGTAGGAAGTCCTTCGGTTGATGTGCTATTACTTATCCACTTGGCATAGAGAGTAGTAACGTTGCTATTTTTTATCCAATTTCCACTAGCATCGGTATAACCCGTTACACTCTTTAACCATTCTCCTGCTGCAGATACCACTTGTACGCCTGCACCCTCCGCTTGGGTGTAATAACCGCCAAAGGTGTAATCTGTGCGAGTAGGAGCGACGACTGGATTGACAGAGTAATTATTGTTCTGGTATTGTACCGTTGCACTGCTTGTTCCATTCGTACCATTTTGTTTATCAAAGTTGATGGTATATGTTGGGGTTTGGCTTAGCCATTGTGCATAGAGGTTCACCGTTGCATTATTTGTAGTAGTGAGATTAGTAACATTCGCTTCATCTCCATATACCACCTCACCATCTGGCGTAGTTGACCATCCTAAGAAAGCATATCCTTCGCGCGTGAAATTGTTGGTACTTAATGCTTTTCTCTCGTTATAATCAAATGACTGGTCTGCCATCTGCCCAGTACCACCATTGGCATTGAATTTTACGGAATAGGTATTGAGTGCAAATGTGACACCAATCGTCACATCATTTGCTGGCATTGAGAATGTATTGTTGGTAATTTCTATTTCTGGAGTGATATTCCATTGGCTAAAATGATATCCCGTAGCGGGATTATTTGCCAACGTAATCGTAGTGTTGTAGTCTGCGGTAGTATTGGTTGTCACAGCAGCCCCGTTACCAACTTTGATTGTATAACTACCATTTGTTGGTTGGGTATAAGTAATGTCGTAGTTCTTTATTGTCCACTGCGCAGTTACGGTTTTATTGCCTGTAGAACCTTTTGTTATTCTGGTAGGGTTCCAACCTTTAAAGGTGTAACCAGTACGCTCGCTAGTAGGATTAGTAAATGTGATAGTCTCTGATTCAATGGTATATGTAGTAGGGTTGGAGTGTATGACGCCGTATAAATTGTTATATGTAATTGTATATTCTGTAGCAGTCCATTTCGCATAGAGGGTCATATTTCCGGTTACCACATCGGTGTTGAAATTCCATGCGTTTGTACAATTAGCATCTTTATACCAGCCACCAAATGTATATCCAGTTGCAGTTGGGTCAGTAGGTTTGGCTACTTTTTCTCCTTCTGCAATCTCTTGTGCAGCAATTGCATCTCCGTGACCGTTCATGTTAAAAGAAACGGTATATTTACTTTTAGTCGTTTCAAACTCTGCAGAGATTTCGGTATTAGAGCAAATAGTGAGATTAAAGGACTTTGCTCCTGTCTCAGATACATTCGTGGTGGAACTACCTATAGTATATGACTTGATCTTGTAGTTATTGTCAGGTGTAATAGTAACTGTTACTGTTTCGCCAATATTTACTGTTTTGCCTGGCGAAACGGTAATGTTGCCATTTGCTCCCGCGTTGGTCGTAATAGTTCGAGATGAAGAAGACCAAGATCCGCTTTCCCAACCAGTAACAGTAAAGAGATTATTGTCATCAGTAGGAACAGTTTGATTGTCAATAATGTTCCATTTGTTATTAAAGTCATTAGGATTCGTTCTGTAAAATTTTACTTTGGCTTTGTATAAAGGTACCTGTGCGACATAATAATCATCACATTCTGTTTGAACTAAATCTACCCAACCACTATGGCTTTCACCATCTATCCACCAGTTAACTTCAAAACGCGCATTAGCTTGTTCCCAATCACTATTAGGCTTAAAGTAAATGGTTTTTAAACTCCAGCATAGTACATTGTCGTTAGCGTTATAAGTACGATTACTGATTGTACCATTACAATTACCATTTAATTCCTGGAAACCCCAACTGGATGCACAGGCGTATTTGTATTCTGCGGTATTTGTGCTATTGATTGTAATCTTGTATTCAGTGTTATTTTCTTTAGTCATTTGTCGGAATTCCCATTTTGTCATATCACCACAGATATAGCAATCAGGAGTGCCTTCAGGTACAGTGACTGTGTAAGTTTTTGAGGTTGGATAGGTCACTGATAATTTATTGCCATTTCCAACCCATTTGAATGTATATGGACCTGCTAATGTTGTCTTAATCGTACAATCATTTCCTCCATCCCAAGTAAATCCCCAGTTAGTAATAGTACTTGTAATAGTACCACCATTTCCACACCAATATCCATTATATACTATCTTGAAGGTGTACGTTGTATTTGCTTCTAAGTAAATATCACTTCTCCAAGTGTCAGTAGCAACAGACTTTAACTCATTAGCATTTGTGCTCCAATCATTCATGCTACCTGCTAGAAAAACTCCTGCGTTTGTGGGTATACTAACTCCCATTAGAAGGAGAATGAGGATGGCAGTCATTCGTATACCTTTGGTATATCCTTGTAATAGGTTAAAAAATTGTTTCGCCTTCTTCTCGGCGTAATTTGTAAATGTTGTATTCATGATTTTTGTATTTTATTCGTATTGTTATAGTTCTTCAAAGGATTCGGCTATACAATATTCTACCAAATGTGTTAAAGAACGTGCGATTTCATCGTTTACTTGATGATACATTTCCTTATATTTAGTATGATATTTATGGTACGAAATTATTTTATGACTATCTTTATAATTAGTTATTGACTTTCTTGTCATTCCTCTTGTGCGACCAGCGACTAAAATAACATCACACCCCATACGGACAAATTCATCTATAGAACGCCCTTGTCTGCTATTAGAATCGCCTTGACTCTCTATTCCGACTTTTGCTCCATTGATAAAGAGTATGGCTTTAACATCTCCACTTATTTTTCCATCGTCAATAATGATAGCATGCTGTGGATATTTATCCAATAAGTGTTGGAATGCTAATGTAATTGTTTCCGTTTTACCTCTTTGAGCGAGTCCCATTAGTGTTATTATAATTTTTTTAGAGGGCTCTGCTTGCTCCGCAAACATGAAGTTATTGCTTGTTAAAAAATTATAGCGTTCATTGTTGGTCGATATTACACTAAACATTGAAACATTATTCTTATCTTGGTCAATGTGTGTGAACCAACGATCTCTAATGGCAACTGTATTTATTCCAAATGCATTTGCAAAATGTTGTAATGCGTCTTCTGTTTTTTCTCGGTTATTTTTTGTCGAAGGATAGGTATCCATAATTTTTTCTAGTTCTTTAACAAAATTTTCCCGAGTACTTTTGTCTTTTAATGCTTCTTTTATTTCTTTTTTTAGTTTGCGTGGTATGCTATCTTCATCGTTGTCATTTATTTCTATTGATATTTCTCTATTCGGGTTATTTACTGGAATACGAATTTCGGCAGTACATTCCTTTTTTCCATTGATAGAGATAGGATTTGTAATTTTATGAAAATGTAAGTCATACTTAGTATCATCGTATAATCTCTCACGTACATTGGGATTCTCCTCTTGTCCGTGAGCATCAATCATAAATACTTTTTGGTGTTCAATTAACCTGCTTAATAGGTCTGCCATAATTATGTAGTTTAAGATGTTACTTATTTATTCTATTCTTTTCTTTCCTCCGCCGCAGGTTTACCGAACCCTTGGTGAAGAGTTTCTTGCATCTTATCCTCGTACAATACTGAAATGACTAATAACAAAATCAGACACAGTTTCCTGCGTCTGACTTTTACTTACATTTTATTTCGATTGGCGACTTATCGTAGTAACCACTGTGCTGCTAACACACAATGAATCGTTTTGCCACCTTCTACAATGTCGCGTGGTTCTCCATACATCATTACCAAAGTAAGATTGTCGCAATGCAAGATATTACTTGCCTTAACAAGATTGCCGACTTCGCGATTGTATAACTTGGTTCGTGGCTGCGTAAAGTCATATGTTACTTGAATCAGTTCCTCCACATGTGTACCTTTCACGCGCACAAAATCCACTTCATATTCACGCACTTTACGGAAATAGTAAATCTGCTCATCAATAGCAGCACGGCGTTTTAATTCAATGGCTACCATATTCTCCAAACGCAAGCCAAGACTTTCCGTCATTAACGCTTCATCACGCTTGGCAATCATAGCAGGGTCAATGGCATAATACTTATGCACACTCCTGCGTTCTGAACTCTTGAGAGAGAAACGAGGCAACGCTAACACCAAATAGGCATTTTGCAAATATTGCAAATACTTCTTGGCTGTATTGGGCGACTTGAGGTTGTGCTTCTTTTGTACTGTGGCAAAGGAATGTTCCTGAGAAAACTCATCTAACACCTGATTAGCAACATCCATCAAGGTCTGTGCATAACGGAGCTTATAGCGTTTTGCGATATCCTTTTCCACAATAGTCCGTACCAATGAGCGTACATAATCACCTTGCTCTGCCTCGCTGAGCAATAACAACTCAGGAAATCCTCCTGCAAAGAGATAATCATTTAATGCTTTATCTCGCAGTGCTATTGCTTTGGTGGTATAGGACGATGTGTTCACATCCTTACACGAACAATACTCTTGAAAAGAGAATGGCATCAATTCTATTTGGTGATAGCGCCCCGTCAAGTGGGTGGCTAATTCGCCACTCAACAAGTTGGCGTTGCTACCGGTTATGAGCATGTGCATACCTTGTCGTAACATGCGATTGACGAATAGTTCCCAACCTTCTATGTTTTGCACCTCATCTAAAAATAGATGGTTGAAATCGCCATTCAGTTGGTAAAGAGCTCGAAGCAATGCATCAAAAGCATCTACCGTCAGTTTACCTAAACGATCATCATCAAAGTTGATATATCCAAATGGTAGTCCGCTTTCCAGCATAACCTTACTACAAAGAGTAGATTTACCACTACGGCGAACACCTATCACCACTTGTGCGAGAGGACTATTGAGATTAATCTCTTTTTCCTCCTCGCGTGTGACAATGTTTTTCCAATGTCTGTTCGTTAATTCTTCGCGTTGGTCACTAAGAATATTTACATAACGTTGTAACATAAGTCAAAAATATGCAAAAAACACATCAATACGTTTCAAATTCGGGTGCAAAGATACAACAAAAATGTCGTTATTGCAAGAAAATGTGTATTTTTCTTACTGGAAAGTGAATAAAAATGCATATTTTTACATCATCGAAGTGAACAAAAATGTAAATTTAGTCATTTTCAATATGTCAAAGAACGCTTGTTTTGTCGCTTTTGCGACGTTTTATGTGCCATAGGCACGTTGTTAATGTTATCTATGTTGTATGTCGCTTTGCGACGTTGATTTTGGAGTTGTGTTGGTCGGTTTGTTTTCTCTACATTCTTCCAACCTCAAAAAGAAATCTCCCTCGAATTGACCTTAATTGTCGTTTTAATTGACGTCAATTGTCGTTATGACTTACTCCTTCCCTTCAGGGAGGGCTGGGGTAGGCCTTTTCTGTTGCCATGCGACTACCACTGCCGCCACTGCCGCAAACAGTAGCAATATCCATGGTTCGCCAACGGGTGAGTTTGGGTCTCGAGGTCCTGGGTCATCACCTTCTTCACCGCCGTTGCCTTCACCCATACCAGGACCACTCCAAGAGTCGCCATTGCGTCTGCCAGAGATGCCTCTAGGACCACTTCCACCCTCGCTTGGCGGAGTGTTATTAAACGGCTCATACACAGTGCCTTGGTACGCCTTGTACTCGGTGGAGAGTGCCTCTGCATTACCCATCACACGATAGTCGCTCTTCATCGCACCACCATACGCTCCCCACTGCTGTGAGGAAGCGGTCGGTTGTGTATAACCGCCAACTCGATAAGAGTTAGATGCATTGTAGGATTGAGCGTAAACATCTACGCCAAAAGCAAATAAAATCAGTAAACATGCGCATTTCATAACTGCACCAAGAGAGTGTGTCTGTTCGGTATTATTATTAACTAGCATAATTGTTAGTGTTTTTTATCAAATTTAAAGTTTTTACATAAAGCGTGGCAAAGTTACAACATTTTTTTGAATCACACAAGTATTACTATGAAATTTATTTCATTCTTTCTTGCAAACGATTGCAAGCAAAGGGATAGTTACGTACAAAAATAGTGCAGGCATTGCCTACACTACTCTAATGTGTGATATTAAATTGGATTGCTAATTTATTTCTTTACATAGCATATCGTACAGATATACGGCTCCTTGGTAATATAAGCCAGTTGCAGGATCTTCTAATTTGCTATAAGTATTTGAATTATAGATGATATTTAATGCCTCGGCTATATCGCAATGCTTATCATTTATCAGCATTTTTGCAATGTCTTGTGTCAATTCATCTACAAGAAAATCCATTTCTATTTTTTGATGATTATTCATATTTTTTTCAAATATTGAATTGCATGTTCTGTTCCAAAGTAATATTGAAATGTAGGTTGGATAAACTTCAAGCCCTCCACAAACTCTTGCATAGTGCGCGTACCTTTCATTAAATTGTAGATTTGATAACCTACACGATCATCCGCAATCGGACCATACACAATGTCGTAATCGTGCACAGGAATATCAGTTTTGTTTTGGCGATTCAGTAGAATAAAACGCGCCCACTCCTCATCGTATCCAGAAAACACTTTAACACGCAAATCACTACATTTCAATGCCTTATCGTCAAATTGGAAGATATTCAAGGTCGGCACCCCAACTCCCTCGCGCGCAGTCACTACCTTTGCCATCGCGGTTGCTTGCTCTCTGGTCTCACTTAGGTAAAATCCTTTCCCAAAATCTTTACCTTTGTGCCCCATATTGAGGTTAATTTGTTCGATGCTCACGTTTGAGCCGTGATATAAATTAATCATACAACGCCCCTCCATTGCGTTGACAAATAGTTGCCATATCAGCTACTGCATCCTCAATAGATTGAGTATGCTCACCCTCGTAGCAATCATAGAGGAATTGCATTCCACGAAAAGCGAGGAGATAGTTGTATGCTTGACGTTTTGTAATACGAAAATGCTCAGAAAAGGCACTAACGCAGCAGATGAAAAACGACAAACGATTTGTGATTTCACGCTCAGACATAGTCAGTCATTTTATTATTTTCGCTGCAAAAGTACACAAAATAATTGATATATGCAAATAAATCCATAGATTTTTACATAAATGGCACTTATCCGTTCATTACGCAATAATGGTATATGTGGGTAAAAACAGTGATTTGAGCAAATTTTTCATGCAAAAAGTGCTCAAAATAAGAAAATTTATCTCATTTGAGCATAAACAAGACAACAAAAGTGCTCAAAACGAGGAATTTTATCTCGTTTGAGCACGAAAGCGCGCGTTTTTTGTATCACACAACCGACCTAATTCTTGTCCCTTAGTTGCCCTTTACTCCCATAGGAACCTCACAGAAGGAGCAGTATTGGATGACCAAGGGATGAATAGAGGATAAAACAGCGAATATAGCGATTGTTTATTGGTTGCTATTGTGGGGCACCACAATCTTCCAACTGATAAACACAAGACCCAATGAATTGACGATAATTGACGATATAAATTGACGTAAATTGTCTTAAAACAACAACCCTATCGGTTCAGTTCTCGGTGCTACCCCGCCGAACCCGATATAAAACCGCCCTCCGTCCTTTGGACTCCGGGCACCCGACTCGGGCTAACTGACCAACACCCTGTCGCTCCGCGACAACAAGCGATCTTTGACATAGTGTATTTTGTAGAATATAGCAACGCACTTTGCAAGCATGTTTTCTTAAAATATTTTTGCATAAATCCTTGCGTATGTGCATTTTTTTTAGTACCTTTGCACCATAAATAGAAGATGTCTATGGAGCAAAGTGAAATCAAATTATTCGAAGGGCAAAACATCCGTTACGTTTGGGATGAACAGAAGGAGCAATACTTCTTCTCTGTGGTAGATGTCATCCAAGTGTTGACGGAGAGCCCACGCCCTCGCAAGTATTGGAACGCGCTGAAAACCAAGCTGCAAGCTGAGGGAAGTGAGCTGTCCCAAAATATGGGACAACTGAAATTGCTCTCAACAGATGGCAAGAGATACCTTACCGACGTAGCTACAACGGAGCAGTTGTTGCGCCTCATTCAGTCGGTGCCGAGCAAGAAAGCTGAGCCATTCAAGTTGTGGTTGGCTGAGGTCGGTCGTCAGCGATTGGAGCAGTTGCAAGACCCCGAGCAGAGTATAGAGCAGGCGATTCGTGATTACCGTCGCTTGGGCTATTCGGAGGCATGGATTAACCAGCGCATCAAGACCATTGAGGTACGCAAGGGCTTGACCGATGAATGGAAACGTGGCGGTATGCAGGAGGAGCGCGACTATGCGATTTTGACAGACATTATCTCCAAGGCATGGAGTGGCATGACGACTCGCGAGTATAAGCAGCACAAGGGACTGCGCAAGGAGAGTTTACGCGACAATATGACCAACGTGGAGCTGATGCTCAATGGTCTTGCGGAGGCGGCTGCTACGGAATTGAGTCAGCGCGAGAATCCACAAGGTTTTAGCGAGAACGCGCAGATAGCGCAACGCGGTGGCAATGTAGCCCATGTGGCTCGTGAGCAGTTGGAGCATGAGTTGGGAACTACGGTGATTTCTGACAAACGCGCGCTGCATTTCACGACTCCGCCCGATGAATTGCCATTGAGCACCGAAGAGTAATTTGATTGCATAGCAATCTAACGGCTATATTCTACAAGTTCTTAGTCTTTATGGATTAGGAACTTGTTTGTTTTATAACTATAATGCAAGCAAAATACAATATAACAACGGCGTTGCCCCTTACATGCCCCTTACTTCAATAGGGACTTCATAGGGACTTCATAGGAACTTCATAGGAACTTCACCGAATGATCAAGGGACTTTGACCAAGGGATGAATAGAGGATAAAGCAGCGAACATAGCGATTGTTTATTGGTTGCTATTGTGGGGCACCACAATCTTCCAACTGATAAACACAAG
>JAZSAI010000019.1:0-4014 GCA_045601825.1 Paludibacteraceae bacterium | reverse complement strand
AAATGATGCTGAAAGAATGAGCGAATATACCCATGCACGTTCTGATGCACAGAAGTTATTGCGTAATCATACCAATCAATATGCAACAGCAACACCTCAATTAGAAAACTATTTACAAAATCCACATCCCTGGCGTTGGGTGTGGGTAACCATAATATTTTTTATTGTATTATGTAGTTCCCTTATTATATGCATCATTGTTTATCGCAAATACGCTGCTATTCATTTAAATGATGCTACCACTCGTGTACAAGATGTAACGAATCTTTTGCATAATGCTAATGAGAAAATTGTAGAATTGGAGGAGTATGAGAATAAGCAACGGAGTGAATATAATTTTGATAAATGTTTGACAACTCTTCGTACATATTATCCTCAACCATGCAGACGATGGGTTGATTATTATCAACTGAAGGAGGATGTAGAGCAATATCTACATGATTGGATATTAAAATTAGAAAAGTTGAATTTGTCAGAAAGAGAAAAAGTCTTTTGTATCTTAACTCTTCTTTACCCGTATGCCTCTACCGCTGAGATGGCAACATATGTATGCTATGCGCCTGATGGTATACGTGTATTGAAATATCGATTAGCAAAAAAAATAGGTATAAAAACGTCAAAACTATTTGATTTTCTATATAAACTTGCTTTTTAGTCGCTAAACCTAAGTTCTGTACTTGTTAACAAAATTAGATATAACTTCCTGATAGTCAGTTTGTGTGTCTGTATATTTTATTAACAAACACTATTTCCTATTGCACACATCATAGTATTGTTGTAATTTTGTAAAAATTTTTAAAACAACAGTACTATGAAGAAATTTTTTATTCTTGCATTGTTCGTACTAGGTATGTGCAATGCACCCGTATTCGGAATGGAACATGAAATTGTTTTAACCGAACTTTATTCCATTATGCCCTTGGACGATCCGGATGATGATGGCGCTGGTGGAAGACCTAATCCCACTCAAATCTACGCAACTATTGATGGTAACCATTTATCCGTAGGCGCCTATACAGAAATGCCCGCGTATGTGGAAGTCATTGATCAAGAAACGGGCGAAGTGGTAGTAGAAGAATACTTTGAAGGCGAAGCTGAAGTAATTATCGAACAAACAGGCTTGTATATTGTCCAAATCTATTCGGCTTATATTGCAGTTGCTGGAGATTTTATCATAGAATAAAACATATTATTAACTTTAAAACCACTATTATTATGAAAGGATTTTTTGTATTAATTTGTTCAACCTTAGCATTCGTGTTGAACACCTGTATGTTCTCTGTAGATAATTTATTTACAGAACCAATCCCATCGCCTCCATTGCCAAGTTGTACATGGGGATCTACAGAACTTTTCTTTACCGAAGTAGAGTTGTCGATGCCTGATTGTGTGAATCTAGGTTGGACACATGATAGTGTCTTTTATGACATATCCTCCCCTTTCTTACATGCATATTATGGAGCAGGAATTGATAGGTATGGGGAGTTTATATGGACATCTACTAATTCTGATTGTAATGAACAGACGCGAACTAGAACGACTATTCTGAATACAGCTGCGAATAATATGAGTTTATTGTCGAATAATATCCCTATTGATTCTGCAGTAGTAATCATAGGAAGTGGTTTTTATAATACAATAGGACATGCTTGTATAAAAATTGATAACATATTAAATTTTGATACAGGTCAAATAATTAGCCTTGTATGGGAGTCTCCAGAATATAGTGGGAATGCTTTCTTCCGTGATCTCGAGTTTGTTGCAACAGCTCAAATGGCTGTAGTATCTGATTTAGGAAGAGTATATATTCATAACGAATTTCAATAAATTATATTAACAATTAAAAAAAAGAAATCTATATGAAAAAGATAGGTACTTATTATATGTTATTATCAATCGTTTTATGTTTGATAGGTTGCGATAATAATATTAGTCAAGAAGATAATGCAATTGCTACTCCACAGGCAAGAATAGACACCCTCACATATCTGGATTTATTGGAAAATACAGATCCTCTGTTGAGTATCATTGATATTAAAAATTGCAATGAATATGACGCGCAATCTAATCCCCTTGTATATACAAGGGGATGGGACGATAATACGTATGTTGATTTATTAGATAAATATGATATAAAATTTCATAATGAATTCAATACGGATTCATATGCTCGTAATCGTAGTGTGAAAATGCGTCATGATGTTGTTATGAGTGTAGATGATAACGATATTGATACAACAGCATCATCAGTAGAAGTAACAATAACGAATAGTGTCACCCCTCTCACCATCGTTCGCCCTTATGTGGAAGAATGTGCGATTATCCCATATTGTTATTATGAAGATATGGAAATAGAATGGAATGAAGATTCTAATAATTCCCAAGGATTAGCTATTATAATTCGATGGACAGGGATGATTATCAATAGTGAAACGGAAAATGCGCCGATATATCATATGTGTATTGTAGAAGATAATGGTGTAACTACATTAGACAACGCTATGTTTGAAAACATACCAGATAGAGCATATGTTACGATGTTCTTAATACGTGCAAATATTTTACAAGTAAGAAACGCAGCAGGGCTAGTAAATATTAGTGATTATGATTGGGAAGCAATATTGGAATCATATCCAGAAGTAGGTTGCCAGACTACGACAGTAGCAATGGGCACAGCAGCAAAGTTGTCTTTCATTTTAGTGCGAGATATGTGATCAATGAGTGGTATAGTTTTCTTCTGTTTTTTTAACTTTATAAAATATGATGAAGCAATCAGTATTATTAGTCTTATTATTAGGTCTGTTTTCTGCATGCCAACCAAGCATAGAAGACATTTTGAAAGAAAACGATTATGCTAAGAGTTTTGACTATGTGTGGAATACCTTAGATGCAAATTATCCGTACTTCGATTATGTAACTGTAGATATGGATAAAAAATCAGAATCCTACGAGAATTATATTCGACGTACAGAAAAAATAACGGATACACACGAATTTAGAAAACTGTTACATGATTTTACAGAGGAGTTTAATGATCCCAATATCATCCTTAATTATCCGAGTCAAGGAATCTCATGTTTGAATCTAATTACTTCCAGAGATTATTGCGCATCTAATTTGTGTGCCACAGATAAGTATATAGGAGGACAATATGAAGAAGAATGGAATAATGGTGAATGCGCGATTGAAGGTCCTTTCTTATTTAAGTGGGTTTATCGTGAGAGGACTAATGGCAGTAGAAATATCTATCCATTAATAGTTTGCTTTCCAAGTGGTGAGATTCGCCCCGATAGTATTGCAGATAATATACTACAAAAGTTAACATATTATTCTTCGCTGATTCAGTACTATCCATCTACCAAGGGTATTGTGTTAGATTTACGTTGTTGTTATCGCTTTGATTCTGATTTCATACAGAAATTAGCACCTTATATGTTTGAGAAAGGTAAACATGAGCTGTACCCAAGTCCTTCTTCCTCTAATGTACCCCACACAATAGAGGGTAATGGTTTATTAGCAAATATTCCAATCGCAGTTATTGTCAATGAAGGAACTATAGGTGAATCTTCTTGGTTGGCTCGCGTCTTACAACCAAGAGAAAATATAGTTATTGTTGGTCGTGCAAATGCGGGACCTGGTTGTATCCGCGTTACATCGGAAGAGAAGAATGGTATCAGTGTGACCTATCCAAGTGCTCGTATTGAAATAGATGGAACGACTTTCTATGACCCATTAGTGCCAGAAATCCTTGTAGATTGGGCAGGAGGTGATGCTACGGTGTTAGGTGTACAGGGAGAATATAGCGATAACCTAGACTATTGTTTGTCTGCAGCATTGGATTTTATAGATTCCTACTAAGAAGTAGATACTCAATATAACCTGCTTTTTGCTCCCTCAGTTCTTTGTGAACTGGGGGAGTTTTTTTTGATGGAGTTTAGGTTTTGGGAGGTGAGGGGATGATTTGTGGAAAAATACACCACAAAACAGTATAAATGTGGAAAAATACGCTACACG
>JAZSAI010000018.1:0-3156 GCA_045601825.1 Paludibacteraceae bacterium | reverse complement strand
TCCGTGGGATCTCCGTGTCTGGATCTCCGTGTCTGGGTCTCGGGTCTGGGTGTCGGGGTGTCGGGTCTCGGGTCTCGGGTTTGGGTGTCGGGTCTGCCTGGTGGCTCTCTCCTTGCCTTTGCCCATGCTGATAGCTCAAAGACAAAGAAAGCATGGTATCGAAAACCATGCTTTCTTTATCATTTGCTCTCGAAGTATTTACAAGTACTGCAATAGTAACAGAACTTTCTCTCCTGCTTTCTACACATACCAATTCCATCCATTAGGAATGCATAAGAGTATTTGCAGTTCTCACACCATCTTGATGGGTCTATATTTTCACTAGTGTCTAATTCTTCGACAAAGTAGGCTTTTCTCTCTTTTTCTGTCATAGTTCTTATATGATTGAGTAATACACCATGTCTAAAGCCTGCCAATCATCATCATAGAGGATTTTATTACAGATGTCATTCAGTAGGCTTATTCTCTGCTTTATATCTACCTTATTTACGTTGAAGATAATCAGCGAATTCGAATAAGTAGTGAACACAATATTCAGAGAATAACGATAAACAATGTCATATATCAATGATGCGTCTTTGTCTATCCTTTCTCTGTTTCTGTGTCTTGTCTTGAAATATAATTCAATGTTTGCCATAATTTGTAATGTTTTTGATACCCTCATCCTCAATTTAAGGCTCATATACAACATTTCGTTCTAAAAAAATGAGGTTGGGGATATCGGTTGTTTCTATCATTTTTGTTGTGTCCTCGTGTACGTGCGCACACGTGCTCGCACGTCCGCGAGGAAAAAGTAGTTTAACTAACTCTTTTTTACTGACTTA
Source organism: Paludibacteraceae bacterium (assembly GCA_045601825.1). Taxonomy (GTDB): domain Bacteria; phylum Bacteroidota; class Bacteroidia; order Bacteroidales; family Paludibacteraceae; genus Colicola. The sequence continues at coordinate 2,332 of JAZSAI010000018.1, read as the reverse complement.
CGTCAGTAGCGATTGGAAAATCGACTGCGGTACTACTGTACCGCATTTACCATATTCGCTAAAAGGGCTGGTTCTCAAGAGAGTGGTCAAAAAATTGTCTGTATCTTGGATTGATATTCAAGAACTCTTTCAGAGCTTCTGACAACTCAACTTCTTCCACTTGATGAACTGCAAGGTAACGTAAATATGCAGTTCTCACAAGGTCTAAATCACCCTTATTCCAAGGCTCTTTCAAGTCTGCTTTAATGTTGTCCTCTTTAAGAGCATTGATGAGAGTATCAGCAGCAGCACGACATTCGGAATTAAATGAAGTAAGCGAGTAGTTTTGGAGAAGTAGTAACAATCTGTTGTAACGTTGAAACTTCTTGTCTCCGTCTCCACATACTGCTAGTTTAGTGTCTAACTTATAGCAAATCTGAGTAGATGTGAAATCAAACAATCTTTTATCCTTGCATCTATCCTTTCTCACACCCTCCTTGTACTCTTTGAACCTGAAATAATGTGCTGAGAGACTAGCAAACATAGTAATCAACTTGGTACGTGAATTGTACATATCCAAAGTGTTTTTTAGAGAGTATTTCTTGCTGGGTTTGCCGTTTAGTTCAATAGGGCACCAATTTTTTGCACTCGACATCAAACTAAATTCGACCCTCCACACATTCACTAACTGCCCATCCTTTGTAACGTGTTGTGCATCGTCTATAAACCCACATAACAACCATGCTTGACGTATATAAGGCTTAAGGAACAGACTTGACTTCCTATCGTATAGTTCCATTGTCTTGTTATACATCTTCGTGGAAACACAACTTTTAGGACTTCCCCACTTAACAGAGTTCCATGTTTGACCCTCCCAAGTGTCAATTCCATGCACATTGATACGTGAAACATTAATCTTGCTAAACTTGTGCTGCAAATATCTAGCCAAAAACTTACCCGGGTCATCACCAAAATCGAAGCAAACAAAATCCATACACACATCAACTCTGCTAATACGGACATCGATGTAATGGTGAAAATCGAGGAAATTTTGTAGTTTTTCAGCAGCATCATCATAGTAGCACATACGATTAACAAGGCGAATGTGTGTTTCTTCTGCATCGTGGATGCCGTGCAATCCTTGCGAAGCAGGGTTTCTGCGTACCTCAATAGCAGGGAGACCATCAGAGCCATGGAGAGTGAACATTTCCCGATACACACGTGTACCATATTCCCTCTCCTGCACTTCTATTCCATGACTACGGAAATAATCAGCCGTATGCGGTTGCCCGATTGGCTCTCTAGCGAAAACCTCTAGCCAATCAAGATTCACACACCTTTTCCGTGTGGACAATCTTGCCGTTTGTTTTCTGCGTGATTGTTCGTCTTTCATAGTCACACGTTATTATGACGATGTTGCCGTTTCTGTGGCGCAGCTTTGAGAACACACCGACAAAATCGGTGTGCTCAAACATGATTGTGTACCCCTCAGATAGTAGGTCGTCTCGTCGATGTTGGTACTTCGTGCCAATGACGGCACGTGTTATTAAATCCGTCATTGTTGTGGCTCTTCATAAGGATAAACCCAACCCTGCCTATCTGCGACAAATTGCTTTGCTCCTGCAGAAAGTAAGGCAATATATTCACTCTGTGCCTCGTCTCTGACGAGTGAGGATGCATGGTATAGCTTGCGCACGTCCACTTGCTCTCCTCCGTCTGCACGATATAGGACAGAAGGAACTGCATCGGGTTTTCCCCCGACTAACTCACAAATACGGACGTTGATAGATAGTCCTGCTTTCATGCACTTGTCCTTTGGACTAGAGTACACACGTAGTGATGTGCTGCCCTGGCACAGAACTTGTGTGCCTTTCTTAAGGTATGGGAGAACTGATGGTTTACCTTTCATTACACAATCTACCCACGTTGTCTGCTCGTGTGTTACTCCGTCCTCTGACTTCCACCTATCTGAGTGTGACACTCTGAATGTTGTAAACTCTTTTCCGTTGTATACTTTGGTTTCTGCATCTGCTCCGATGAAACCGATAATTGTTGTCTGTAACATAACTTTAGGTATTAAAGGGTGAATAATAAAAGCGTAAGAAATCCCCTTATGGCTATTAGGTCATAACTGAGGTTTTTTTACGTTGTTCGCTTCGGCATGGTTAGACCATTTCGAGGACATCCTCGAAATGTTCATTTTCGGATTGGAGGTGGTCGATTCATTTTTGATAGTTTTTTGTGTAATACATAAAATTGACGTGTGCGGATTTCGGGCGAAAGGTGGTATAATTCCCCACAGAAACACAAATCGCCTGTTCTGAGACGATTTGCCATGTACGGCAAATGTATC
>JAZSAI010000017.1:0-15462 GCA_045601825.1 Paludibacteraceae bacterium | reverse complement strand
TGTGATATCTTCTATCCAAACCACAGATGATTCTTCCGTATGGTCTTCTTCGCGCGGTTATTCTCCATCTGCAGCCACCAAGTCTGGTGCTGTTACCCATATAGGTGTAGGTAGTAATGGCAACGGTTTGTCAGTTCCTATATCCTCTCGCCGCTCTTCGCGAGAGCAATATCTACAGCCGTCAAGGCGATCTACAGGCGTAGCCGATCTACAGGGTTTTGCCCGATCTGCTAACTCAACAGGCATGTTATCTCTCCCTTCCCTTCAGGGAGGTGATGGTGGTAGGCTAATCACTTATATGTCTTCATCTCAGCAGACCAAATCTTTCGGTGGTGGTAGCAACGGCAATGTGTCGATGTCTAATGGTGTTGTAAGCAGCAATACCCCCTCCTCACCTACCAGCCTCATTGCCTTGTCGCCTCAATTCCCTTCACTTCAAGGAAAAACAATGGGCATGCTCTCCTTACCCCAAGAACTTCCTGCTAACGATGAAGCATACTTACTGGCTATATCCAACGAACTGCCTATGCGTGCGGGGATATCTGGTAGGCGAGATGTTCCCATCATAGGTGGTGGAGAAAGTGATGAAAGTTCGTTTATGAATATTCTAATAAATATTTGTGGTGGAGCTGCCAATTGGAGTTTGACTGATGCTCAGTTACGGGAGAGATGGGTGGTGTATTACGCGCTTCATGGAAATGCACCAGATTATTGGTCTGCGTTTTTGAGTTGGTATCAGAATCTTCGTACATTACCAGAGGGTACTCCGGTAGGGGATGCTATTCCATGTATGCTTTTATTGTCAATTATCTTTGTAGTATATACGTATATCCGTCGTAAAAAAATCAATACAATATGAAAAAGTTTATCTTCTCTTTCATTGGCTTTGTAGCATTGTCAATGATGTGTATGCAATCTGCTATGGCAGAGGATGTGCAAGGTTCTTCATGTCTTAATCCTATTCCTTTGACAGAAGATTTTCAAATGACTATCTCTGAGCCTGGCTCTTATTGGTTCTCTTCATGGACATATGATTTGCCGTTGAAAGTACGTTATACTCCTAATGAAGACACAGATGAGAAACTGCTTGCTTATGTAGATTTTTCTTGCACGCCAGGTGTTTATGATGATCCTAATCTCGTAGAGTTGACAGATATGGCTTCTGGTTGGGGGATTGAGATGCCGATTTCATTCACACCTATAACAACGAGCATAAATGGGGTGAAACTTTTTGAGATTAGTGTAAATGAATCTCACCGCGAACTGATGCGTCAGTTTGGTATTTCATACGATGTGAAAGCTTTGGTAGAGGTTATTGTTCCCGTTCCTGGTAAGGTGGAATTGGTTCCTGATACTGTTTTCCGCAATTGTATCGAAAGCAGTCGTTGGCTTCAGTTGCCTGATACAATAGATATTAGCCCTATAGAGTGGGACAATACTTACGTCTTCCCTCTATCCGATTGGGTAAATGATTCTATTCGTATTACTTGGACAGGCGCTGAACGACCTCTTACCTTATGGCTTGGTAAGGATTGTAGTTTTTCGCTTGATGAGACGGATGACCTATTTGCTTGCAAGTTTGAAATACCAGCAGGTGGAACACTTGATTTCTCTGCAAATACATTACATGATTTGCAACAGTATGGTTCATTGCTTTATGCTAAACTTGTTTCTGCTGAAACAGCAACGCTTACTTGGGATTACAAACCTATGTCACCAGAAATGGCACGTGCTATTCCAATGGCTCTTGATCAACCGGTATCAGTGAAAGCTGATGATATGGAACAATACTACTATTTCAAGAAAGAACTAACTAATAACTCACTACAATTCAATGCCACAAAGCAGGATACGATTATAGCATATTTCGGTACTACGCCTACTTTCGAATTGGAATCAACTGACCATGTTGCTACTTTCACATTGTATCCAACCAGTGGCGGTAGTCAACTTGCATTGTCAAAGAAACAGCTTGTAGCGTTTACTCGAAACGTCGAAACAGAATACATGTTTGTACGTTTTGATGCACCTCGTGCTACGGATGTGACGCTCTCGCTTTGGCAGGCATCTACTTGTATTAATAATAGTATAGAGATTCTGCCAAATGCTATTACTGCGATAGCAGCAAACTCATCTTCTACAATCTATCGTATTGATTACTATAAATGGTATAGAGGAGATGTGGAGATGTCTTGGGATGGTACACAGACTGTATATACTTATTTAGCAGATACATGTTCTTTTGCATTGTCATCTACTAATGCACACGTACTCAATTATCAAACGCTAACTACAAAAGCACCTACTGCTACTATTACCAAAGCTTTCCTTGATTCTGTGGCTGACCGTGTGGATGAAGATGGCTATTTATATTTCCGTTTCAATTCGCGTCGTAAAGGAAACTTAACTACTACCCAAACGCTGGATAGTGCCTTTATCAATCCAGTTGAGCCCGACCTCCCAGCAGTGCCTACTACCGAGTGCTCCCTCAGCAGCCTTCCATTGGCGCAAGGCGACCAAGTCACTCTCAACCTCGATAGCGCCTTCACGGTGTATCGCATAGATTACAAGGCATGGCTCAAGTCAGGTGCTACTCTCGCATGGAATGGTGCAGAAGCATTGCACACTTTTGTAGCAGAGACCTGCACGTTCGCGCTCGCGCCATATAACAGGTACGTGCTCGCGTACATACCTGTACCTGCGCAAGGCAATATCGTGTTGGATGCTAATCAATTGGCAACGATGGAGGAGTATGTATCGGAAGATGGCTTCCTCTACATCCGCTTCCTCACCAAAGAAGAGGGTGTATTAGAGGTAAAATAGACTAACCTCCCCTCCTTGGAGGGGATGGGCTTGCCTATTTTATGCCCCTTACTTGCCCCTTATCTCCACAGGAACTTCATTGGAACCTCATTGGAACCTCATCGGAACCTCATCGGAACCTGACCGAAGGATGCATAAGGGATAAGCATAGGATATATTAGGGATAAAACTCCCTCGCTACCCCGGCATATGCTGAGAAACGTGTTCTTTCTTTGTTTGTTGTCCCGAATACTATTCGGGTAATCCAAGAGGAATGGTGATTCCGTCACCGGTTTAGCTCTCGCGGTTTTGCCCGCGAGACAACCCGCGGCTCCGCCGCACAGTGACCTTTGAAATATTGAAACAATAGTAAAGAAACGAAAAAAAACGTTGCAAAGACTTGCATATATCCGTTTTTTTTACTACCTTTGCACCATAAAACCAGTAGATTATGGAGCAAATAGTAAGAGCCGATTATGTGCAGGCAGTAAAAGCCATCAAGCAGGCCATTCAAGTGTCCCGCTATCGTGTATCACGTCATGCAAATGGCGAAAGTCTTGGTTTGTACTATGGAGTAGGTAAGTATATTTCTGAACATAGTCGTAATGCTGCGTGGGGAACAGGTGCCATTGAACATATCTCCAATCAGTTGCAACAAGAAATGCCAGGACTGATAGGTTTCTCAGCGCAAAACATGCGCAGGATGCGTCAGTTTTACGAGGAATGGGTAGATGTCTTTGAAAATTGCTCCGCAGTGAGGAGCGGAATGGGGATAGTGCCTATTTCCTCTGAAATTCAACCATTTATATTTTGCTCCGCAGTGAGGAGCAATTTTAGTGAGCAAGATTTACATAGCTTCTTATCGGTTGGTTTTACTCATCATCGTATTATTTTTGCGCAAGTGAAGGATATCCATGCTCGTTGGTTCTATATCCGAAAAGTGGCTACTGAATTTTGGGGCACGCGCCGTTTGGAGCAAGCTTTGCGTGATGACCTATATCACACATTAGGGGCAATGCCAAGCAATTTTGAGTTGACTATTCCTAATGAGAAACAGCGTGCAGTAGCTATGCAGACTTTCAAGGAGAACCATGTGTTGGACTTCTGGCATGTGGATGATCCCGATCATGTAGATGAGCGTGATGTGGAGCAACATATTGTGAATAACATCAAGAATTTCATGATGTCATTGGGCAATGAGTTTACTTTTATGGGTAATCAGTATCGCGTGATAGTGGATGAGAAGGAGCGTTTTATCGATTTACTCTTTTATCATAGAAGGATGCGTTGCATGGTAGCCATAGAGTTGAAGAATGGAGAGTTCCAACCCGAGTATGCTGGCAAACTCAATTTCTACTTGTCGGCTTTGGATGAATATATCAAGTTGCCTGATGAGAATCCAAGTATTGGTATTATCTTGTGTAGAGATAAGAGTAATACGGAAGTGGAGTTTACTTTGCGTGATATGTCCAAGCCCTTGGGTGTGGCTACATACCGCAGCGTAGATGAGTTGCCTGAACATTATCGTGCGTTGCCTTCGGCTGATGAGTTGCGCAAGTTGATGTAATTCCATAGATTGATATATTTCGTTTCTTTACCGATATGCTTACCGCATATCGGTTTTTTCTATTGTTTCGATAAAATATTAACTATTAATTATTAACTACAACACCCCGCCCTCGGGCGAACAACATAGAAAACCTTGAGTGTAACGAAAAGTGCCCCCGCCTTTACACCTTACACTCTACACTATATACGAATAAACTCCCTTCCCTTTAGGGAGGGTTGGGGTAAGCTGATAAACAAGAAATTATTAATAACTTAAAAATAGCGCGAAAGTGCAAAAAAGCTTATGAAGAAGATAGTATCAGTTTTAATCTGTGTACTTTGTGGAGTAATGAACGTATTTGTAGGTACAAATACGAATTATATCAATGTGTATTCTGTTGTCAAAGGTGACTGTACTCCATCTACTACTGGTGGTACTGTTGCTGTACAGGGATCTATTACTTATTCGTATACGGGAATAGCAGTTAGTTCCATCCAATTAACGGGAAAAACTGAGTATAAGAAAGAACATCTAAAAATACAGATACAGGAGTATACTTTTAGTTTTTTGGGTGAGCAGATATACAAGTCCAAACTTGCTTTATATGCAACTCCTGCTAATGGATACTATTTTACGGGATGGTATGATAAATGCACAGGTGGAACGCTGAAATATTCATCCGCTGATACAGGCGAAAAAGAGTTAGCGAAAATAGGTTCATCTAATAATGAGTATCCATACTATGCTATCTTTGCTCCAGTAACTGTACAATCTGCAACGAATGCAACGATATCTACGACAGATCTAGAAGGTTCAGGAACCGCTACTGTAACGTTTACTGTTGCGAATGCGGATCATATGGATGATTTTAAATACGATATTTCTGGTACAGGATTTAGTGTGGTGGACAGGGCAGGCAATCCAAAGATAGATGGTAATACCGTCACTTTTGAAGTGCAATATACTGACAAAAATATTCATAACTATGACGGAAATCCAGAGATAAAAGCGGAACTGACTCTCACATCTAAAGGTGATGCGAATAGCAAAGCCACCGCGACAATTACTGCGACATCTAATCTTACACCAACATTCACGAAGCCTGCAGATTATAACTTTGGAGAGATTTATGTGAATGACCAAAAAAGTAGTGATGAGGCATTGTATGTCATCACTAAAAACCACGCAGCATCCCAAGCATCTCCTGCAGCAACTGGTAAAACGGGAGCAACTTGGACTGCTTCCCTTAGTGGAACCAATTTTAATCAATTCCAACTTGTCAATGCAAATCCACAATATGGAGCATTCGAAGTGATTTACAAACCAACTGAAGTAGGAACTCATACTGCTACATTGAGTATTAGTGTTACATATACTGACGCAAAAGGTACAACCATTCCTTCTGGGGAACCACAAATAGTTACGTTAACTGGTCAAGCAGAACAGCCTACAATTTCAGCAATAGTCTTTAACCCTACTGCTGTGGATTTTAACGAGCAAGTAACAGGTTATACTGGAAGTCAAAAAGTGACTGTATCTCAACAAAATGTAGCAAATGTAGAGTATAGTTGGGGAGAAACGAACGCTGCAAATGTGTTCTCTTATGCTATTGCTGCTGGTTCGGTGACAATATCTGCAAATCCAACAGCTCCAGGTACTTATACTGCAACTCTTACAGCTACTGGTGACGATACACGCGATGGACAAACTGGAAACAAAACAATAGGAATACTACCAGTATCTGTCACAGTTGGCTTGCAATCGCCTGTACTACAAGGCGGATCAAATCTCAAAGACACATACTATCTCAAATGGAATAAGATTCCTCATGCCTCTACGTACAATGTGTATGAAGTAAATGGAGATACGAAATTACTGATATCAGCTACGAACGTCGCTGATGATGAAACATATATTACTAGAAGTATAGCCTCTACTGCTGCTACTAAAACATATATCATTGAGGCAGTAGGAACGTATAAGTATGTGGAATATAAGTCTTGGTCAAATCAAGTGACGCTTAACCTCAATACCCTAACACAAACAGGTACACCGTATTTGGATATATATACAGGTACAAACCTAACTAATCTGAAAACAGCCGGATTTGCATCAATAGGGACTGTTGTGCCAAAAAAGAAAGTGAATTTAATAAATACTTTTGATGTGAATGGCAAGCCATTGTTTGATGAATTATATGTGTTCGGAGAAACAGTTTCTTCAGATGGTAAGACCACTATGACTGCTGCCACTACCTCGTCCCCCAATACTGCGGTGACGCCATGTTATGTATTTACTAAAACTGCCGATGGCTATAAATTGATTCCTGGTGAGAATGGCGGACCAACCATCGGCAATGTCAATCAAGCTGAGAAGCCACTACCAAATACCACCGACCGTTGTTGGACAATTGCTGCGGGCGACAATAAGAAGTTGTACTTTACAGGCTTCTGCCCATTTGGCTCAAATGGCTATTTGGCTTCTGATGAGGGAATACTCTATATCAAGGGTGAAGCTGGTGCAAGTGTGGATGTGTATTTAGAAGATTGCCAGTTGTATAGTCGTCAACATAAAGAATTTGGTGATGCAGCTACTACGCATAGTGCTATGGAGATATTTACAGTACCAAGTCTCGGTGGTAAATGGTCTGATCATCGTGGTTCTGCAAGTGCAATCGTATTTGAATGTATTGGTGATGATAATATGGCAAATCCATTTCGTCCCACGATACATACAATGGGTGAGAATCTACTATATTCGCAGAAGGGATGTTCTGGATATGGAAAACTGGGCAAAGACTTTTACATTGGTCAATATTGTGCCAGCATGCAAGTGCGTGTGACTACAGAGACTTCTTATACAATATTGTCGTTTGATGATAAATGGCCAACCAATGCGCAGAACTATGAGGAGCATAAACGCACTAATGGTTATATCGCATTTAAGAAACCGTCTACTAACTCTCCATCTATTGAAATAGGAAACAAGAATACGGTGGTGAATTTTAATGGTGGGCAGATTGAGTTGCAAAATAGTGCTCCTGCTAGTCCATATTACCTAAATACGTTAGCAATCTGTTGCCGTTTAGGTGAGGCTACTATCTCTTTATCAGAAAGTTTAAGTATTCCTGCAAAAGTGGGATATGGTTTGGGAGGAGATGAAGTAGGTGGTGAGGTTAATTTTAATGATGGAACGGTAAATGCGCTGACATTTAAACCCAAAGCTGAACACTCGTCGTATTTTACACTAGATGAGAACGGGTTTTCGAATACGTTGCGTTGTCCAGAGAATACGTATATCACAGGTGGTTCGCATAATAGCGAAGTGCGTGCATGTTCTGCTGTTGATCGAACAGGTCACTCTCCTAAAGATAGACATGGAAATACATTGGTGAAATTGGATTATCAATTACCAGGAGAAAAAAATATCCAAGTTGATCCTTTGACTGGATTGGTTGTCCCCGAATCAATGCCTGCTCAATTGACTTGTACTGGTTGTGGCGAAAATGGTAGTAATACGGTACTGGATCTTGAAAAGTACGGAAAGCAATCGCTTTCTCCTGATGATGATAATTATATCCACTTATGGGCTCCTGGTGCTGGATTAATAGATTATGCAGTTACTTCATGGGTGATGTGTATGACAAAAGTGGAAGCGGATGCTTCTATAACAGATGTTAGTTTAGGAGGGGATAGAACTGTTCCCTCTTCAGAGACTGATAAGGTTAATAACTTGTTGTATGCACAAGTAGATAACAATATTATAGACAGATTGGAGCAAACGAATGGGGGAAAATACACATACAAAGTACCATTTAATGTGCCTGGATCAAATCCTGTGGAATATACAACTGCTGATATTAACTCATTTTCTTCTGAGATATATAGTAATATTTTGAATGAGAAATCATATGAGATACAAAATAGTATATACTATGCACGCATTGTAGAAGCGGATGAATGGATTATGTTCTCGCCTCCTTTTGACGTTTCAAATGTATATGTCATAGAAACTTCTTCAGAGTCAAACTTAGAAAATATTACAAGTTCAATTGAAAATGGGCGACAAACAGCTCTACAACTACAAGCAGAATATAATATGGACTGTGCTGCTATTTTAGCTGCGTCCATTGCTTTGGATATTAGTGCAAATAGTAATAGAAGTTTTACTGACCATTATAATTCTTATTTGAGTTATGCGGCTAATAGCACAAACAAACAAGGTAAGTCGTATAAGTCAGATGTTAAGAAAATTCAACTTAAATCATTTACAGGAAACAATTATGATGCAAATTTCTTCCTATATAAATCAGCAGACAATGAGTGGCAGTATGAAGATGGTGCATTTGTTACAGATTGGAATTATGCTCAACCCGTAGAAAAACTAATAGGTGAAAAGATACGTACAGTGCTCATGGAACAAGGTGGTATCTATGCATTGCAATTCCCATTCTGCCCTAAATGTGAAGAAGAGGGTGCAGAGCGAACGGAATGGGATTATTGGACAGGTAAATTTATCATCTTTGAAGGATTTGGGCCGCAGACAATTGCTGGTACATCTGTTCACTCAATGATAGAGAATGTTGCAGAGGGTTACGAAACAGAAAACGTTGGACAATTGATAGGTAATCCAGTATTTGCGGAGTATGAGGTGACACCAACAGATAAGACTTATTTCTGTGACTCCTATAATGACCTGCAGCATGACGGAGAGGATAATATTATGAAAGCAGGAGATGTATTTATGTTAGCGAAATTGCCTCCAGCACCTCAAGGACTTCAACGTAAAGTTGACTTTGAAACCGGTTCCATTACTTGGGAAGAGGATAATTCCAACGATGGCACTACTACCTCAACACCTACCATCTCAGGTAACCGCCAAATGATGGTATATACCATCGACGGTGGAGTGGGTATCATTCCTGTTACAGCGCAAGAAGTCAGCATCTACAATGCCGCAGGGCAACTAGTGACATCGCAATACCTCACTGAGGAAACGCATATCCCACTATCAACAGGTATCTACCTTATCTGTGGCGCCAACGAAAGAGCGAAAGCCGTAGTAAGATGATTATGAGGCGATAAGGCTATAAGGTGCTTAGACAATTAGGCAAAACATACAAAAATCGTGGAAAAGGGAACTTTCCACGATTTTGTTTGTGTAAGTCGAAAAGATATGCTACTTTTGCACATGAATTTACGCTGGAGGGGTGTGCCTATACAAAAGGGTGGCAGGGCATGCTAATCCCCTTTCGCGGCTCGTAGATATTGGCAATTCGAAACTTCGCAACCTTCGACCATATGCTTGTAACAATGTCTATGACCGCGATGGGGTGACGGGGAGGGAGATGAATGACGCATTGTTGTGCAATTGGCTGATAATGAGGGAGTTCTGGGGGGGGGTAGGATTCTGAATAAAAGCCTCTAGGGGCTGACCCTTGGAGAAGAAGACTGATAGTTCTCGAAAAATGCATTTTTTTAAGAAAAAAGTACGGAAATATTTGTGTGGTTCGAAAAAAAGTAGTAACTTTGCAGCCTGAATTGTAGGGTTTACTATGCACGTGTGCGTAGTAGTTCTCAAAATTTGACAAATAACTAACAAAATTATTAATAACTAAACAACAAAAAGATGCGTAAATTTTTACTATCCGCCGTTGCTCTGATGGTAGCCGTTACAATGATGGCTGCTGGTGCGGGCGATGGCTCAAGCAAAGCCAATGCTATTGACTTTGCGTGGGTTGGTGGTCACAAGCCTGCACTGAGTGCGGGTTCGTGGTATCGCGTGAGTTTGTCTCCATTGAAAGCAGAGGCAAATGATCCAACTTTGGCCCTTTATTTGACCAACCTTACGGATGAGACTGCAGCGGTGACTGTTACCGTAGAAGCTAGTCTTCTGGGACAATCTTCGTCTAGCAAATTCAATTACAACATTGCTGCTAAAGATTATCAGCTTTGGAGTAAGAAATCTTTTGCTGCTGGCGGTAGAGAACTCTCACTGAAGCAAATGATGGACTTAGGTCTTTCTGAGATTTATCTGCAATTGACATCCAACAAAGAAATTGCATTGTCTGCTAAGGTCTATGAGACCGAGGATATCGTAGATGATGCTTGTTCTAAAGCGAAGGACTTTAATTGGGCAGGCGTAAATATTCCTGTCGGTGAGCAATGGTTCCGCTTGAACTTGAGCGAAGTGAAGAACAATAACAAGAAGCTTAACTTCGTGATTGCTAACCAAGGCGCAGTAGAGGCCAATGTGAGCTTCGAAATGAGTCTTGACTGTCCTGCTAGTGCGGTGTTGCCTGCTAAGAACTGGACAATTGCTGCTGGCGCAGAAGAGGAGAATGAACTAGGTACAATCTTCTTGGACGTGCTGAACGAGGATTATGTGTTCGTGAAGTTGATTAATGACCAACCTATCACCATGCGTGTGGAAGAAGAAGTTGTAGTGGTTGACCCTAGCTTGTATGCAGACTTCGATTGCGCAACTGCTCCTGAATTGGTATTTGGCGAGGAAATGAACCTCACCGCAGGTAAGCACGTTTACAAAGTGAAACGCGAGGAACTGATTGCCGAGCGCGATTTTGATACAGAGTTCTATGTAACCAACAATACTAGCGAGGTTGCTAACTTGACTGTTGAAACTGCTTTTGCTTGCCCAGTAACGAGCGTTGTAGCGCAAAACTTGGTAATCAATGCACAAGAAAGCATTATGAAACTAGTTAAGGGCGACATGCTCAAAGCTGTGAATAGCGAGTGGGTATATATCCGCTTTATCACCGATAAGGATCTGACAGCTTCTGTTGGTATGCGCAATGTGTCTCCATGTGCAAACGCAGTTGTATTCGACTGGAATACAGGTGCTGAGTTGCAAGCAGGTGAGACACAATGGTATGAGATGGATATTACTACCTTGAAGCAAAATAAGCAACACCTCTATTTGGCGTTTGCTAACCACTCAAAAGCGACAGCATTGGTGAACTTGGAGTTGGCGATGGATTGCCAAGGCACAATCTTGCCATTGATATTGCCAGTTCCTGCAGGTTTTGATCTCGGTCAAACAATCGATTATCAAATCCTTTCTCGTTCTCCACTAAACCGTATCTATGTGGGCGTAAGCACAGATTCTCATATCGAGTTGTCTGCTTCCACTAAGGACGCTATTGCTGCAGATCCTACTCCATGCTTGAATGCTTTGAATCCAGAGCATGGCAAAGAGTATAAACACGCAGCAGGTACCACATCATGGTACAAGATTTCATTGGATTTGCTCAAGAGCAAAGCAGGTTATTCTAGCATTTACTTGGCGAACCCAGGTAATAAGCGTGCAAACGTAACCATCGGTATGGTAACTGATTGCCAATATACAACAGGCGCTACCATCACCTTGCCTATCCCTGCAGGCTTTAACTTAGGTATGCTTGCTCCAAACGTGATTGGTAATTTGGTTGATGCACTCGCGCGCGTAGAAAAAGTATATAATAAGGTGGATCCAAAGGATGTATATCTGGAGATTAAGACCGACCAAGATATTCTCTTTGGCTTGGATGTTACCAACGCTACTACCAATCCATGCTTGCGCGAAGATTTGATTACCTTCGACTGGGCAAATGGTGCTAAAGTAACGAAAGGCGACGCTAAGTGGTTTGACATGGATTTGAATACCGTTAAGCAATCTGGCAAACACGTGAAGTTGACATTCACTAACCATACCGACTCTATCGTATGGGCAGTGACTGTGGTATCAGTGGATTGCCCTGCTAAGTTGACCATGCCACTCGTAGTGCCAGTTCCAGCAGGTATGAGCATTGACAAACTGATCGATTACAGCTTCTTTGCAGCGGTTAACCTAGATAATATATATATAGGTGTATTGACCGACGGCGAGTTGGAGTTGGGCGCTTCTATGGTAGAGGCAACACTTACTACTCCTCCTGCTGATTGTACACACGCTACCGTTGTGACATCTGGCGAAGAATATACTCAAAACCCAGGTACAAAGTGGTATAAGTTCCCAATGAGCTTGGTGGACGAAATGACTTCTCCTGCTAGCTTCTCTATTAAGAACATGGGTACCAACCATGCTACATTGACCGCAGGGGTTACCGTAGGGTGTGAATATGCTATTGCTACTCGTGGCAAGATGATTGTTCCAGAATATGTGGACATGACATTAAATATGCCTAAACGTGTGGTAACAATGGCACGCAAGTTGATTGATGTAGATGTGAACGACTTCTATATGCAATTGACTACAGATCAGCCAATTGCGTTCAGTATGAATACACGTACAGTGGATGTTAGAGTATGTGGCGCATCCGAAGATTTTGATTGGAATGCATGGAAGACTACTGGAATGCAACTGGAAGCTAACGAAGATACATGGTACAAAGTGAACATGGGCGCTCCATTGCAAAAACTGAAAAATGGCGAGGATATTGTATTGTCAGTATCTAATCCAAATTCAGAGGCAATTGACGTAGATTTCTCTGTATCACCAACTTGCCCAGTAGCATTGAGCTTCAATGGCTCGGTTAGCATCCCTGGAGATATGACCGTACAAAAGGTATTGGCATATGATGATGTGATGCGCATGCTAGTTCGTATGGACAACTTCGTATATAATAGCGACACCGATTTGTGGATTGAGAGAGTGGAAACTAATGCATTCTTGAATAAACTCAAAGAAGTACTCAGCAAATATGGTTATGAGGAGTATGTTCCTTATGACAGAATCGAGTCTCTGGTTGACAAATACGGTGTATATATCTCATTTACAGGTGCTAAAGACCTCTTTGATAGCTATGAGAAATATCTCTCACGTGCTGAGGTAGAGCGTCTGCTTGAGAAATATTATAAGGAATATGTGAATATCGAAACAGCGAAGAAGTTGTTTGATAAATATGGCGAATATATCCCATCTAGGGTTGTCGAGAGCGCTTTGGAGAACTATGACAAGTTGATCCCATTTGCAGGTGGTGCCAAAGTGATAGTGGACAAGTGCAAACAATATATCACTAAAGACAATGTGAAAGCTGTCATCAATCGTTGCGAGCAATATGTACCAGTTGAGGAGATGAAGCAATTGTATAAGCGTTTGGTGGCACTGATTCCAGATGAGAAAGCAATCTACCTCAACCTGAAGAGCGAGGGCGACTTGATTGTAGAGCCAGACACCGTACCAGAAACTCCTGCTGGTTGCGAGGCAGCTACATTGCTGGATTGGACTAAGGTAGTGAACTTATCAGAACTGCCAACTGGTTGGTACAAGTGCGATGTTAGCAGCTTGCACGCAACGCGTTCTGACTTCACCTTGAAATTGAATAATGATATGGGTGAAGTGAAAGCATTGGAAATGTCGTTGTTCTTGAGTTGCGATGCATTTGTAGCAAAGACCAAGAAAACCTTCCAAGAGGGATTGAACTCTAGTACAATAGCATACAGCACCCTGACACAGTACGCTGGTCAAGTAGATGTGTTGTATTTCTACATCCTACATACCGATGCAGAAGTGGAAGAACCAGAGGCATGTTTGAGCGCAGTTGACTATGTATTTGGTCAAGATATCTCTTTGAAAGCAGGTGATGACTTGTGGTATGCAATTGACGTGGCTGCTATCCGCGCAATGCAAAAGAATATGAATGTGACCGTAACTAACGCATCAGACGAGGCAGTTAATTTGACACTAGAACTCGCATTTGAATGCCCAGTTACTAAATTTGAAACACAAGTAGAGAAACTAATCGAGGCACGCACCTCATACACAGAGGTGGTTACTGTGGAGACATTGGAGGCGCATGCAGATGTGAATACAGCTTACTTGCACGTTGTATCAACAGGTGATTTGACTATTAATGTAGCTCCAGATACAACCGTTGTTCCTGTTCCTGAGGCTTGTGAATTGGGTGATACAATTGTATGGACAAGTGGTATGACATTACAAATCGCAGAAGCAGTAGATAAATGGTACACGGTGGATATTTCCGAGGCTTCTGCAAATAAATATGATGTGAAGATTACGGTAGAAAATAATACTGGCGTGGATGTTAATGCAACAATAGATGTATATACTACATGTCCAGTGGGATCTGCTGTAAGATCTGCTACTCAAACAATGTATTCATATTCCGAGACTACTAAGAAAGTAATGTACGATCAATACAGCAAGCATAATACAGATTGGTTGTATATACATGTTATAACGTCTGGTAGTTTGGATGTCTCTTCTGAGCACATTGAATATCCTAAGACATATGAACACGACACAATCACAAAATATGTGTGCGATGGCAATGCATTTGTAGATCCAATCACCAATGATTCTGTATTGATTTCATCATTGATTGCAGACGTATTTGAGTGGAATGATACCGTAATCGTATCTTCAACTGTGGACTCTGTATATACCTATATAGTATATCCAATTGTAGCTCCAGAAGTGATGACAGACTCTATTTTGGCTACCATCTATGGTGCAATGCAATTGAAACGAGGTGTAGTTCCTAATCTTGATGTGGCTCCTATCAAGGCATACTATGACAGAATAGATACAGAGGCTATTTCCGATGTAGATACCCTATATTGGACTTCTGCTGCTGTTGCATGCGATGCCACGAGCCATACAATGACCTTAGTGGTAACAGATAGATGTGATAACAAGTTGACTACAACTCACACGTTCGATGTTGAGCAGCCAATTGTGGCACAGACATTGGATACAACTATTTGCTATGGTTCCGAATTTATGTGGGATGCCAATAATCGTATATATAGTACAGCTGGTTTGCATAAGGATACATTAAAGAGCGTAGCAGGTTGTGATAGTGCGTATATAACTTTGAACTTGACTATTCGTCCAGAGAATAAGACAGTGGTTAACGACACTATCTGCTTCGGCGAGATGTATAAGGGGACTATTTATACTGCAAGTACACCAATTACTGAGACTTTCGTTGCTGCAAATGGTTGCGATAGTACAGCGATTGTGAACTTGACTGTCTTGCCAGACGTAGTGCATGAGACTCCAGATACAGCTACAGTATGCTTCGGTGAGACCTACACATGGCGTGGTGCTGCTCGCAGTGCAAGTGCAAGCGATACTTTGAAGAACTCTTT
>JAZSAI010000016.1:0-140841 GCA_045601825.1 Paludibacteraceae bacterium | reverse complement strand
ATTAATGATGTCTTTTGTTTGCCTTTATGCCACTCATTATTGCCAAAATAACGACTAATCTCATCATTTGTCATTTTTCTACTGTTAGAAAAATTGCTATTAACCTTATTAGAATTCTTGTTACCTCTTTGATATCCTTGTTATTCTGGGCACAGATAGAACCCATACACGAATTCACACGACCTCTGTATATCGGATCATCTATCTGCAAACGGTCTGCTTCAATATAACACTCCGCCGCTTCTGCCACTTGCTGACAATAATCTTCCAGATTTCGTCCCATATAGTAATACGCTTTGCCCAATGTATTACGTTGAAATATTCTGCCCACAGGATTATCCAACTCGCGTATCACTCCACCCAATGCTGCCGTTGTTGTATGTAATCAACATACTAAAGCAACAATTGAAATAACATCATACATGCAATCGCTTGTAGAGCTTGTGGTATGTGACAATTCCCCAACGCTTGATTCTAAGCAGCAACTTTACCCAAGCATCAGGATTGAATAGCGGAGAATCAGTAGCCGCAGTATAGGTCAGGAAAATACCTATTGGTAGGAGTACAAACGAACTAAGCCACATACCCGACCAACAGGGCCATAGTGCCTCACGCGCCATTTTGTAGCCCGTATTATCAATAATATAATAGATAATAAACATCACCACCGAAATCACCACAGGAGCTCCCAAACCTCCTTTACGTGTGATTGCTCCCAAAGGAGCACCAATAAAGAAAAAAATCAAGCATGCAAACGCTAAGGTAAACTTACGGTGCAACTCTATCTCATGTTTGCGGATATATCGCTGATAATCGTTGAGCATCAATGCATTATAATCTATTTGATCACGTTGAGATTTTGCCTTTTCCAACGCAGCAGTCAAGGCACGATAACGTTCATCATCGGAGAAATGAGCATACAATGAGTCTATTTGATATTCGGTATATTGCTGCTTATCTCCATCAAACGCATCCACATTGCGTGATTCCACGCGTTCGCGGCCAAAATAGCGGTTATTCACCAAAACCTTGCTCTGCTCTTGACTGCGGTCGTGTGCCAAAAGTTGAACAGAGTCGATAGACTGTACCAATTCTACTACATCTTTTGATACGTGCTGGTCCGCCAAAACATCTTCGTTATAGCGGTCGAACTCCATGTCAAAATCAATAAGCATCTGCTTTTGCGCAAAACTCTCACGACGATAAGGGATATTCTTTTCGGAATTTGTGGCTTTCTGCTGCTTACGATCAAGGTTCTCAAATGATTCGCCAGAATAGAGCTTGAGAATAAGGAACTTCTTATCATCAGTGAAATAGATTTCTCCTGAGTCAGCCACCATCACTGTAGCATTGCGAAAGCCCTCAGAATAGTCATATATCATCAAATCATAAAGCATACCTTTTTGGGGATTCTTTTGACGGACATAAATGTTGTAGCCATCTATTCCATCATAAAACTCACCTTGAGGAATCTCCAACTCGGGTGACTTTTGCTTGAGAGAAAAAATCAACGCCCATAACTTAACTTGCGATACAGGTAATACATAATTAGAAAACATAAATGCCCCTATACATACAAAACCTATGGCAATTGCCAATGGACGCATAATACGAAAGAGACTAACACCTGCGGCCTTCATGGCTGTGAGTTCGAACTTCTCACCCAAATTGCCAAAAGTCATCAAAGATGCCAACAGGATTGCCAAAGGCAATGCAAGCGGCACTACCGAGGCAACAGCATAGATGAAGAATTCCATCAATACGCTAATCTCAACTCCTTTACCCACCAAATCATTGACATGCATCCAAACAAACTGCATCAGCAGAATGAAGATACATATCAAAAAAGTCATTAGCAGCAACCCAAGAAACTGCTTAAGCAAATATATATCAATCTTCTTAATCACCCCTACCCTTCTAGATTTTCAGATACAAAACTCAACGGCAACAAATCCGCTGCCGAATCAAACACCACACATTCTTCGGAGCCATACAACACAACTTGCATTGGGGTTTCATAGCGATGTTCTGTCTCCAACATGACTTGACGACATGCACCACAAGGCGTACCTGCCTGCTTGGTAAAATGCCCCTTTGTATAGCAAGCAATAGCCAACGCCACCACTGGCTGTGATGGATAATTGGCATTAGCCGCAAACAATGCTACACGCTCAGCGCAAAGACCACTAGGATAAGCCGCATTCTCTTGGTTGCTTCCAGTTACTATTGTACCATCCTTTAGCAACGCAGCAGCACCAACACAAAAACCCGAATAAGGGCTATAGGATTGCTGCGTCATCACTTTGGCTTGCTCTACTAATGTTTGTAGAGTTGTATCCAATTCATGTTCTTTGCACATAACTACGCGTGTGCTCAATGTCATCTCTTTCATAATGGTATACTATTTGCGCTGCAAAGGTACAAAAAAAATAGTACATATGCAAGTATATTAGATTTTTTAACAAAAATAGCGGTACTTGTCAAGTATCGAACAGCAAGGATGAATCAGATAAATAGCAGGATATTCAGAGTGGTATGGGAATGGTATGGGAATGGTAACGGTAAATCTACGTAGAAGATTAGTTACAACATCGTTTTTTTCAAATAAAGATTTGCACATATGTATTTTTTTTCGTACCTTTGTCGCCGTTAATCCATTAAACCTAACACTCAAACTCGGAGAATAACAGATATGACATTCACACACCTACACGTTCACTCACATTACTCCGTATTGGACGGAATGAGCAAAGTGCCCGATTTGGTAGATAAGTCTATCAAGTTGGGTATGACTGCTATCGCTCTCACTGATCACGGATGTATGTACGGCATCAAAGAACTGCTGGACTATTGCAAAAAAGCCAACAAGAAACTCAAAGAAAAAGCGCAAGAAGAAGGTACAGAGTTCGTGCCTTTCAAACCGATTGTAGGTGTAGAAGCATACTGCGCACGTCGTAGTCGCTTGCAACGCGACAAAGACCTAAAAGCAGTGAATGCAGAAGGCAAAGCATATATCGTGGACCAAAGTGGATGGCACCTGATATTGCTGGCAAAAAACATGCAGGGCTATCGCAATCTGTGTAAGATTGTAAGTGCCAGTTTTATGGAAGATAGTTACTACCGCCGTCCACGTATTGACCGCGATTTGCTGGAGCAATATCACGAAGGATTGATATGTTGCTCCGCTTGCTTAGGTGGCGAAATCCCGCAAAAAGTGATGGAGGGAGCCAACGAAGGCAATTTCACCGCAGCAGAAGAGGCCATCGAATGGTACAAAAATCTATTTGGAGAAGATTATTATATTGAGATTCAGCGTCATCAGACTACCAAGCCAGGAGCAGACCAACATGTATATCAAGTGCAGCGCGAGGTGAATCCCATATTGGTAGAATTGGCAAAAAAGCATGGTGTAAAGGTGGTAGCTACCAACGATGTGCACTTCGTAGAAGAAGAGCATGCCGAGGCACACGACCATTTGGTATGCGTAAGCACCAACCACTTTATCGATGACGAGAATCGCATGCACTATACCAAGCAAGAATGGCTGAAATCACCTCAAGAAATGGAGGAGATTTTTAGTGACATTCCCGAAGCATTGGCAAACACACAAGAGATTGTAGATAAGGTGGAGGTGTACGATATTGACTCTGGACCTATCATGCCTAAATTCCCTATTCCAGAAGAATTTGGTACAGAGGAGAGTTATCGCCAGAGATTCACCGAGCAAGACCTCTTTGAAGAATTCACGCGCGATGAACATGGCAATGTGGTTCTTAGCGAGGATAAAGCCAACGAAAAGATTAAGAAATTAGGCGGATATGACAAACTATACCGCATCAAACTGGAAGCAGATTACCTCGCCCATTTAGCATACAAAGGTGCACACGAACGCTACGGCGAGACACTGACCGAAGAACAAGAAGAGCGTATTAAGTTCGAATTACACATCATGAAGACAATGGGTTTCCCTGGTTACTTCTTGATTGTGATGGACTTTATCCGTGCGGCCCGTGAGGAGTTGGGCGTAAGCGTGGGTCCTGGACGTGGTAGTGCAGCAGGTTCGGTGGTGGCATATTGCTTGCGTATCACCGACTTAGACCCATTGAAATACGACTTACTGTTCGAGCGTTTCCTAAACCCCGACCGTATTTCCCTACCCGATATTGATACCGACTTTGACGATGCAGGTCGTGGTAAAGTGCTCGATTGGGTGAGCGATAAATATGGTCATACGCAAGTGGCACATATCATCACCTATGGTACGATGGCTACCAAATCAGCCATTGCAGATGTGGGACGTGTACAACGTATCCCACTGGCACGCGTAAATGAAATCAAGAGTTATATTCCCGACCGCAGTTTCCCAGATAATATCAGAGATGAGAAAGGCAAATCGCCAAAAGTCAACCTAAAGAACTGCTATAAGTATGTGGATGAATTGCGCATGCTGCTGAATGGCGATGAGCCACAGATACGCAACATGCTCACCTACGCAGCACAATTGGAAGATACGATTCGCCAAGTGGGTGTACACGCATGCGGTGTGATTATTGGTGCAGATGACTTGACAAAGTTTGCTCCGCTG
This sequence comes from Paludibacteraceae bacterium, assembly GCA_045601825.1. GTDB lineage: Bacteria > Bacteroidota > Bacteroidia > Bacteroidales > Paludibacteraceae > Colicola. The sequence continues at coordinate 136,256 of JAZSAI010000016.1, read as the reverse complement.
AGCACTGTAGAAGACCGCGAATCGGGCAAACGCGTGTTGGTAACAGAGTATGATGGCCATGTGGTAGAGAGTGTGGGATTGATTAAGATGGACTTCCTTGGACTGAAGACATTGACCATCATCAAGGAGTGCTTGCAAAATATCTCCAAAGCACATGGCATCAACATTGATATTGACCATATCCCTATTGACGACGCAGATACCTATAAGCTCTTCCAAGAGGGAAGAACGGTGGGCGTATTCCAGTTTGAGTCGGCAGGTATGCGCAAGTATATGAAGGAGCTCAAACCTACCGTCATCGGAGACCTCATTGCGATGAACGCATTGTACCGCCCTGGTCCAATGGATTATATTCCACAGTTTATCCGTCGCAAACATGGATTGGAGCCTGTGACCTATGATATCCCCGTGATGGAGAAGTATCTAAAGGACACCTACGGCGTGACGGTGTATCAAGAGCAGGTGATGTTGCTCTCTCGTCTACTGGCTAACTTTACCCGCGGCGAGAGTGACCAATTGCGTAAAGCGATGGGTAAGAAGATCATGGCTATGTTGGCTGAACTGAAACCGAAATTTATCAATGGTGGCAAGAGCAATGGTCATGACGAAAAGGTGCTGGAGAAGATCTGGGCTGACTGGGAGAAGTTTGCATCGTATGCGTTCAACAAATCGCACGCAGCATGCTACTCATGGGTGGCTTATCAGACAGCATATCTCAAGGCCCATTACCCTGCTGAGTTTATGGCAGCCAACTTGACCGTAGCAAAAGACGACATCAAGGATGTGACGAAGTTCATGGACGAGTGCAAAGCCATGAAGATTTCGGTACTTGCTCCCGATGTGAATGAATCGGAGATGAACTTCACCGTCAACAGCAAGGGGGATGTACGCTTTGGATTGGGTGGCGTGAAAGGTGTAGGTGAAGGTGCCGTAGAAGCTATCATCAAAGAACGCGAGAAGAACGGCAAGTACAAAGACTTATTTGACTTCATAGAGCGGGTGAACCTACAAGCATGCAACCGCAAGACGGTCGAAAGTTTAGCATTAGCAGGTGCCTTTGACTGCTTCGAAGGTTTCTATCGTGAACAATTGTTTGGTACAAATGCCAAAGGTGAAAATATGTTGGAAGTGGTAATGCGTTATGGCAACCGCTATCAACAAGACAAACAAGAACAGTCTATTACACTATTTGATGGTTTTGGCGGATTAGGAATAGAAGTGCAGCGCCCAGAGTTGCCCGTTGTACCACGCTGGACAGCTATCGAACGACTCAACAAAGAGAAAGAACTAATTGGTATATTCCTCTCGGCTCACCCGCTGGATGAATGGGAATTTGAAGTGCGCGAAATGTGCAATATCACAGCAGAAGAGATGCACCAATTCGAAGCATGGAGTTCGCCAACAGCACGTAATACTGCCACTGCTCAAGACGAAAACAATGAAGAACAAGAGGAAAAAGAAAAAATAAACCCTAACCAATGGATGGAACAACATGCGGGACAACCACTGCATCTTGGTGGCATCGTAGTGGCAACAGAAGATCGTATGTCACAAAAAGGTAATCCTTGGGGAAAATATACCATCGAAGATTATACGGGTAGTTATCAGTTTAGCGCGTTTGGCGAAACATATCAACGCTTTGCAGCTTTACTCAAACCCAATGTCTATGTATATCTAACTGGCGTGATACAACAGCGCGGCGCACATATGAAGTGGTTCAAGCCCAAGCCTGTTGAAGAAGCGGAGTATGAATTTGCATTGCAACAAGTACAACTGATACAAGATGCACAGAAGGATTTGCAAAGTATTACGTTACAAATACCTATTGAGAACGTACAACCTGACTTGATTGATTCTTTGACAGAAATGGCTCAACAATATCCTGGTAATACACCATTGCATATTCAGATATTTGACACCATTAAGCAGAATGTAATAACTTTTAACGCAACACCTATTCAAATGAATCACACTTTCTATAATTGGTTGAAAGAACTACAAACTGATGAAGCGTTACAATACAAAGTGAATTAATCAAAAAGCCCGATTCAAATCGGGCTTTTTGATTAAATTGCAACAGTTTCAATGGGGAGGGAGTTTTAAGGTTGTAAAGTTTGACCATTGTAGCAACAACGAAAAAAGAGAAACTCAATCGAGTTTCTCTTTTTGGTTAGTCGGGATGGCGAGATTCGAACTCACGACCTCCTGCTCCCAAAGCAGGCATTCTAACCGGGCTGAACTACATCCCGCACACTTTCTCTCTCAAAAGCGGGTGCAAAGGTACTGCTTTTTTTTGGTTTGACCAAATATTTTTCAAAAAAAATGCATTTTTTTCTATTTTTCGACATTTTTCAATACTTTTATACCCACTCATGCACTTATATCATGCTTTATACAGACAGATAAGTGAAATCAAAAACAAACTTTTTCAGATAAAATTTGCATATATGCATTTTTTTGCGTATCTTTGCAGGTTGAAATTATCATATATTATTCTTTCATGAAACTAGTAGGATATACTATACCATATTATATACATAAGTGTGCTATCATACTTATGCTTCTATTGCTGAGTGTCACTGTTCTGGGAAAAACACATGAAGTTCGAATTTTTGGATATGTATTGGATTCTGACAACCGTGGTGTAGAATTAGCAAACGTATTTGTAGAAGGTACCACAATAGGTACCACGACCAACCAAAATGGTTACTATGATTTGACTATAGAAATGGCAGATACCATAGTAATGATATATTCGATGATTGGCTATGAAACCATTCGCCAACAACTATATACACAAAACAAAGTCTTGGGTGCAAATGTAATACTACCAACCAATGAAGAAATGCTCAACGAAATCACTGTGCGTGGTATCCAACGTCAAACGGGTACAATGGAACGGACAGATATAGGAATAGCACGATTGATGCCAGATGCAACAGGCGGTGGCATTGAAAATTTATTGATTACTTTTGCAGGTGTAAGGCAAAACAACGAAATGAGTAGTCAGTACAATGTGCGCGGTGGTACCTATGACGAAAACTCGGTATATGTCAATGGTTTGGAGGTATATCGTCCGTTATTGATTAGAAGTGGACAGCAAGAAGGATTGAGTTTTGCTAATACAGATATGGTGGAAAGTGTAGATTTTTCTGCAGGTGGTTTTGACGCCCAATATGGTGATAAAATGTCATCGGTGTTGGATATACGATATAAGCGACCTACTAAATTAGAATCACGCTTTAATGTGAGTTTACTAGGCGCAAGCGCCTATGTAGGTTGGGGAGATAGTACACAGAGTTATATGCATGGTATTCGCTACAAGACATCTAAATATATGTTGGGGGCTTTGGACACGAAAGGTAATTACAAGCCAAACTTTGTAGATTATCAAACGCAGATGACATGGAAGGTGGGGAAGAAGGCGATGAGGCGATTAGGTGATGAGGCGTGGGAGATACGGTTGATGGGTAATTTTTCACAAAATAGTTACACTTTTGATCCTGATTCTGCAGAAACCACCTCAGGTACGCTGCAAAATCCGCTAACAAAGATCATTTATTTCGAAGGGCAAGAAAAGGACATGTTTCGTACAGCCTTTGCTGCGTTGAGCGCGTATGGGAAGGTGCATCCCGAAGTAAAAATAGGTTTTGACTTGAGTGGGTTCTATACTCATGAACAAGAAACCTATGATATCCATAGCGAACTTATCTTGAGCAAACAAGATAAGGAAGGAGGAGAAAAAGATCCTCCCAACAACCCTAATCAATCAATAGTTGGTTCCACTAACAATCAAGATATTATCGGTACGGCAGACTTCCATGAACATGCACGTAATAAGTTGCAAGCTAGTATGATAACATTAGCCCATACGGGCGAGTGGAAACACGAACAGAATAGTTTGACTTGGGGTGTTAGTGGACAAGTAGAAATGGTGAATGACCAAATTAGTGAATGGGAATGGCGCGATTCATTGGGATATAGTTTGCCCAATGCTGATAAGGAAATGGAATTATATTATGCCATGAAAGGTACAACCCACCTACTAAATGGACGTCTGCAAGCATATGCACAAAATACATACCGATGGAGTACAGAGCAGGGGAAAGTATTTTTAACAGCAGGTATGCGTATGAATTGGTGGAGTTTTACCAATGAAGTACTTCCCTCTCCTCGCGTAAGCATAGTATGGATGCCAGGTTGGAAACGGGACTTCACATTTCGAGCAGCCACGGGAATCTACTATCAAGCTCCTTTTTACAAGGAATTGCGCCAAACAATTCAAGATAAGAGTGGAGTGTACCGTGTGAACTTGAACGACAAATTGAAAGCTCAACGTTCGTATCAATTAGTATTGGGTGCGGATTATTACTTCCGCGCATGGGGGCGTCCGTTCAAGTTTACCGCCGAAGCATATGGTAAATATATAGATCGCATGGAGAGTTACACGGTGGACAATGTGCGCGTGCGCTATTCAGGTCTCAATGATAGCGAAGGCTATACAATTGGTTTAGATTTGAAGTTGTTTGGCGAATTAGCACCAGGTGCCGATTCTTGGATTAGCTTCTCCACGATGCGAAGCAGAATGCGATTTGTAGATGATGTCCACCAGTTGGGTTGGATACCCACTCCACAAGAACAACGATATAACTTGACATTATACTTCCAAGACTATTTGCCTCAGTTGCCACAATATAGATTACATTTGAAATTTATATGGAATGAAGGTTTGCCTTTTGGCTATCCTAGAAATGAGGCAATGCGCTATTTAGGACATATGGGCGATTATCGACGAATAGATATCGGTGCAAGTCGTACTTTCTCGGCAGCTACCGACCAATGGATGAAGAAGGCAAAACATGTGGAAAGTTGGAGTGTCCAGTTTGATGTATTTAACTTGGTAGGTTGGAATAATATGAATAGTTATTATTGGGTAACAGCAGCAGATGGGCAACATTGGCCTACTCCCAATTATTTGACAGGTCGAATGTTCAACCTCAAAATAGATGTAAAACTTAAGTAATTATGGCAAAGATAGATCCTACTGATACTCCGATGATGAAGCAGTTTCGCGACATCAAAGCACAGTACCCCGATGCGGTATTGCTATTTCGTTGTGGCGACTTTTATGAGACCTATGCCGAAGATGCTGTGCGTGCGAGCAAGATACTCAATATCACGCTCACTCATCGCAGCAATGGCGCAAGCAAAGAAACGAAAGCATTGGAGATGGCTGGTTTCCCCTTCCATGCACTCGACACCTATTTACCCAAATTAGTGCGTGCAGGTTTGCGCGTGGCTATTTGTGACCAGTTGGAAGACCCTAAACTAACTAAAAAATTAGTCAAACGCGGTGTAACAGAGTTAGTGACACCAGGTGTAAGTTATTCGGATACTACTTTACAGCAAAAAGAAAATACATGGCTCGCTTGCGTGAACTTTGGCAAACGCGAGGTTGGTATTTCTCTCTTAGACATATCCACAGGTGAATTTCTCGTTGCACAAGGCACAAGCGATTATATTGACAAACTATTGGTGAACTTTGCCCCAAAAGAAGTGCTGTATTTACGTGGAAAGAAACAAGTGTTTGAAGCGGCTTTTGGAAGCAAATATTTCACCTTTGAGTTGGATGATTGGATGATGACCCACGATGCGGCGATGGACAGACTGACCAAGCAGTTTCAAGTGCAGAATTTGAAGGGTTTTGGTGTGGACCAATTGCCTGAAGGCATTATAGCAGCAGGTGCGATATTGCATTACTTGGATGCTACACAACACTTGCAGAATGGTCATATTCAGCATCTTAGCCGTATAGAAGAAGATAAGTTTGTATGGATGGATCGCTTTACCATTCGCAATTTAGAGTTGCTGAGTGGACAACGTGAAAATAGTACTACTTTATATGATATTATAGACCGTACCACCACGCCTATGGGTGGACGATTGCTACACCGCTGGTTAGCATTCCCGCTAAAGGATGTGCGTGCCATCCGCAACCGTCAAACAGTAGTAGAGTATCTTTTCCGCCATCCAGATGAGCGCGAGATCATTCGTGAGAACTTGGAGCGTATCATGGATATGGAACGTATTGTGGGCAAGATTTCTACAGGCAGGATTTCTCCTCGTGAAATGGTACAACTGAGTGTGGCACTCAACTGCATTGTTCCTATCAAACATATATGTGAAAAGGCGACCGATAATTCGTACTTGCGCTTGCTAGGCGAACAACTCAGTCTGTGTAGAGAAATGTGTGAAAGAATCCAACGCGAGATTACACCCGATCCACCGGCTGTACAAGGGCGTCCTAACATTATTGCTCGCGGAGTAAATGCTGAACTGGATGAACTACGTGACATCCAAGCACATGGCAAAGAACGTTTATTACAGATACAGCAACGAGAAATAGAAGCAACTGGTATTCAGTCGCTCAAGATTGGATATAACAATGTGTTTGGCTATTATTTGGAAGTTCGTAATACTTATAAAGAACAAGTGCCTGATGGTTGGATTCGCAAACAAACATTGGTAAATGCCGAGCGCTATATTACTCAAGAACTCAAAGAGTACGAAGATAAGATTCTCAATGCCGAAGGACAAATACAGATTATAGAAAATCGCTTATACACGGAACTAATGTTGGCACTTGCAGAATATGTACCAGAAATGCAAGTGGATGCCAATGTGGTTGCACAATTGGATTGCTTGATGGGCTTTTCCCAAGTAGCAGTAGAAAATAAGTATGTATGTCCTGATATTAATGATAGTTTGGTACTTGATATCCGTCAGGGTCGTCACCCTGTCATAGAGAAGCAATTGCCACTGGATGAAGAGTATGTGCCCAACGATGTACTCCTCGACAACAATGGGCAACAGATTATCATCATCACTGGTCCTAATATGGCAGGTAAATCTGCTCTACTTCGTCAAACTGCTTTGATTGTATTGATGGCACAGATGGGTAGTTTTGTGCCAGCAGAAAGTGCCAGTATAGGTGTAGTAGATAAGATTTTCACTCGTGTGGGAGCAAGTGACAATATATCTTTAGGCGAGAGTACATTTATGGTTGAGATGAATGAGGCAGCAAGCATTTTGAATAACCTTAGCGAACGCAGTTTGGTGCTCTTTGATGAATTAGGTCGTGGAACAAGTACTTACGATGGTATTTCTATTGCATGGGCAATTGTAGAATATATTCATGAGCAAAAAGGACATGCAAAAACTTTGTTTGCTACCCACTATCATGAGCTCAACGAGATGGAGAATAGTTTCCAGCGCATACGCAACTATAATGTGTCGGTACGTGAAATAAACGGCAAAGTGATATTCATGCGTAAATTGATACGTGGTGGTTCAGAACATAGTTTTGGTATCCATGTGGCTAAACTAGCAGGTATGCCATCATCAATTGTCCAACGCGCGAATCAAATACTCTCTGACCTAGAGCAAGGAGCAAGGAATCAGGAAGCAGTATTCAATAGCCAAGAGAAGATAGGTGGTGGCAAAGTGCAAGTGAGTGCACCAAGTGGTATGCAACTGAGTTTCTTTCAATTGGACGATCCTGTATTGGAGCAGATTCGTGATGAAGTAAAGACATTAGACATCAATAATTTAACTCCATTAGATGCTTTGAATAAACTGAGCGAAATCCAGAAACTAGTAGGTGGTAAGTAAGATATTTTATCAAAAGATTTCCGTTCTTTAAGATTTATTTGGTCTATTCGAAAAAAAAGTATAACTTTGCATTGTAAATGATTTATTAACTACTAAAATATCAAAACAATGAAAAAGATCGTTATTGCATGTGCCGTTATTATGGCAGGGGTATTGAGCAGTTGTGGCGATACTAACTATTGCTACGAAATCACACAAAAGTACAATGTTCTTGGTGTAGAAACTTCTTCTACCAGTTATGTGTGGGGAACTTCCAATGAATTGGATGCCGCTATTGATGAAATCGAAGCAACGTTTGAGGCTATGGGCTTGAGCAAAGATGCTTACTCTATCAAATACAAGAAAGCTAACAAAAGTCAAGAAGATTGCAAATAATTTTATTAGCAGTTGATTTATAAAAGAAAGGATTATACGGTTGTATAATCCTTTCTTTATAGCATATAACATGCTGTGACTGTCGGCTGACCGTCGGCTGACCGTCGGCTGACCGTCGGGAAATATAAGAGATTTTTATTATTCTTGCTGCATATCTACTAGTTTGCGATAGTAGCCATCAAGAGCATACAACTCAGCATGCGTACCTCGCTCCACGATTTGTCCCTCATGAAGCACACAAATAAGGTCAGCATTACGAATAGTACTCAAACGGTGAGCCACCACTAAGGTAGTGCGATCTTTCATGAGGTTTTCTAATGCCTCTTGTACTAGTTTCTCAGACTCAGTGTCCAAAGCAGAAGTGGCTTCATCAAGAATCAATATCGGCGGATTCTTGAGGATAGCACGCGCAATAGAGATACGTTGGCGTTGTCCTCCACTGAGTCGAGAACCACGGTCGCCAATAGTGGTCTGATATTGGTCTGGCGTAGCCATAATAAAATCATCTGCATTGGCAATACGTGCCGCTTGACGCACCTCCTCCATAGTCGCTGATTCTACGCCAAAAGTGATATTGTTGTAGAATGTATCATTGAAGAGAATAGCCTCTTGATTGACATTGCCCATGAGCGCACGCAAGTCAAATGTCTTGACATCGCGTATATCTATCCCATCAATGGTAATACGACCCGCAGTAGTATCATAGAAACGAGGCAATAAATCCGCCATCGTAGTCTTACCACTACCCGACTGACCAACCAAAGCAATGGTTTGACCTTTGTGAATATCTAGATTAATATTTTGTAATACAGGTCGATCTTCTTGATAGGAGAAATAAACATTCTCATATCGAATAACTGATTGAAAATCTGCTATTTGTTTTGGACGCTCTATCTCGCGGATATTATTCTCGGTATTCAATATCTTATCTATTCTCTCCAATGATGCCATACCTCGACGTATGCCATACGTGGCTTTACTGAGGTCTTTTGCAGGGTTGATAATAGAATAGAATATAACTAGATAATAGATGAATGTAGCCGCATCGATAGAAGAGTGGTCTCCTAAAATCAGCGTACCACCAAACCAGAGTAATATTGCAATCAAAGCCGTACCAAAGAATTCCGACACAGGATGGGCAAGGTAATAACGACGATTGATACGGTTGAAAGTAGCACGAGTAGCATTGATAAGATTAAGAAATCTGTAAATCAATTTACCTTCTGCATTGAAAGCTTTCACAACACGCAACCCACCCAAAGTCTCATCAATTTGTGTGAGAATCTCAGCATTTTGCTCTTGTCCTTTTGTCGATGCCCGTTTGAGTGAACGTCCGATACGCCCGATCAAGAAACCAGCTATAGGTAATAGTATGAGCACAAAGAGCGTGAGTTGCCAAGAGATGGTAAATAGTGTGATGAGATAGACAAGAATCATGATTGGGTCCTTGAAAAGCATATCCAATGTTGACATGATACTAGCTTCTACTTCGTTTACATCGTTGGTCATACGTGACATTACGTCACCTTTACGTTCTTCAGTAAAGAATCCAATCGGCAAACTAACAACTTTCTTGTATAGGCGCGCACGTAGGTCGCGTAGCACACCTGTGCGTATTGGGACCATAAAATAGTTAGCAAGCCATGCAGTAAGACACTTAAATCCTGTAAGTATAACCAGACATCCTCCTAATAGTAGCAATACATACTGCGCTCCACGGGTAGCAATCTGCGTTTCTAAAAAATAATATAGGTTATTTTTCAAAATATCCAAAGTCTCCTGCATGGAAGTTGCGTCTGCCATAGGCATATATACAGCGTTTGACTCTGATAGGCCAAACAGTATTTGCAACACAGGAATGATAGTAGCAAATGAGAATAACGACAATATCGTAGATAGGATATTGAAGAATAGGTTTGCAGCCACTTGCCAACGATATGGCGGGACGAAACGTTTTAATAGTGATAAAATATTCATATTATTAGGAGATTGCTTATGTAGGGCAAATATTTATAGTTTCACACTGCGATTATTTTCGCTTACATATAATAGTATCTGCCTATCAAACGCAGCTTGATCAATACCAAAATCCGTTTGAATGGATAATACTTTCAGTTTATCTGCCAGTGCTTCTATTAAACATGTTTGTTGCATGCGCATCAAATCCTTTTCAGTAGTAATCACATGCTGGTAGTTATCTGCTTTCGACAAGATTTCTTGAATGTCTTGCTTGGTAAAATCGTGATGGTCAGCAAAGGCCAATAATTCCGTATCTGGGAAATATTGTCGTAAATGCATTAACATAGGTTGAGGATTTGCCACTCCCGCTATGAGCAACGGTGTCGAAGAAAGTGACACATCTGCGTACCTGATTGATGAATAATATAATTGCTGATATGAAGCAAGATGCAAACTATTGCTCACTATTCGTCGTTCTATAGGTTGCATTTCTTTTGGACACTTGGTAACTACCACTGCATTCGCTCTTGTACTTTCTGCAGGTAAATCCCGTAATCTGCCATACGGCAACATATGGTCATCTACATATAGATTATCGTATGATGTGAGCAGGATATAAAATCCTGCACGCAGTTTGCGATGTTGGTAAGCATCATCCAAGATGACACACTGCAAATTTGGATAAAGCATTTGCAATCGTTTAATTCCATACACCCTATCTGCACATACAGCAACAGGTATATCGGGAAAATGCATATGAATTTGCATCGGTTCATCTCCTATTGTAGAGGCAGTATCTGTGGGAGTAGCCAAACGAAATCCCCAAGTCTTTCTGCCATACCCTCTTGATAATACCGCCACCTTGTATTGCGAAGATAACAAACGGATAATATATTCGGTCATAGGTGTCTTACCAGTACCTCCAACAGCGAGGTTACCAATGGCAATGGTAGGTACACTGACGGTATGAGACGGCAAGACATGATCATCGTATAGCACATTGCGTAGCCACACAAAGAATGCATAAATCCACGATATGGGAGCTAATAGATACTTCAAGGTTCTCAATGCAATCTTTTAGTTTACTATTGTATGTTCACCTCTGGCATGAGTGCCATAATACGTGGTTTGGACGCAAACTCGCGCACTTGCATGATAAGTTGCTCCTCTGGCGTAGTGGTGTCAAGCATCTTGAGTAATTCCTCGAATGGGTCTTTCTTCTCGGGATAATCTACGATGGAATATTGTCCCAATTCTGCTAATTCGGCAGCTTTGGCTATCGCATTATTCATATTCCCCAATTCATCCACCAATCCAATCTCCAACGCATCTTTGCCAAGCCATACTCTACCCTCGCCAATCTTCTTGATATCATCTTGCGACATGTCACGACCGTCTGCACAACGACGGGTAAAGAGGTCATAACCACGCTCTACCATGTTTTGCATAAGAGCAGTCTCTTGAGGGTTCATACCTCTATAGATAGCATTGACATTCAATGCGGAATGTTTGTTGGTAGATACACCATCAATATCCAGACCTATTTTCTCACGGAGTTTGTTGATATTAGGTACAGTACCGAAAATACCAATTGAACCTGTCAATGTAGTTGGCTCAGCATAGATATAATCCGCGTTGCAAGAGATATAGTATCCACCCGATGCGGCATAATCGCCCATAGAAACCACTACTGGAATACCTTTATCTTGCAACATCTTCATCGCGTGCCAAATTTGCTCGCTCGCATCGGCACTACCACCAGGACTATTTACACGGAAAACTACTGCTTTTACATCGTCATCCTTATAAATCTTCTTAATGGTTTTCAATATCTTACCTTCCACAATACCCTCTGCACCTGCGTCAGAAATCGCACCTTCTGCATAGAGCACAGCCACTTTGTCTGTTGCCTCAATCGTAGTACGCTCTACATGGGTCATCTTGCTAGTGGAGAGTTGCTTATAATCTTTGGTACCCGCATAAGTACGCAAGATAGAATCCATCTCTTGAATATATACCAATGAGTCCACAAAGTTGTAGGTGAGGTATTTCTCTTGGGGTTGCAATGACATACACTCATCGGCGTATGCGTGCAATTGCTCTGCTGTGATTTGGCGACTTTGTCCGACTGCCGTTTTCATCTCACTCCAGATACCACCCAGATATTGCTCGGTTTGTTTGCGGTCAGCATCTGACATCGAGGTGCGGAAGTAGGGTTCAACTGCCGACTTGAAGGTGCCTACTTTGAGTATTTGCATCTCAATACCAATCTTCTCAAAAAGACGAGTGTAGTACTCTTTTTGTGCGGTTAAGCCATCCCATGCCAACGAACCCACTGGATTGAAGAACATTTTATCCGCTACAGAAGCAATATAGTAATTGGTTTGCGAATACGAATCAGCATACGCAATCACAAACTTGCCTGACTGCTTGAAATCAAGGAGTGCATCGCGAAGTGCCTTTGCCGAAGCAGGACCAGCAGAAAGCGAGCCACCTTTGAGGTAAATACCCAAAATCTTATCGTTGTCTTTCGCTAATGCTATATTGCTGAGCAAGTCATTCAACCCCACCGTCGTAGTAGCAGGTTGTCCATACATCTCTGCAAAGAGTGCATCAAAAGGATTCTCCTCGCCTGCTTGCTCCACCAACGTGCCTTTCAAATCAATGCGATAAATGGTGTTTTCTTCCAATACGGTTTTAGGTGTGGACATCATGTCACCCATCATCAAACCGAATAGGAAACATATTCCAAAATAGACTGCGATACCAACAAGGGTTTTGCCCAAGCAACCCATTTTCTTACGAGGTTTTGGAGTAGTTGGCGTGGTTTGCGTTTGTTGTGCTTGTTGAGGTTCTTCCTCATGAACTACTTTAATTTTCATACCTTATTTAATTTAAATGATTTTCTATGATATGGTGTTATACCATGTTGCTTAATGGCCTCGTAATGTGCTTTGGTGGGATATCCCATATTTGTATCCCAGTGATAGTGTGGATACTGCTCATGCAAGTGAAGCATATATTCATCCCTATATGTTTTAGCCAACACACTCGCCGCCGCTATAGATAAGTATTTTCCATCTCCTTTTACCACAGTACGAGCAGGAATTTCCATCACCTGTCCTTCAGGGATATAAGGTTTCCACTTATTGCCATCTACAATGATATGCTGTGGCAGAACTTGTAGTTTATCCAATGCTCGTTGCATACCAAGTATTGATGCGTTTAAGATATTGATTTTATCTATTTCCTCTGCCGTTACTTCTCCCACAGCCCATGCCGTAGCATATTGTTCTATTAGAGGACGGAGAAGAGTGCGCTCTTTATCCGTTAGTTGTTTTGAGTCATTGAGCATCTCCAGCCATTCTTGATGTGCCTCTTGCTCTAGTATTGCCGCATCCCAGACTACTGCTGCTGCAAACAAGCTACCTGCTAATGGTCCACGACCAGCCTCATCACAGCCCGCTTCTATCACCCCCTCTATGCAATATGCTTTCAACATTCTAACTATGATTTATGAATTTTGAATTAGAATGGATAACCAATAGCGAAGTGGAAAGCCATATCATCAGCCCAATTTAATCCATTGGCTACGGTACGCCATTGCGTCCCCGCCAACTCCCCATACATACGGCTTGGATCGTATAATCTCACCCCAAAGTCCACTCGGAAGATAAAGAATGAGAAGTCTAAGCGTATACCTACTCCGTATGCCAACGCAATTTGCTTATAAAACTCATTCCATCGGAAAACGCCGTATGGTTGGGCTTCGTAATCAAAAATTGTCCATATGTTACCCGCATCAAAGAATGCAGCGAGCTCAATGATTGACCATACTTTGGCCCGATACTCTAGATTCAAATTCATTCGGATATCACCAGACTGATTATTAAAGTCAATCAACTTGCCATTGCCTCTATATCCACCAGGTCCCAACGTGCGTGCAGCCCAACCACGTACGCTATTTGCACCTCCTGCGAAATAGCGTTTTTCAAAAGGTATTGTTTGTGAGTTGCCATAAGGGACCGCTACTCCAAAGTCAGCATGAAAGACCAATCGGTGTTTAGGGTGCATCATTTGATTGTACGTCACCGAGATATCCGCCTTCGCAAATTGTGCAAACTGTGTATTGAATAGTTCGTAGTTTCCTGACTCTTGATCTAACTTAAATTGCAATGGTTTTGCCAACCCTCTTAGGAGGTTGCCTGCGGTTTCTAGGTTGTAGTATATATTCCAGTAGGAACGGTGTGGCTGACGTGCAGTGAAAGATGTATAATTGCCAGAGTATCCTAATCCTACGATGAAGTGATTTTCGTAGGAGTATTTCAGGATATTGGTTGATTGCAAAAACTGATTGCGGAACGCATCGCTAATCCACGGTAAGTACACATAGCTTATATCAATGAATCGGAATTGATGATTCAATCCGATTCGTGGTTGTTTGAATGTATATTCCAATCCTGCATTGAAGATGGAACGGGTATATTCATCTGGGCGATTTTGAAAATTATATCCCAAATCAATTGCCACAGCTGATGGGAAGAGCAACTGTGCAGAGGCTTTGGCTTCGATAGCTCGACCTCCATTTTGCCTCCATTCATAGCTTCCTCGTCCGTCAACCGACAGTTCTTCTGCTCCACGGAATAGATTTCGATTCACGTATCCTACTCCCGCAGCGACTCCCCAATCTCCAGCCGAATATGTACCTTCAATTTCAGCAGAAACGGTATTCAATTTGCCACGTGAGAGTACAATATGACAATCTAGTTCATCCGCCGATATGGGTTCGAAACTGATATCTACGTATTTGACAGGTGCTAATTGATTTAGTCGTGCATAAGCGCGCTCGACCATGCTTTCGTTGTATCGCTCTCCAGGTTTGATTGGACAATTTCGGATTAACATTTTCTCTCGTAGCAATTGCTTTCCAACCCATGTAAAGACATATCCATTTTGTGCAGAGGCATACATTTCTTTGTCTTCGGGCACACGTGTAGGGTCGTAGTCAATATGAAAATGCACTCGGGCTATTTTGTAGATACGAAATATCTTCTCTCTCTCTGCTTCTGATAGTGTTTGCACATAGTCTTGCAGTAGCATTTTCACATCAATCTGCCTTTGTCCTTTAGTACTATCCGCCTCATATTGTAATAGTTCTTGGTCGAAATAGAAATACCCTCTTCTGCGCATTGTGCTAGCTACTCGTTGCCTTTCTTGATTTAGCAGGTCTGCGTCAAACTGCATGCCATTGCGCACCAAACTATGACGTTGGTTTTGTGCAATAGCGTTGAGTTCGTTGTTAGCAAAGTTGACCGAGTAATTTCTCAGCGTGTATGGTTCGTTAGGAGTAATACGATATTCTAGATTCACCTTACGGTCTTTCACTTGCATGAATGTGTCCACCGTTGCCCGAAAATAGCCTTTGTTGTTCATAGCACGTATGAGTTGTTTGCAACTGGCGTTTGCTAAATCGGCGGAAAAGACCACAGGTGCTTCTCCTATTTTTTGCGCATTTTTGCTTGTCCACTTCGTAGTATCTAGTGAAGCAGTATTGTATATTCCAAGTTGTAGTTTCCAGAAGCCGAGAATCTCGGTATTTTCTTTTTGTTGCACATATTTCATCAAGTCAGCAGCAACAATATTTTTATCATCTTCCACATGGACCTTGACATCATTGAGTAGGTATTCCCCTTGTGGTACGAACTTTGTCAGACTGCACGCGCTCAGCAGTATTCCCCATAGCAAGCATGACAGCCATCTCGCCATCTTACTAATAGCTCTATCATGCCTTTCACTTTTCACTTTGTTGCTTCAGACTTTTCTTATTGGGATTATTTATGGTTTCACCGCACGGATAGTACGTCCATAGTATCTATAATCGTAGCTACCACTCATGATATTGGCATTGAAGTGTATGCCGAAAGCCTCTTCTGGATATTGCGTATTCAGCGAACTCGACCAGTAGTATCCATCTGTTTTGGCGGAGTATAGCCTGTCATTGTACATAAATCCAGCCGCAGGGAAGAATATGCTATTGTGTGTGATATTGCTAATCACTTTGTATCCAGTCACTCCGTTTCTTTCGGTCCAGACCCAGGAGCATTTCTCTCGCAGTTCGTTCATTTCTGCTTCCGTTGGCATTCTGCAACCATCTTCCCATTCGACACACACCACATCGTCGGAGTAGTCCAAAGTCATTTTGTTATCCACTTTTCCTGAGCGTGTTCGCGTGCAATACTTGCTTAGCGCAGTGCCATCTCCATGTGCATAGGTAATCCAGTTGTATTCATTTTTGGTAGTTATCTCTCCCCAAGCATAATAGGTTCCATACTCTTCTGGTTGTTTAGCTCCTACGTTCATTGTAGCCCATTTGACGCTGAGTCCCATATCCACATATTCGTATGTCACGACCTCTTCCGCAGGTGCTTCCACCGTTGTTTCCTCTTTGGCTGTTTGTGGTTCGATTTGCGCTTGTTGCCCCTGCATGTATTGAGCTAACTCTGCTAGTAGTTGCTGTTTGAGCATATCCATATCCACCGTTTCTGTAGTTTGTGGTTCTTCTTCGGCAGGGATATAATGCACTTTTCCCGCATAGACTTGATTTGAGTTCAATCGTGGCAAATCGATGATGGTTTGTTTTTCGCAGCCATTACCACATAGTATCTCAACATGTCCAGCCCCAGCTGGTATTAGGAATAAGATTTCGTTTTCTATATCGGTACTTTTGTCAAGCACCATACGTTGTGTACCCATGTATAGTCCAATTTTCTGCATGGCGCTCACTACTTCTTTCTCATTACCTTCGAGTATGACCCTTATCACGGCATATGGGAAGGTATCGTCGAGTAACGGTTTCTCCCATCTTCCGAATTGATTTTTGTACATTGCAGTTACAGATGAATTAGGGATTAGTCGAAAAGGCTGCTTGACTTCGAGTGTCTGCGCCATAGTTGCTGTACCGATTGCCCACAGCAACACTGAAATTAGTAGAATACGTATCTTTTCCATAAAATATTTAGTTATCACGCAATTACGGTGCAAAGTTACTGCTTTTTATTGAATTATGCAAATCGCTGAACTATTTTTGTCTATTTTTAATGCTTCCCATACAAAAACTCTGCAAAGGGCTACCCGCCATCACAGCGTTGCATGTTCTCTTAGGGCTCCCGCAAACCTCGTGGGTTTGTGGGAAGAGCGGAGGCATAAGTCGCCTAATACCGCCAAGCGGTATTCTTTGCGACCTTATTGCCGAACGCGAGGGTAAATTCTACGGGCAGACAGGGCGAATACTAAACCCGTGGCTCCTTCTGTTGTCGTACCTGCTCACACCGCGGTCACCAAAATTCACATTGCACGCGCCATCCGAGTAAGAAGTACTGAGCGAACTCGACCAGTAGTAGCCGCAGCCTGCATTGCGGAGCGAACTGATGCTGCGATAGCCTGCCGCAGGCAGGAAAATACTATTGCCGTTCAACTTGCTCGTTACCTTGTAACCTCTCACTCCATTCTGAATTGTCCATACCCAAGTACATTGTTCCTCCAACTCGGTCATTTCAGCATTTGTCGGCATACGCCAAGCACCACCCCAATTAACGGAAGCAGCATCATCTGCAGTTTCAAGAATGGTTTTGTTATCTACAGTACCACAACTATTTTGTTTACAGTACTTGGTTTGGGTATTATAACTACCGTTGCACCATTTATACGTACTCCAATCGTAGATGGTACTCTTCGGTTGAGTTTCACCCCATGCAAAATAACATCCATATTCTTCAGGAACAAAAGCACCTAGATTACAAGTAGCCCATTTCACACTAAGACCTAAATCCACAGCTTCACAAACATGTTTCACAGCGACTTCATCACGTTCACATGCCACGAAGAAAATAAGACCAAAAATAATGAATATGTTTCTAACTATAACAATATATTTCATAATAATACTCCATTAAAATGTTATTCCTACACCGACTTCTATCTCCATATACTTAAAAGCAATCGTATTCATACCAGCCATCAATGTTATGCCACGAAAACTCCCTATCAAACCTACATCCATACTTACACCTTGATATGTATTCAAACCATATCCTATCCAACCTAAATTTGGTTCATTCCAATACCGCTCGCGGCTTCCATAGCCCGCGCCAAAATACACACCCAAAAAATTATCCTTATCTTTCTTCTCCTGTTTCATCAAAAAATCAACTACCATACCTGCATCCACAATCCATTCCAACGAAGTTGTCTCTTTGGTTGTATCAAAATCTTTTCCTCCATATTTGTCCTTCTTAGGGATATTCCAATTCGAACGACCTTTCACATACCAACCTACACCGTCATATAGTTGTCCGAACATTAGTCCAACTCCCCATTCAGGATTCAATGCTATACCTGCTTCCGCGAGTATAAACGTATTTATAATATGTGGGCGCATTTTGGGAGAAAGGACAATATTATCTCCCTCGTTCAATGTGAGCGTTTGATGGTAATCAAAGTACTTCTTTTTCTCAATCTTCAGTTGATATTTTCCCGCATCACAAACTAAATCCTGCAAAGGCAAAGAGTGGGCAATAGTATTTTGCTTTACTTCTTTTTTGGTCATTTTTTTGCCATTTGCTGGCTCTACTATGTGTAATACCTCAACCGATAAATCCGTCAAATCGGTGCTATCACTTGTTACGCTCAACCAACCTACTTTAGGATTAAGTGAAAGGACAATATCAGTAGAAGTAGTAGGAACAGAAAGAACTCCCTCAAGTGGATAGTAGTGTTCCGCAGAGATTGTATAACGATACTCTCCTTCTTCTAATTTCAGTTCTGCTACACCATCTACAACGCTACATTCTTGTTTTATTCCATTGAGCATAACGATTTCTACCTTTGCGTCCGCAGGATGAACGGTCAGATTACAAGAATAGAATTGTGGTCCCTGCGGTACAACTATTGTCTGCTCCATCTCTGCAGGCATATAATGCACATGCCCCAGATATACTGTATTCGATTGCAAACGAGGTAAATCTATGATTGTTTGATTCTTACACCCGTCGCCACATTGTATCTCCACATGCCCTGCGCCTGCGGGAACGAGGAAAAGCAATTCATTGGGCTTGTCGGTACGTTTGTCTAACACCATGCGCAATGTACCCAAGTACAAGCCTAGTTTCCTCTTCGCCATAGTTACATCACGCTCATTGCCATCTAAGCGGATACGGATTAGTGCATAAGGGAAAGTGTCATCTAAATCAGGCTTTTCCCATCTGCCAAATTCATTCTTATACTGAGCAGATACAGAACTGTTAGGTATTGCGTTGAATTCGCGCGTTATTACTAGCGATTGAGCATAGATGGGGAGCGTAAGTACCCATACACATAATGCTATCGTTATTCGTTTTATTCTTCTTATCATGTCATTAGCATTTCACGGCGCAAAATTACTGCTTTTTTTTGAATTGTACAAATAATTGCAGCAATATTTGTATCTTTCAGTTTTTTTTATTACCTTTGCAGCGTGATATGCAATCTTATTACTAGTATGCATTTGAGTAAAGCGCAAATAAAATGGGTACGCAGCCTGCAACAAAAGAAAAACCGTGATGCAGAAGGCGTGTTCGTGGCAGAAGGCGAGAAATGCGTTAATGAGTTACGCGATGCCTTTGATCTCGTATTGCTTGCCACAAACGATAATGCTACCTCTACCGAGATTCAGCAGATGTCATCGCTTCGTACGCCACAAGGGATGATTGGGGTGTTTAAGAGAGTTGAGAGAGGAGAGTTGAGAGTTGAGAGAGGAGAGTTGAGAGTTGAGAGAGGAGAGTTGAGAGTTGAGAGGGGAGAGTTGAGAGTTGAGAGAGGAGAGTTGAGAGTTGAGATGCCGAATTTGTTGCTAGCATTAGATGGTGTACAAGACCCTGGTAATTTAGGGACAATTATTCGCACTTGCGATTGGTTTGGCATACACGATATCCTATGTTCGCGCGATACAGCAGATTGTTATAACCCCAAAGTAGTGCAAGCCACGATGGGGGCTTTGGCACGTGTGCGGGTACATTACGTGGACCTGCCTGAAGTACTCTCTGAATTCAAAGCACAAGGTACACCACTTTACGGTACGCTATTGGAAGGACGAAATATGTACGAAGACTCTGCTATACCTAACAAGCAACATGGTGTGATAATTATGGGTAATGAGGGCAATGGTATATCTGAAGCAATACGCACATTGATTACACATCCTTTGCTGATTCCATCCTATCCCGTTGGTGAAGCTACTTCGGAAAGTTTGAATGTTGGTATTGCTACGGCTATCGTATTAGCAGAGTTTAGAAGATAAAAATAAAAACCATATACGCCATGAAAACCAAAATTACATTATTGTGCCTCGTTTGCACAATCATTCAAGCATGCAACCAGCCTGTTACTTTGGTGGGACACCGCGGCAGTTTACTCGGAGTAGAGAACACCGAAGAAGCCTTCATCAATGGAGCTACACATTTCGGCTATCAAGGATTGGAATGCGACGTGAAAGTTACCGTAGATAGTCAACTAGTTTGTTGGCATGACGACCACCTACAACGTGCAGGGATTGATAGTATGATGATTCCTACAAGCAGTTTGGCAGAACTAGAGGCTATCACACTTGTACAAACACGCAAAGACATTACTTATACCGCCAAGATATGTACGGTGGATAGGTACTTAGAGATATGCAAAGAAAATAACGTATTCCCAGTGGTGGAACTGAAGTGGGGCATAGGATTGAACAACAATGACATGACACTCTTTCCCGCACTATACCAATTGATAGAAAAGTATGGTTTGGTAGAAGAGAGTGTGATACTAACTTCTATGCAGCAATCTATCGAATATATTCGCACGAATTACCCTCAACTGACGTGTCAGTGGTTGCGTCACAACGTGCAAGAAGCAGATTATGCGTGGTGTAAGCAATGGAATGTCACTCTCAGTGTACCACATACAGCTGTCACAGAGGAAGTGATAACACGTAGCCAAGAGATAGGCAAAGCAGTGGCCACATGGACAGTAAACGACGTAGCCGATTACGAACGTGTCAAGGATTTGGGTTGCCAATATGTGACTACCGATTATTTAGAAATACAATAACCATACAAAAGCATACCATGAAAAAAATTCTATTATTGTTGTGTCTTGTATGCACACTAAGCCAAGCATACGCATGGAAGCCTCTATTCGCAGGTCATCGCGGTAGTTATCGCGGAGTAGAGAACACCGAAGAAGCTTTTATGAATGGTATTCATTACTATGGTTACACCGGATTAGAGATTGATGTCAAAACAACTAAAGATGGACATTGTGTCTGCTGGCACGATAATGATCTGAAACGCGTAGGACATAATGTAGAAATAGCTTCGACCAATCTCGCTGAGTTAGAAACACTCACGCTCACACAAACGCGAAATGATGTCACATATACAGGCAAACTATGCACCGTGGATAGATTCTTAAGAATATGCAAGAACTTCAATGTTTTCCCCATCATAGAATTGAAATGGGCTACAGGTATCAACGATAACGATATGAGCCGTTTCCCTACTCTCTATAAATTGATTGAAAATCATGGTTTGGTGGACAAAGCCATTATTTTGACTTCTATGCAACAGTCACTAGAGTATGTACGCACTAATTATCCTGCACTCAAGTGCCAATATCTCTGCTATGAGATTACTGAGAAGCGCTATCAATGGTGTCTGCAATGGGGAATTAATCCCAGCGTACAAACAGGAGGACTAAACAAAACGATGGCTCGTAAGTGTCATGATGCAGGCCTTGAAGTGGCATGTTGGACAGTGAATAGCGAAAGCAACTATAAAACACACGGTGAGTTGGGATGTACTATGATGACCTGCGACTATCTGAGACCTAACGAAATGCCAGAGTTGGAAGAAATAGATTGGGATGTGCTCGCCCCTATTGAGCCTATCGATACACTCTATGTAACTCCTATCTTCAATCGCACTAAAGCTGCAGGTACATTGCCACAAGATTTTCCAACTACTTTGGGAGGTAATTATTTCCAAGCACAAGAAGCAACATATATCAATGGCGTATTCTATGCAGCAGATTATTACAACAATTTACTAGTAGCTGTAGATACTACAGGAGCTATCACATCAACCGAGGTGGATAATCTATGTAATGGTATTTGCCGCGACGATGTAGGTAACTTGATACTACACACCTCAAAAAGTGCCTCTACACCTAATCACTTGACCGTGTATAAAGCCGACGATAATAGCGAACATACGATTGCGTTCACACTCTACAACAATGGTCAAACAAACTTTCCCACTGCCAGTGGAGATATATTCTCCGAAGAAGGAGGATATGTGTACTTCTTTCCGAACAAACAAGAATATGTGGAAGTGGTAAAGATTGTCAATGGGCAGTATGTCAATACCATTTCGCAAAAAGTTAGTTTACAAGCTAATACAGCAGGGTATGTGATACCTATTGATAACAATCCTGCACACTTTATCTATCAAGTACGTAGCATGGGTTATCACCTCTTCAAAGGTACTGACAAAGGCAGTTATGTCACCACTCCCAACGGCACCACTGCTCCTGCACGCAATAACTCTGTTGGAGGAGCATTTTTCCGTTTAGGAGGACATGATATGTTTGTCCATGCTTCTGGCTCAAATTACAATGGTGGTTGGACTCTTCGTGACATGACTGCCACAGAATCAACCCCCTTGTACACGCAAGCTGAATTAGGGAGTGATGGTTACGATGGTAATGCCTCTGTGGGTGCGTTCTTCTACTGGGAAACAATAGATAATAATACTATCAACCTTTATGAGTATTGTCTTGGTAGTGGTATAGCCGCATGGGAAATTAGCACAGAGCCCCATCGTATCCGACCAAAAGAGTTGATACTGAATACAAACGAAATCACAATAGAAGTAGGTGACACTGCGTTTATAGAAGCAACTATTACCCCTTCTAATGTGGAAAATATAAATATTGATTGGAATATAAATCCTACACTTCGAACAAGTAAGGTTATAGAAATAGATGACACACATATAGGAATAGTAGTCAAACGTGCAGACACCTATGTATTAACCGCCACCTTAGAACACCTCACAGCGGAGTGCATCATACACGTAGTGGAGGCATCTACAGGCACTCATACCATCCATCTGCCAACCCCACCCACGAAATACATTCAAGACGGTCGATTGTATATCCAATATCAAACCAATCGTTATGACGCGATGGGAAAGCAATTATAAATCGTAAGTAGGAACTACAAAAATAGGCGAGGGTAAATCCTCGCCTATTTTTATATTCTTGCTTCCAGCCTTATAGCTTCTAAGATCAATACGCATTCATTTGCTCTTTGACGGTAGCAGTGATCATGTCAGCAAACTCTTGGATAGTCATCTGACCTTTCTCCTCTGCACCTTGTTGGCGAACAGAGACAAGGCCTTGCTCTGCCTCTTTCTCGCCTACAATGAGCATGTATGGAATACGCTTGAGCTCGTTGTCGCGAATCTTACGACCCAGTTTCTCGTTGCGGTCGTCCACGATAGCGCGCACGTCTTGTGCCTCAAGCATCTCTTTTACCTTGTGCGCATACTCGTTGCTCTTCTCAGAGATTGGGAGTACCACTGCTTGGTCAGGTGTCAACCACAATGGGAACTTACCTGCAGTATGCTCAATGAGCACAGCCACGAAACGCTCCATACTTCCGAATGGCGCACGGTGAATCATCACAGGGCGGTGCTTTTGGTTATCCTCGCCTACATACTCCAGCTCAAAACGCTCTGGCAAGTTGTAGTCCACTTGGATAGTACCCAATTGCCAACGACGGCCGAGGGCATCTTTTACCATGAAGTCGAGTTTTGGACCATAGAAAGCAGCCTCGCCAGTCTCTACGCGAGCAGGCAATCCCTTCTCTTGGCATGCCTCAATGATGGCTTGCTCTGCCTTCTCCCATACCTCATCTGAACCTACATACTTGGTGGTGTTGTTAGGGTCACGCAGTGAGATTTGTGCCTCGAAGTTCTCGAATGCGAGTGACTTGAAGATGATCTCGATGATCTCCATCACGCGGATAAACTCGCTCTTCACTTGGTCAGGACGACAGAAGATGTGTGCGTCATCTTGAGTAAAGGAGCGCACGCGTGTGAGACCGTGGAGCTCACCCGATTGCTCATAGCGATACACTGTACCGAACTCAGCAATACGAAGTGGGAGATCCTTATATGAATGAGGAGTATTCTTGAAGATTGTACAGTGGTGAGGACAGTTCATTGGCTTGAGCAGATATACCTCGCCTTCCTCTGGAGTGGTGATTGGTTGGAAGGAGTCCTTACCATAGTGATCCCAGTGACCAGAAGTGATGTACAAGTTCTTGTTACCAATATGTGGAGTGATAACTTGTTGATAGCCATAGCGTTTTTGAATCTTCTTGAGGAAGTCCTCGAGGCGCAGACGGAGCGCAGTACCCTTTGGCAACCAGATTGGCAGACCTTTGCCCACCATGTCGGAGAACATAAAGAGTTCGAGTTCTTTACCAATCTTGCGGTGGTCGCGTTTCTTCGCCTCTTCGAGTAGGGTCAAGTACTCGTCCAACATCGCTTTCTTTGGGAAAGTGATACCGTAGATACGGGTCATCATTGGGCGAGAGTCATCGCCACGCCAGTATGCAGCCGCACAACTGAGCACCTTGATTGCTTTGATTGCCTCGGTAGAAACGAGGTGAGGACCTTTACAGAGGTCGGTAAACGCACCTTGTGTATAGGTAGATATATGTCCGTCCTCGAGTTCGCTGATAAGCTCGCACTTGTATGTCTGTCCTTTTGCACCAAACTCTGCCAACGCATCTGCCTTAGCAATTGACTTCTTTACCAATGGCTCTTTCTTAGCGCGAAGTTCAGCCATCTTTTGCTCGATAGCCGCAAAGTCGCTATCCTTAATCGTTTGTCCCTCAGCAGGATATACATCGTAGTAGAAACCGTTTTCGATAGCAGGACCAATACCGAATTGGATGCCAGGATACAACTCCTGCAATGCCTCTGCCATCAAGTGCGATGAGGTGTGCCAGAAGGCATGTTTCGCCTCCTTGTCCTCCCACTTGTGGAGTTTGATTTCGCAATCTTCGGTGATTGGTGCATTGAGTTCTACGATTTGCCACTCCTCTTGATTAGGAGTTTTGATGCTTGCCACAAGGATGTCTTGTGCCAATCGGCTGCTGATGCTAGCAGCTACTTCGTAAGCGGTGATACCGCTCTCGTACTCACGGACGCCTCCGTCCGGAAAAGTGATTTTAATCATGTTTTTCTTTTAAATAAACCTACAAATGTTTACGGCTCAGGGCTCACAAATGCCCTAAGAAGCCAATTTCGGTGCAAAGGTACAGAAAAAAATGCGGATGTGCAAGAAAATAGCGAAAAAAAATCGCTATTTTCAGGATAATGGACACTGCGCTAATGGATAATGAAGGCTTTGCCACTTCTGCGTTGTCTTCTGTAAAAGCGGTACTCCTTCGGTGAAGGTAGCAGAATGTTACGTTTATCCTACGTATATGTTACGTATATCCTACGTATATGTTACGTATATCTACCGTATATCTACCGTATATCTACCGTAAATAGTACGTAATTGATAAGAGTTTTCTATGGAGATCATAAACAACTAATTCAGTAGATAACTCTATTTTTTTCAAAAAAAATGCTCGTAAATTTGCGTATGTGCAATTTTTGTTGTACCTTTGCAGCCGCAATAGGGTAAGTCCTACACGACCAGCTCCCTTTGAACTCCCCCAGGTCTTGATCGAAGCAAGGGTAAAAGGTTGTAGCGGTGCGATGTAGTCCGCTTACCCTTTTTTTGTCGCATGGCGACAAAAAAAGTAAAAAAGTAAAAAGAGTTCTAGGGGTTCTAAAAGTACTAAGAGTTCTAAGAGCTTTAAAGGATATCAACAGGTGCTGGAGCAGTTTATCAAAAATAGAATCGTACAAGAATTACCCTTCGTTGCCAATGAAGGGCAAATAGAACTGTTGGATAAACTGAGCCGTTTCATCACCTCCCCCACTCTACGCAAAGCCTTCATTCTGCGAGGGTATGCAGGAACAGGTAAAACAAGTATTATGGCTGCCTTGGTGGGGGCGTTGAAACAATTACAACAACGCGTAGTACTGCTTGCCCCAACGGGCAGAGCCGCTAAGGTATTGTCACGATACTCGCACGTGAGCGCGTACACGATACATAAATATATTTATCGGCAAAAACAATTGGGTGAACATACCTTTACACTCAACGATAATCTACATAAGCATACTTTGTTCATAGTGGATGAAGCCTCTATGATTAGCGGCGTGCGAGATAATTCTGGTTTTGGCTCAGGCATGCTATTAGATGACTTGGTGAGTTATGTGTATAGTGGCGAAGGATGTAGCATGCTATTACTGGGTGATGATGCTCAGTTGCCGCCAGTAGGAAGCAGTGTATCTCCTGCATTATCAGCAGATTACATATCAGGTTATGGATTAAACGTATGCGAGCACACGCTGACAGAAGTAGCCCGTCAAGCCTTGGATAGTGGCATATTACAGAACGCAAGCATTCTGCGTCCGTTTGCCCTAGGCGAAGAGGTCGCATCAGGCAGTTTGAAAGAAGTATTATGGAAAAAATTGGTACTTTGGAAGGACGTGTGCACAGTGTCTGGAGCACAATTGTTGGAAGCATTGGAAGAAGCATATAATGAAGCTGGCGCGGAAGAAACGATTCTGCTGACACGAACAAATCGCAGGACAAATATTTACAATCAAGGCATTCGCACACGTTTGCTATGGAAAGAAGATGAAATATCTTCGGGTGACAGGTTGATGATTGTGAAAAACAATTATTTTTGGACAAAAGAATATGAGAATCTGCCATTTTTAGCCAATGGTGACATGGTGGAGATTGCTCGTTTGCGCAACGTGCGAGAGATGTATGGTTATCATTTTGCGGATGCACAGTTGAAATTGCTGGATTATGATTGGGAGATAGATGCAGTTTTGTGGTTAGACACTTTGCAAGCAGAGTCGGGAGATGGTAATCAAACGATGCAACAAGACTTGTTTAATAAGATTGCAGAAGATTATCCAGAGTTGCAGCACAATCGTCGTAAGTTGATAGAAACCATCTATGAATCACCGTATTACAACGCTTTGCAAGTACGTTTTGCTTATGCCATCACAGGGCATAAATCACAAGGTGGTCAATGGGAAAGAGTGTTTATTGACCCGTACAAAGGAGGCGAAGATAGTCTGCAAGGTGAGGATGTAAAAAGCTATTATCGCTGGTTATACACGGCTGTAACACGTGCGACAAAAAAAGTTTATTTCATAAAAAATGAATAAATACTTGTGTATATCAAAAAAAAGTTGTAATTTTGCAGCGTGAAAAAAACAACCCTCTTAGAACAATAAATATGCGACGTATCATTATTAACTTATTCGCAACATGTTTGTGTTGCGTGTGTGTATTCTTGAATAGTTGTCAAGCAGATGTAGATTTAAATAATATTGACACCACCGCTTCTGTGAAAGCAAAATTAGCAACTCCAATCGGACATATGAGTATGAGCATTGGTGATTTTCTTGGAGATGGTACTATGGGCATATATGTAGACACATTGGAACACAAGGGTGTTTTGACCTTCAAAGATACGTTCACGATTGCACGCAAGTTTCACGACATAGATTTGAGTCAGTACGTTAGTAGTACAACGTTGAAGATGAACGTGTTTGATCAATTGGCCGACGTACCGTTTTTTATAGACGGAAAGATTACTGGTGCTGATGTACAAATCCCATTGGTATTCCCAGTGAACTTGAAATTGAGCGGTATCAATCACAATGAAAGTTATCAACGTATAGATAGTGTGCAGGTAGAGAATGCTCGTTTTATCAGCAATATATCTGTTATGGGTGGTTTGCCTCTTGAGTGGGAATGGATTGATAAGGTAGAGCTCACATTGGGTAGTAATTTCCATCGTGCAGATGGTACCGTATTGACTATCTACGATAGCGCACGTGATAAGGGTTATGGTTATAATCAAGATATAGAAATCAACGTAGATAACTTTTCATTGGACTTGATGAAAAGGAAAGATGCGGATATGCTTCCAAAAGATTATTGGGGAAACGTGATTGACTCTTGTAATATGAAAGTAACCATGTACGTAACAATACCAAGTACAGCAGGTCAAATAACCATTCCAGCAGGAGCAGGATTCAGTTATGATTTAAGTGTTAAGGAGCTGAATTACAAAGCCGTATGGGGCATGTTTGAAGCCAGCAGCGACATGTCGAATGCCGATGAGATTAGTTTATCCGAATCATGGGATGCATGGGAAATGTTAGGTGATATGCGTTTGCCATTTGCGGAGCCAAGTATCCGAATGGATGTCACTACTCAGATTGCAGGAGCACTGCGAATGCAAGGTGATTATTTATACGTAATAGGTCGAAATGGGGAAAAAGTTTATGCCACATTTAATCAAGAGAACCAAGAACAGTTAATAAGTAAACCATTCCTTCCAGATAATTGGTTGCCATTGAATAGCCAAATTGGCGATTCCTCTACAATGCATTTATTGTTTGACAAGCACCCACTTAACGGTCATATAGACAGACTATTTACCGTTTTGCCTGATAAGTTGGGTTATAAATTTGATGTAGATTTTGATCGTGAAACCACTCCTCAAATTCGTATTAGTGATAATACCAATATTCGTATTGATGCGATATGTAATTTGCCATTTATCTTCAATGAAGGTGTCGCATTGAATTATGGTGACACCATGCCATTGAACAGTGATTTGAGCGGATTGTCACTAGATTCTATGTTGGCAGATATAGAGATGATTGACACAATTTCAGCAGCAGAGTTGAAGTTAGCATTGGCTATAGAAAGCACTATTCCACTGCAAATGAAAGCAGTGCTGAGGTGTTTGGATGCCGAAGGAAATGTTTTGATGAATCCAATAGATTCTACAAAGCCATTCTTACTGACGGAACAAGACACGATATTGATACCATCTCCTACTTATACACATGATAAAGCAAGCAATAGTTGGAATGTATCCACTAATAAAATGGTGGAAACAATCACGGTAGATGAACAAAAAATGGAAGTTATTTCCAATATCCATCAAATAGTCTACAACGTTTCGTTGGATGACAAAGCAATGGAAGAAGCATATGAGAACAATTACGATAATATTAAATTAACTGAGCATGAGCGTTTGCGCATTTTCATAGGTATAGGTGCGGACGTTGAAGCGATTTTGAAATTGAATTTGTAAAATTTAGGTAACATTATCCATTGCAGATAGTCGTATGAAACAGATTTTTCGCAGTTTAGTAATTATTGTGCTTCTTTTAGGTAGTAGCGTGATACGAGCTCAACAAGTACAAACACTCTACTTTTTGGAGAATGCTCCGATGCGTCATATCATTAACCCTGCCTTTCAGCCAGTGAGTGAGTTCTATTTGGCATTCCCAGCTATTGGTTACACTAGTATATGGGCAGGAAACAATGCATTTACGATGCAGGATTTCGTGTATAAAGACCCTACTACAGGCAAGACGATGACCCCTCTTCATCCAGAAGCAAATACAGATTGGCTGAAAAATAAGCCCAAAACAGTATTGGTGGATGCTGATGCATATGTCAATCTCTTCAGTTTGGGTGCCCGTGCAGGTAAAAATGGTTATTTTCACCTCAACATTTCAGAGCATGTTCAAGCAGGTGTAGGTGTAAATAAAGAATTGTTCGGTTTGAACAATATGAGTTCTGGAGTGGTAGGTCCTCTTTCGATACAAGCGAATGCCATTGCGTATACCGAAGCAGCTATTGGTTACTCACATCGCATCAATGAGCAATGGACATTCGGTATGAAACTTAAAGCACTACTAGGACAAGTTTATATACAAGCAGGAATCAATGATTTGGCATTAGAAACAAGTCTTGAACAGTTGCACGCGTTAGGAAATGGCAATTTCATTGCAGCAGCTCCACTGCAATGGGATAATTTGCCTAAAAATATTAATGGATTTGGCGGATTTGAGACTTCCGCATTGCTTTATAACATAGAAGGAGAGAACACCCTGGCTACAATAAAAAATGCGCTGAAAACCTATTTAGTTCCAGCCGGTATAGGTGGTGCTGTAGATATAGGTATCACCTATAAACCCATCAAAAATTTGCAAATAACAGCAGCTGTAACAGATTTGGGTATGATTCATTGGAATCATTTGGCACAGGGTTCTTTGTCACTTGATACAACCTTTACAGGTATAGAAATGGACTATAATGACATCTCTTCAGAAAATGGCACAGACATAGGTGGTGAATTAGCCAATGCATTGTCAGGTTATACAGACGCATTGCACATTGGTGATATCAATACAGACGGAAAATTTAACCAAATGTTGACAGCCAATTTGAACGTAGGTATTGATGCCAACTTTTGGGAGAATCGTATTGGTATTGGCGTTTATTCACATACACGCTTTTACCATTCTACCATTACAGAAGAAGTGACATTAGGTGCTGCACTGCGTCCATGCAATTGGTTTAACTTGGCAGCATCATACTCATTCCTCAATGGTCACTGGAGTAATATGGGTGCTGCTTTCTCGTTTGCTCCATATGATGGTCTTATGTTGACAATCGCAACAGACTATGTTCCACTGACATATGCCCAAAAGGCGACTGAAATGGGTAATATACCTCTCCCCTACAAAACCCCAGGTGTAAATCTATCATTCGGTATAGCAATTGTAGCGGGTAGCAATACGAAAAAGAAAAAGTTAGATAGCGATTCAGATGGAATCTTGGATAGATTTGATGTGTGTATGAACACACCACAAAATGTCCGCGTGGATGATATGGGTTGTCCCTTTGATAGTGATGGAGATGGCATAGCTGATTATATGGATGAATGTCCAAATACACCTTCTGCTGCATACGGATTGATTGATTCTGTAGGTTGCCCAATAGATACCGACAAAGATGGTGTAGCTGATTATCGTGATATATGTCCTGATACTCCTGCAGAAGCAACTGGTTACATAAATACAGATGGTTGTCCAAAAGATACAGATGGAGATGGCGTGTATGACTACTTAGACAAGTGCGAAGGTACACCAGCATCTGCATATGAAATGTTGGATGAACACGGATGTCCACTAGATACTGACGGTGATGGAGTTGCAGATTATATTGATATGTGTCCAAATACTCCACAAGCAGCATATGGCTATATTGATAAATTTGGATGTCCTCTGGATAGCGACAAAGACGGGACATATGACTATCTAGATCAATGCCCTAACACTCCACAAGAAGGACGTAATCATGTGAATGAAAATGGTTGCTTACTGGATTCGGACAATGATGGTGTATATGATTACGAAGATTTGTGCCCTCTGGTTGCAGGTGTAAGAGAGAATAAGGGTTGTCCTGAAGTTAAACGTGAGGTTCGTAGTATTCTTAATAAAGCCATGTCAGGTATAGAATTTGAGAATGGTAAAGCTGTTATCAAAGCAAGTTCATATCCAATGCTCAATGAGGTGGCAAAAATTTTCATAGAAAATACCAATTATATGATAGAGGTACAAGGGCATACTGATAATGTAGGTAAATATGAATATAACTTAGAATTATCGGAGAAACGCGCTCAAGCTGTCCGCACTTATTTGATAGAACAAGGAGTGCCAGCAGATCGCCTCACCGCTCATGGATATGGTTCTGATAAACCTATTGCAGATAATCAAACCAAAGCAGGTAGAGATCAGAATCGTCGCGTAGAATTCAATATCACATTTGAAGAAGTGACCTATGAAACAGTCTATGACCGCGTGCATCCAATGGATACATTGCAGAATACAATACAAAAGATAGATACAACAATCACAAAATAAAATTTAATTATTACATCATATGGGAAGAGCTTTTGAATATCGCAAAGCGACAAAATTGAAACGTTGGGGTCATATGGCCCGTGTATTTACTAAATTAGGCAAGGAAATCACTATGGCAGCACGCGATGGTGGTCCAGATCCAGATAGCAATCCACGTCTCCGTACACTGATGCAACAGTGTAAGAAGGAAAATATGCCTAAAGAAAATATCGAACGTGCCATCAAGAAAGCCACCGACAAATCGTCTGAAGGCTATAAAGAAATTTGCTATGAGGGATATGGTCCTCATGGTGTAGCTATCTTCGTAGAAACTGCTACTGATAACAATATGCGTACTGTAGCCAACATACGTTCATATTTCACCAAACATGGTGGTAACTTAGGTACACAAGGGTGTTTGCAATTCCTCTTTGATCGTAAAGCATGCTTCACAGTATCAGCAAAAGAGGGTATAGATTTGGATGAACTCGAGTTAGAATTGATTGATTTCGGTGTAGAAGAGTTGGGGCACGATGAAGAAGAAGGTACTATTGTGATTTACGGTGACTTCAACCAATACTCACAAATGCAAAAATACCTCGAAGACAACGGCTTTGAAATTCAATCTTGCGAGTTTGTACGTATTCCTAATGACACAAAAACATTGAGTGACGAGGAAATGGAGAGTGTACAAAAGCTCATTGACCGCATTGAAGAAGATGAGGATGTACAAAATGTCTTCACCAATTTAGGATAATAATCTCTAACCAATAAAACTTTTAGAATACTAGAACAACGTTGAACCATTTTGAACAATGTTGAACTATCTTGAACTAGATTATGCAGGCGTAGCAGCCGTCAGGGAGCATTTCTCCTTGACGGCTCTGCAAATAGAGCAGTTCTTACAACTTGGCGAGCTCTATCGTGATTGGAATGCTAAGATCAATGTCATATCACGCAAAGATATCGACAATCTATATCCGCATCATATTCAACATTCATTGGCAATAGCCAAAGTGTTAAATTTTCAACCAGGCACTACCCTACTCGACGTAGGTACAGGAGGCGGTTTTCCAGGTATTCCGTTAGCAATTCTCTTTCCAGAATGTCAATTCACATTAGTGGATAGCATTGGTAAAAAGGTGCGCGTGGCGAGCGAAGTGGCTAAAAGTCTTGGTTTAGAGAATGTTCGCTGCGTGCAAGAGCGCATAGAAGAGGAGAAAGGGCAATATGACTTTGTTATCAGTCGTGCAGTAATGCCTCTCCCTGACTTGGTAAAATTGGTAAGAAAGAACGTGAGTCACAAACATCAAAATGCGATGCCAAATGGTTTGATGGTGCTCAAGGGAGGACAATTGGCTGGCGAGTTACAACCATTTCAAAAATACGTAGAGAGTACTCCTATCACCGATTTCTTCCACGACGAGTGGTATAAAGAGAAATTTGTCATTTATCTACCATTATAATATATGGTCAACATTAAGGTATTTTATTTCAATCCCTATCGCGAATGTACCTATGTGATTACTGACACCAAAAAACATGCAGTAATCATTGATGCAGGTATGTACGAGCAGCATGAACAACAGCGTTTAGCAGAGTACATTAACAAGGAACAACTCACGCCTGTAGCTCTGCTCATTACCCACACACATCCTGACCATATTTGCGGTATGCAATGGGCTGAAAAACAATATAACTTACAAGCCATCATACAACCCCAGGAAGGGGAATTAGATATTCCATACTTTGATATTGAAGTCATCACTACACCTGGGCACAAAGAAGATGCGGTTTGTTACTACTTACCCCAAGAGAATATGCTTTTTACTGGTGACACACTCTTCCAAGAATCCATCGGACGTACAGATTTACCCGGAGGTGATATGGCTACACTCATTCGTTCACTAAAAAAACTTATCGTGCTACCCGCTGAGACCACTGTATATCCTGGTCATGGATATGCCACTACCATCGGGCATGAGAAACTATATAATCCTTATTTATAAACTGCTTGTGGCTCTTGGATAAGCTAAAAAAGATATGCTGTACTCCGTGGTACATCTAAAATATACATTTGCAGAAACTTGGCAACAGGACTTGTTTGAGCAAGCCATGTGTGACATTGGTTTCGAAGTCTTTGATGGTGTCAATGCCTATATCCAAACTGCAGTGTTGGAGCAGAATAAAGAAGCATTAGAAAGTTTGATTGCCTCTACTGAAGGAGCAACCTTACATAGCATCAAACAATGCGAAGACATCAACTGGAATGCTGCGTGGGAAGCTGAGCACGATATGATAGAACTGCCTATGGGTGTACAAATTACCCCACATTGCGCTTTTGGTGCAGGACATCACGAAACGACCTCTATGATGATTGACGCGTTGCTAGAAGCATTGGAGTGTGGATATTTCAAAAAGAAACGCGAAGTATTGGATATGGGTTGTGGTACAGGCGTATTGGGAATTATGGCAAAGAAATGCGGTGCAGCAAAGGTGATTGCAGTAGATATTGACGATAAAAGTGTGGCTAATAGTTTAGAGAATGCAGAATCCAACGGAATACAGCTAGATGTGCGTTTGGGCAATACACCACCCGATGAAAATTTTGATCTTATACTTGCCAATATACACCGCAATATCCTCATAGAGCAAATGCCTATATATGCAAAGATTTTGAAAGCAGATGGTGAACTCTGGTTGAGCGGATTTTATGCCGAAGATATCCCATACTTATCCCATGCTGCAAAAGGTGTAGGATTGCACATTGCAGAAACACGTAAAACGAATGAATGGCAATGGATAAGATTAAAACGATGAACACCATTTGCGCAATATCAACCCCTTACGGAAGTGGTGGAATAGCTGTGATTCGCGTGAGCGGAGAGTCTGCCATACAGATTGTGGACACATTGTTTTATGGGCGAAAGTCACTGACGGAGGCGAAAGCATATACCGTGCATTATGGGGAATTGAGGAGAGATTCCAGAGTCGCGAATCAGGAATCCAATGAGGTTCTTGATGAGGTATTGGTCAGCGTGTTCCGTGCGCCTCATTCGTTCACGGGCGAGGATGTGGTGGAGATAGCATGCCACGGCAGCATGTATATCCAACAAACGCTGCTGCAATGGCTTGTGGACGCAGGTTGCCAATTGGCTAAAGCAGGCGAATTTACGCAGCGCGCATTTCTCAACGGAAAGATGGATCTCACTGAAGCCGAAGCCGTAGCCGACCTGATTGCCGCACAAACCAAAGCTGAAAAAGATTTAGCATTGGCGCAACTACGAGGAGGCATATCCCATGAACTAACTTCCTTACGTGAACGATTGCTCACTTTCACCTCGCTCATCGAATTAGAATTGGATTTTGCCGATCATGAAGAATTGGAGTTTGCCGACCGTCAACAACTCTTTGATCTCGCACATGAAATTGATACCACGATTGCTGTCTTAGTCAGTTCATTTAAAACGGGTAATGCCATCAAGCAAGGTATCCCTGTAGCTATTATTGGAGCGCCCAATGTGGGTAAATCCACACTACTCAATGCGTTGCTAGGGGAAGAACGTGCCATCGTAAGCGATATACAAGGTACTACGCGTGATACTGTAGAAGAAACACTAGTAATCGGTGGTATGCTTTTCCGATTTATTGACACGGCAGGTATGCGCCAAACAGAGGACACCATTGAGAACTTAGGTATTGAGCGAAGTCGCCAAGCAGCACAAAAAGCTACTATTATTATTCATCTGCAAGATGCCACACAACCTGTTGAAACAATCTCACAAATAGCAGCTACAGATAACAAAACCATTATTCAAGTATACAATAAAGTCGATTTAATACCATCGTTTGTTGCCAATGGGGATAGCATCGCTATTTCTGCCAAAACTGGCAATATCAATGAGTTGCGCAATCGATTAATCGCATATGCTGAACAGCAGTATAATATACGCAATGCAGCCACTATCAGCAATACGCGCCACTATGAAGCTCTAGTGCGTGCACAAGCTGCTATCCTACGAGTAAAAGAAGGTTTAGATAGTCAAATCAGTGGAGAATTTTTAAGCATGGATTTACAAGAATGTCTAAAAGCATTAGGTGAAATCACAGGACAAATCACTTCACAGGAAGTATTGAATAATATTTTTGGTAAGTTTTGTATCGGTAAATAGATTTTTGCTATAGATGAAAGGATGATGAGAAAGAAAATAAACATATTTTTAGGTGCACTGATTGCAATATTGGGCAGTTGCAAAACCTCGAAACCAACCATTGTTCCAAACGATAGGATAATGGTCATGTACGGTCCGCCTGCATATTTTCAACAACAACAATCAAATATCACTCAAAGCGATACTACAAAACAAGAAATTAAACAAATCATTCCAAGTAAAGTATTGGATAAAAAATAAGATTATGATATATTCCATGACCGGCTACGGCAAAGCCGAGAACCAAGTAGCCAACAACAAAAAGATAGTGGTAGAAATACGCAGTCTAAATTCCAAATCGATAGACCTCAGTGTGCGCATTGCGCCACAACTGCGCAGCAAAGAGTTGGACATCCGCACGCTGATTGCGCAACGTCTCGAACGTGGTAAGATTGACCTGATCATCTACTACCAAGACGCAGCGCAAAGCGAAGAGGCAAGTAATTTTGCGCCTATCAACCGCGAGGCATTTGCTTATTATTATAAGGAACTCACTGCCTTACAACAGGAATTGGGCTGGAATAACAACCAAGATATTGTTTCTGCTATCTTGCGCATGCCCGATGTCACTAAGGTGCAAGACTGCGGCGATGTGAGCGATGAGGAATGGGCAGTGGTGCTGCAAACCATAGAAGCGGCCATCGTGCAGTTCAATGCTTTTCGCGAACAAGAAGGCGCATCGCTATATCAGATGTTCTGCGAGAAGTTGGATGCTATTGCTGCCCTGCTCTCAAAAGTAGAACCCTACGAGCAAAGCCGTGTAGAGAAGATCAAAGCACGTATTGAGGCGAACTTGGAGCAATTGTCTGCTGCAACGCAGCAAGCCATCGACCGCAACCGTCTAGAGCAAGAGATGATATTCTACCTCGAGAAGTTGGACATCACTGAGGAGAAAGTGCGTTTGACCAACCACCTCCGCTACTTCCGCGAAACCATGGGCGAACCTCTCCAAACAACTATAAACAATTCTACACCAACTGGAGTGGGCAAAAAACTCGGTTTCATTGCCCAAGAAATGGGACGTGAGATTAACACCCTTGGCAGCAAGAGCAACCAAAGCGAGATGCAGATTATTGTGGTGAAGATGAAAGACATCCTTGAGCAAATCAAGGAGCAAGTGCTGAATGTATTGTAAAGAAATTTACAATTTAACGATTTACCATGTACAATTTTCTTATTTCATGCTCAATCCAAAATAATTCACTACCTTTGCAGAATATTATTTCATGCCATTACACATATGAAAAAGTTATTTAGTTTAGTCATTTGCGTAATGGCGCTAATATTCTCTGGTTGTGAGCAAAATGCTCCTGCTACATCGAATAAGGTAAAAACAGGTATAGCGTCTAATATTACTTCGGAGTCCGTAGTATTGCATGGTGTTGTGAATGTAGATATTTCTCAGTACGATGATATTGAGTTTGGTATGATGGTATCTGAGACAAAGGCAGAATTGAATGATCATAAAGGAGATAAATATGAAGCGAAAGTCTTGATTGGTAGGGACTTTGAGATAATATTAGAAGGACTATCACCTGCAACAAAATACTATTATTGTGCTTGGGTATTCTTAAACGACACGCAATATGAGTTTGGTAGCATCCAAAGTTTTATTACTTTAGACACATTGACGGATTGGAAATTACAAAACGAATTTTGGTTGCAAGAAAATGCTAAAAAAGAAGGTGTTGCAATAACTCCGACAGGATTGCAATATAGATGTATCCAAGAAGGCTCTTTAGGTGGGAAGCGACCAAATGATGATAGTCTTGTAGCTATTGCATATGAAGGCATGCTGATCAATGGACATGTTTTCGACACTGCTGAATCATGCATGGGTTATGTCAATTCTTTCATAGATGGATTCGCTGAGGGAATAAAGATTATGCACCCTCAAAGTATATATGAGTTCTATATTCCATATACTCTCGCTTACGGTGATGAAAAAGTAGGTATAGAAGGAACTACGTCTTATATTCCGCCATACTCAACCTTAATTTTTCGAGTACATCTCCTTAGTGTGAACTAATGACAGAGCCATTTTTTACTTGTGTAAAAATTTCTTCTCGCGGGGGGCTATAACCGCCACGAATTGTGCGGTTATTGTGCGGTAATAGTGCGGTTATTGTGCGGTGCGGATGAGGAAAGTGAAAAGGGGAAATGGGCAGCCTATTTGCAATAAAATCGCACCTTAAAAGTGAACTTTCGGACGATTTTATTGCAAATGTGCATTTTTTGTTGTACCTTTGCAGCGCAAATAGTAAATCGTAAATAGTCAAATAGTAAATCCCTATGATTATTATTCTCTGTGCGCCCAGCGGTTCGGGCAAATCTACAATGGTAAGACACCTACTCGAAACCTACCCTGGGCAATACGAGCTCTCGATCTCTGCCACCACACGCGCTCCGCGTGGACAAGAACAACATGGCAAAGAATACTACTTCATCAGCCGCGAGGAGTTTGAACAACATATCCAATACAACGACTTCATCGAATACGAACAAGTGTATGAAGGACTATACTACGGCACACTAAAGTCCGAAATCGAACGTATCCAAAATGCAGGACGCACTATCGTTTTCGATATTGACGTCAAAGGCGGACTCAACCTCAAACGCATCTTCGGCGATGACGCATTGGCAATATTCATTGCCCCACCATCTGTCGAAGAACTATCACGCCGCTTGCACGGACGCGGCGATACCAGCGAAGAAATGATACAAAAACGCCTCGCCAAAGCCGAAATAGAAATGGCAGATGCCCCCCACTTTGACCATATCGTGGTAAATGACAATTTGGCAAAAGCTAAAGCAGAACTGGATAAGTTGGTTAATGTCGGTTAAGCGGTTAAACGGATGAAAATTGGTATATACGGTGGGTCATTCAATCCGATACATTTTGGACATATCGGACTGGCAAAATGGGTGATAGAAAACACCGATTTGGATGAGGTATGGCTCATGGTGTCGCCCAACAACCCGCTGAAAGACAAAAGCATACTCGCCGATGAGCAAGAGCGATTGGCGGCTGCCAAAGAGGCGATTTGTAAAACTGAAAACGGAAAACGGAAAACGGAAAACGAAAAACAAATACTAGTATCAGACTTTGAATTTCATTTGCCACGCCCCACATATACCGCTAATACATTGCGCGCGCTCGCGGAAGAATACACCGAACACGAATTTACACTCATCATCGGAGAAGATAACCTGCGCATTTTAGACCAATGGCGAGAATACCAGTACATATTGGATAACTATCGCGTGTTTGTGTATCCGAGGCGAGATAAAGCGGGTACGCAAGGAGCAACACAACCTGTCAAAGGCACAATTTTCCTAACAGGAGCACCCTATTTTGATATTTCTTCTACAGAATTACGAAAAAATTTGCATAAATAAAAAATATTTTGTACCTTTGCGGTCAAATACTTGTAATAAGTGTAAAAAAGATTAATAAATATTTAATTACTAACTATAAATTAATTAGTTACTATGATTCGCACAACATTTAATCAACTCCGTGAAGTAAAAGACAGTATGCCAAAAGGTAGTTCAGCTGTAATTGCTGAAGAATTGGGAATTGCAGCCGATGACGTCCGCGCATACTTCAATGGTACTGCAGTGGCTGGTTATCACATTGAACAAGGACCAGATGGCGGTATCGTGATATTGGAAGATACTAGAATTTTGGAAATAGCTCTTCGTATTGCTTGGACTAGCAAGCATGCACTTTAATAAACATTGAGAAAATGAAATTCAACTATTTGATTTTAACACTAGCGCTGATAAGCGTTAGTGTTCTTCCAGTTAATGCCTTCGCTGAAGAAACTGAGAAGGAAGGCAACAAAAAACAAGAAAAGAAAGAAATAGGGCTTTCCTTTGAGGCTGGTGCAGATATAGTAAGTGCATATCTGTGGCGTGGACGAAACTTAGGTGGTATTTCTATTCAGCCATCATTAACAGTAGACTGGAAAGGATTGTACATCAGCGGTTGGGCAAATATTGGTGCTGACAACTGGACATTCGAAGATTTGAATCCCGAATTAGATATCACCATTGGTTACGATAACTATGGTTTGCAAGTTGATTTAACCCACTTTTATTATTTTGGAGGCGAAAGCTACTTCCCAAAAGGAGGATTCAAGCCTCAAGATATTGAGTCAAGTAGCACAATGGAAGCACACGCAGGTTTCCATCTAGGTGATTTGATTGAAAAGATTCCTTTATCAATTGATTGGTACACCACCATTTTTGGTAAAGACTGTTACCTAAACGATAATGGTGAATGGCAACGTGCTTGGTCCACTTATATAGAAGTAGGATATGAGTTTGAACTGCCTTTGGGACTCATGTTGGATACACGCATTGGTATTACACCATGGAGAGGTTATTATTCAGACTACCAGGAAGTTTGGAAAAATGCCAAGACCGTTGCCATCAACAACATCAATCTGCGTCTAGAGCGTGAATTTAACTTCAAAGGCATTAGTTTTGGTGCATGGGCAGAGTGTATGCTCAACTGCTATGGCATTGACAAGACCAATGTCTCCACTGAATTGAGCCAGAAATTTAATCAACGCTTCAACTATTGCGTTGGTGCTAGCTTCTATTTTGGTAGTCAATGGTAACCATTGCGTAATGTACAATTAGCACCTTATTTTAGTTTATTACAATTAATTTAACATGAAAAGGTGGATTGCACTTGGATTAGCAATAATAGCAGCAGTTTTGCTGCTATTATTGCCTGACACCCCTAATAAACAATATTTTCACAATCAAGGGCGTATCTTTGGTACGTATTACAATATCCGCTACGAGAGTACCCACGATTTGCATGATGCCATCAAGCAGCGACTGCAAGACATTGATCAATCATTGAGTATGTTCAATCACAATTCTGTGATTAGCAAGATTAACAGGAATGAGGAAGTTAGGTGTGATTCGCTATTCGAAACAATGTACCAAGCAGCAAATGACATCAGTCAATTGTCTAAAGGAGCATTTGATATTACTGTCGCTCCTCTAGTCAATGCATGGGGTTTTGGAACAAAATGCCAAGAACCAAAAATCCAAAGCCAAAATATTAATATAGATAGTTTACGAGCTTTTATAGGATACGAAAAGATACGTCTCTCAGAACATTATTTAGAGAAAAATGATGAGCGTATCACGTTGGATGCCAGCGCAATAGCTAAAGGATATGCTTGTGACGTGATTGCTGATTTGTTGCGACAAAACGATTGTGAAAATTTGCTGGTGGATATTGGCGGCGAAGTTGTATTGCAGGGGGTAAACGAGAAAGCAAAACCATGGCGTGTAGGTATTAGTCGCCCTACTATCAATGCTCAAGGTATGGAGAAAGAGTTGCAAGAAATTATTGAAAGTAGCCAGCTCTGTATGGCTACATCAGGCAACTACCTGCAATATTACTATGTTAATGGAGAACGGAGAAGCCATACGATTGACCCACGTTCAGGATATCCTGTCACCCATTCACTACTTAGTGCTACCGTGTGCGCTAGCAGTTGCATGCGAGCAGATGCACTTGCCACTGCATGTATGGTATTAGGAGAAGAAGAGGCCTTGGATATGATTGAGCGAACAAAAGATGCATCATGCTACCTGATTATTGCTGCTACAGACTCACTCCAAATTGTAACTTCAAAAAACTGGATGAATAAATAAATTTTGCCAAAAAAAGCATTTTTATTTGCATATATGCAAAAAAAGCAGTACCTTTGTCAACTGATTTTGTATTTTGATGCAGAAGGGCTTTTTAGCAATGAAAAAAGGGGTAATAAATAGAGTATATTGGGTATGCCTCATCCTAGGCATGTTTAGTTTGTATGGTTGTGGAGAATATCAGCAGATATTGAAATCCAAAGACCCTGACTTTAAATATCAAAAAGCTTTGATGTACTTCAACGACCAGCAATACGTCAAGGCCCAAACACTATTTGATGAGGTCAGCAGTTACTACAAAGGTACAGATCGATCACAAGATGTATTAGCCTATCTCTCAAGATGTTATATAGGGCAAAAAGACTATGTTTCTGCCGCTGAATATTATCAAGCATATATCCGAAATTATCCTAAAGGAAGATATATTATTGAGGCGCGATTTCAAGTAGGTCATTGCTATTACTTAGAAGCTCCAGATGCCCGTTTAGACCAAACTGACACCAAAAAGGCTATCGAATTCTTTACACAATTCGTCGAATTATATCCTGAAAGCCAATATGCAGAACAGGCATATAAGGAAATGAATGAACTATACGATCGATTGGCATACAAAGAATACCTCAATGCCAAACTTTATTATAATCTTGGAACCTATTTAGGCAACAACTATCTAAGTGCTGAAATTGTAGCGAAAAACGCACTGAAAGAATATCCGACAAACAAACACCAAGAAGAACTCAATTGGTTGATTCTTCAAGCCAAATTCCAACAAATGATCAATTCGGTTGATAGCAAAAGAGGAGATCGTGCTCGTGAAACCGAAGATGAATACTATAGTTTCATCACGGAATATCCTAACTCGAAACATATTCCTGCCGCAGAGAAGATTAAACGAGAAATAAAAAAAATACTACAATAATATGATTGATTACAAAAAGACAACCGCTCCCAGAACTACTATCACAAGGGACATGAACGAGCTTACTGAGAAAGTAGGCAATGTTTACGAAACCGTAGCTATAATCGGTAAACGCAGCAATCAAATCAGCACTACCCTCAAAAAGGAGCTCGATGGTAAGTTGCAAGACTTCTCAGTACCACAAGATACTGCTGATGAGACCTTCGAAAACCAAGAGCAAATCGAAATCTCCAAAAGCTATGAGGCAATGCCTAAAGCTACACTGATTGCCACACAAGAGTTGATTGATGACCAACTCATCTATCGTAGCAGCAATCGTGATGACCTCCTAAAATAACAATTTTGAACCTAGCTGGAAAGCATATTTTAGTGGGAGTTAGTGGGGGTATTGCCGCTTATAAGATTCCCGAACTAAT
Source organism: Paludibacteraceae bacterium (assembly GCA_045601825.1). Lineage (GTDB taxonomy): Bacteria > Bacteroidota > Bacteroidia > Bacteroidales > Paludibacteraceae > Colicola. Next base: position 93,079 of record JAZSAI010000016.1, on the reverse strand, counting down.
CCGCCTACTCAAGAAAGCAGGTGCCGATGTGCAAGTGACAACTACCAAGCATGCCTTGGAGTTTGTCACTTCTCTTACGCTACAAACCGTCAGTGGACACAAGGTATATTCTGATGTGTTTGCAGCGATTAATGAGCATAGCACCGAACACATTTCCCTACCCGATTGGGCAGACTTGATGCTCATTGCCCCCGCAACGGCTAACGTGCTATGTAAAATGGCAAACGGCATTGCAGACGATGCGCTGACTACCACTTTTGCCGCGATGCGAAAGCCCGTAGTAATCGCACCTGCCATGAACACTAACATGTACAATTCGCCCGCAACTCAAAAAGCCATCAACGAATTGGCACAATGGGAAAACATCACTATGATTGATTGTGCGAATGGAGAGTTGGCTTGTGGAACAATGGGAAAAGGACGTATGCAAGAAGTAGATGTGCTAGTAGCCGCCATTGAGTATGCTCTCACGCCTAAAACACTAAAAGACAAACGAGTGCTTATCACAGCTGGTCCTACGCAAGAAGCCATCGATCCTGTACGATATATCAGCAACGCATCAACTGGTAAGATGGGATATGCACTCGTGCGCGCGTGTCTAAATAGAGGTGCAGAAGTGACATTAGTCACTGGTCCAACACATCTATCACTCAACGCATGGCAAGTATTCTGTCCACTGACAATAGTGAATGTAGTGTCAAGCGCAGAGATGTGTGAAAACACTATAGCAGTTTTCAAGCAAACCGACATCACTATTTTGTGCGCAGCTGTAGCCGATTTTACACCATGCAAAACGGCAAACAAAAAAATCAAAAAGCAAGAACTCTCAACTGACAACTCACAACTAGCAATCAAACTAACTACTACCACTGATATAGCGGCTACGCTAGGGAAGGAAAAAGAAGGAAGACTATTAGTAGGTTTTGCACTGGAAACGCATGATGAACAAGCTAATGCATTGCGAAAATTGCAATCCAAAAACCTTGATATGATTGTTCTCAATTCCTTACAAGACTCGGGGGCTGGTTTTGGAGTAGATACCAACAAAGTGACCTTACTCTATGCCAATGGCACAAAAAAAGACCTCCCACTTCTTCTCAAGCAGGAGGTTGCAGATGTTATAGTTGATTCAATTCTTCAACTTATTTAAAATACTTCCGAGAAGTCCCTTCTCCTCGTTTTCTGGTTTCACATTTTCTGTTTCAGGCACCCATTCTTGGCGTTCTTCAATAGTGCCTAACTGACTTTGGACAAAAGCGATAACGTCATTGAGTCCTTCTGTGAAATGTGCAAAATCCTCTTTATAGAGGAATACTTTGTGTTTTTCAAATTGTGGTGCTTCTGCCTCACCTACTTGTTTGCGTTTACTCTCTGTAATGCAGAGATACAAGTCTTCATTACGTGCCTTCTTCACATCTAGATAATAAATGCGTTTACCTGCTTTCACGCTGCGTGAATACACGATTTCTGGCTCACTTTTTCCTTCAAATCTACGATTTTCCATCTCTTTAATCTATCTAATTAGTTAATTTTCGACAAAGGTACTACAAAAAATGCACATATGCAAATATTTTAGTAAAAAAGTGAACATTGAGAAGTAAACAATGTGTTCAAAATACTTTATATATTACGCACTATAAACGCACTATAAACGGACAATAAACACACTATTCCTAATACTTCCTAAATGGATCAGCATGTAATCTGCCTAAAATAAAAAAGAGGGTTTGGTATTTGCAAATAGCAAAAAGATAGAAAAAACAAATAATTTCCAAGTGTTTGTTTGCGTATGTCAGAAAAAAACACTACCTTTGCACCATAAAAGCGAACTTATAGATTATGATAAATCGTACATTAGTCAGAACGAAAGTTGTTCAAACACTCTTTGCAATGTATAGCGGTAGTGATCACACCGCTCTATCTGCACGCAAAATGCTGCTAAACAAATTCTCAAGCACGTACAGTCTGTACATGATGATGCTCAACTTCGCAGATGAACTTACCACCTATGCTGAAGAGCAAATAGCAGAAAATGAACGCCGTGCAACCGTACTCCATCAAACGTATAACGCTAATCGCAGATTCGTAAACAACCGTATCGCGCAACAGATATTCAATAACCGTCGCGTACGCAACTATATGGAAAACGAACACCTGCGTTGGGATGTCGGCATGTCAGCCATAGAAAGTACATACAAGAAACTTCTAGAAGCACCCTTCTACAAGGAGTTTATGGAAATTGAAAAACCTACCTACGAGGACGAAAAGAACCTTTGGCGCAAAATATATGGTTCTCTGTTACTTGAGAGCGAAGACCTCAACGCCGCATTAGAGGAGATGGAAGTAGCACTTGATCAAGAAGGATGGACTGTAGATATTGACATGGTAATCACTTATGTGATCAAAACACTCAAACGATTCAAAGAAGATGACAGCGATGAATTGCCACTATTAGATATGTTCACCTCTGAAGATGAACTGACCTTTGCCAAAGATCTGCTACAATGGAGTATTGAGTGTGCAGAAGAAAACAAGGCACTAATAGCCAACGCCCTGCAGAACTGGGAGGCTGACCGCGTAGCATACATGGACCAGATTATCCTAATGGTAGCACTCACTGAGATTCGCAAATGCAATGAGATTGCGCTAGAAATCTCTATGAACGAATATATCGAGTTAGCAAAAGAGTACTCAAGCGACAAGAGCTATGTATTTATCAATGGCGTGCTTAATCGCATCGTCAATGACTTAAAAGCAGATAATCAACTGTTTAAACTAATTAAAAAATAAAATCCTATGCTAAATTCAATTTTTTTATTAGCAGCTCAACCAACAACAGCAGCTGCAGCTGAGGGAACCGCACAACAAGGTGGCGGTTGGTCATTCTGGGTCATGATGATCTTAATCTTTATTGTGTTCTACTTCTTCATGATTCGTCCACAACAAAAGAAACAAAAAGAGTTGCAAAAACAACGCGATGCCCTTACCAAAGGCAGCAAAGTAGTTACCGCAGGTGGCATCTATGGCAACGTGAAAGAGGTACAAGAAACAACCTTCCTCATCGAAGTAGCCAAAGATGTAGTAATCAAAGTCGACAAAGGTAGCGTATATGTAGCTGCCGAAGATGCACAACAACAGCAACAAGCGAAGTAAGATAGTGTCGCAGAGCGACATGTAACATACAACGCGAAGCAAAAACGTGAATGAAATGTACTGAAAACATACGCAAACAAGCCAAACGAATATGGCTTTGGCTACTGAGAAAAGACATACTAATCTTTGGTTTGTTTGTGGGGTTAGCATTCATCTTTTGGTGGGGACGAGCTATGTCCTCTCCAAGAGATGTTGTGATACAAGTGCCTGTGGTATACCAACAAATTTCCGATGAAATAGTATTGACACAAACACTCCCCCCTACTATTAACATCAAAATACGCGATAATGGCAAACAATTGCGCCAAATAAAAAAACAAAACATTCACCTACACCTTGACGTAGCACCCTACATCAAAGCAGAGAAAGGCAACATCACTATTTCAACCGATATTTTAAAACACAAACTGCAAGACTTATTGCCTGGCTCTACTGCCATACAACAAATCAACCCCGAGGTGATTGCATCAGCATACTATATTCAACAACAGAAAACAGTACCCGTGGAATTAGTATCACAAATAACTATCGTACCACAACATCAACTGATAGGGAAACCACAAGTGGTTCCTAATCAGGTGGACATATACGGAACACAAGAACAAATAGATAGTATCAAACAGATACTGACCGATAGCATACATGTAGCGGGCCTGCGCGATTCAATCACTATGACCATTCCATTGAAAACTCCAACAAATGTGCGTGTACATCCATCACACGTATGCGTCACGTGGTACGCTGAACAATTTACGGAAAAAACTTTCACATTACCCATAAAGCCACAGGGAGTACCTCTTGGAAAACGACTACGTACCTTCCCAACAACCATTGATGTGGTCGTGCGTGTGGGCATATCGCATTTTGCACAAGTAACAGCTAACGACATAAAAGCGGTATGCCACTTCCCTACCCAACCATGTGAAACGTTACCACTAGAAATCATTACAAACAACCCATATATATCCAATATACGTTTCTCACCCCATCAGGTGGAATATATTGTGGAGATGTAGAAATAAGGAGAATAATAAATGAAGAAGATTCAAATGGTTGACTTGCAGAGTCAATACCTGCATATCAAGGAAGATATAGACCGCAGTATTCAAGCTGTGATTGATTCGGCAGCATTTATCAAAGGTCCTGCTGTAATTTCGTTTCAAAAGAACTTGGAACAATACACGGGTGCAAAGCATGTGATTCCCGTAGGCAACGGTACAGATGCACTGCAAATTGCTTTGATGGCACTCGGCTTACAACCAGACGACGAAGTTATCACCCCTACTTTCACCTTTATCGCAACTGCTGAAGTAGTCGCATTGCTAGGATTGAAGCCCGTGGTTGTAGATGTAGATTGGGATACGATGAACATCTCGGTGGAGGCAGTTCGCAAAGCCATTACACCACGCACCAAAGCGATTGTGCCAGTACACTTGTTTGGTCAATGTGCTGACATGGAAGCACTAATGACCATTGCCAAGGAGCATAACCTATACATCGTAGAAGATGCGTGCCAGGCTATTGGAGCTGTATATACCTTTGCTAATGGGACACAAAAACAAGCAGCTACTATGGGCGATATTGGGTGTACGAGTTTCTTCCCTTCAAAGAACTTAGGTTGCTATGGCGATGGCGGTGCAATCTTCACCAACGATGATGAACTAGCAGTCAAGATGCGCGCTATAGCTAATCATGGTATGGTAGTACGCTACTACCACGACACGATAGGCGTCAATTCGAGACTAGATAGTATTCAAGCTGCCGTTTTGGGTGCTAAATTGCCTCACTTAGATGAATACATAGAAGCTCGTCAAAAAGCCGCAACATATTACGACGAAGCATTCAAGAACAATTCACATATATTGATTCCTACTCGTGCTGCAAATAGCACTCATGTATTCCATCAGTACACTCTTCGATTAATAGAAGTGGATCGAGAAGCATTACGCAATGCGCTAGCAAAGGCCGGTATTCCTGCAATGATATACTATCCTGTGCCATTGCACATGCAAAAGGCATATCAAGACTCTCGCTACAAAGAGGGCGATTTCCCCGTGGCAGAACGCCTCGCGAACTGCGTATTGTCGCTACCAATGCACACAGAACTAGATGAAGAGCAATTAGCATATATCACACAAAACGTGTTAGAAGCACTAAATACTTAACACTAAACCAATCATGAGTACTACCTTATCATTATCACAACAGTTGAAGCAACAACTCAAGTTGTCGCCTGCGCAAATACAAGCGATGCGCATGTTGGAGTTACCTGCATGTGAATTACAAGCATGTATCAATGAGGAATTGCAAAAGAATCCTGCTTTAGAAGAAGGACAGGAACTTTCAATTGATGGTGATTTTGGTGATGTAGATTTGCAAGATGATACCTATAACAATCCTCTACAGAATGAGGACTTTGACTATGACGCCTATGTACAAGATGATGACATTCACGAATCTCCATCACCAGTAAATAATAGTCGTACACACGAAGATATCCCTTTCTCCATGGGAACAAGTTTTGCAGAGTATCTCAAATCACAAATCTACCTAACCAAGATGGATAAGCCCGATCGCCATATAGCTAAGTTTGTGGTGGGTAATATAGATGATGACGGCTATTTACGCCGTACAGTAGAAGAATTAGTGGACGATTTAAGTTTTCGAGAAGGATTAGTGGTCGAAGATGAGAAGATGGCTGATATTGTGGAGCAAATCAAGCAGTTTGACCCTGTTGGAGTAGGAGCATATGACTTACAAGAATGCTTGCTAATTCAGTTACGACGTAAGCCCAAAACGCCAGAAATTGAAATGGCAATCCAGATTATAGAGCATCACTTTGAGAGTTTCTCACGCCATCAATTTAATAAGATATTGAGTCGTTTGGAGATTAGCGAAGACCAACTCAAAGAAGCTACTGCTGAAATTATACGTCTCAATCCTCGTCCAGGTAGTGCATGGATAGGTACAGTAGTGGAGAGGAATCAATCATTAATTATCCCCGATTTTATTGTGGAGCAAGAAGAGGAAGAACTAGTCATCAGTATCAACAATGGTAATATCCCTGATTTACATGTATCCGCAGAATATCAGCAGATGATAGAGCAGTATGCACATGTTTCGTCGCAAAATAATGCCCAAATACGTGAAGCAGCTCGTTTCGTAAAAACAAATGTGGATAATGCAAAGTACTTTATAGATGCTATCCGCCAACGCAATGAAACGATGATGCGCACAATCGAAGTGCTAGTTGCATTACAACGCGATTTCTTCCTGCAAGGTGACAGTATGTACCTCAAGCCATTGACACTAAAGGATGTAGCAGAAAGAACAGGATATGATGTGTCCACCATCTCACGTACATTTGCCAACAAATATGTACAAACAGAATTTGGAATATTTCCCATGAAATTCTTCTTCTCGGATAAGATTGTCAATAGTCAAGGTGCAGAAATCTCTACCCGTGAAATAAAGCAAAAACTGCGTGAAGTAATAGAAGAAGAAGACAAAACAAATCCTATCACAGACGACCAACTAGTGGAAATCATGCACGAGTCTGGATATCCAATAGCCCGTCGTACCGTGGCTAAATATCGCGAACAAATGGGTATTCCTATCGCTCGCCTACGCCGCCAACTACTAAAATAGCATACTAATGCACAAAGTGCTAAACATACTATCACAAATATGGAGTATCATACTCCATCCTATATTGATGCCATGTTATGGTATGTTGTTGTTTTGCTTTTCAGGGCAACCTCCCATTACAATGTTGCCACGGGTATATATAATCATTAGCCTAGTAGGAACATTCATATTGACTTTTGCTATTCCATTTATTCTACTATTATTCATGTGGAAAAAAGGGTATATTGATTCACTACACATTGATAATAGCAAACAGCGAACCACACCTTATATATACACTCTTATTTGCTATGGTTTTTGGGCATATTTTCTACATACCATCTTACTTATGCCCACTTTTATGTTGCTAATCGCCTTAGGGGCTATTGGAGCATTGATACTCGTTACACTTATCAATCAATGGTGGAAAATATCGGCTCATCTAACAGGTATTGGAGGGTTATTCGGTGGAATATGTAGTTTCTCACTCTACTACTCTACCCTTTCTATAGTACTAATTATCAGCACACTAGTAATTATTCTGTTGCTCATGTATGCAAGATTGTATCTCAAGGCACATACTTCGATGCAAGTGGTATGTGGATTTATATTGGGAACATTATGCACATTTATTCCTACTCTCATTTTGACTTATGCGTAAACTACTAGTTGTCATATTTGTTTGTGTAAGTGCTTTCTGCTCAGCAGCCCAAAGATTACTTAGTGATAGTGCACAAATCTATTTGCTGACCTGCACTCCTGGTGAACAAGTATGGTCTAAATATGGGCATACGGGTATTCGCGTAGTGGATGCCACCAACAAACTAGATATCGTATTTAATTACGGGATATTCAATCTTATGGCAGATGATTTCTATCTAAAGTTTGTACGCGGCGAAACATACTACCAACTCGGTATTGAAAGTTATCCTTACTTTGAAAAATTCTATAGCAGTATAGGCAGAACAACCTATTGGCAAGAATTGAATCTCACACAAGTACAGAAACAGCAGATATTCGATGCTCTTTTGATTAACTATCAACCCCAAAATAGATATTATCTCTATAATTTTGTATTTGACAACTGTGCCACACGCCCCTATTATCTAATCAAGAACGCGCTGCAGGATACAATTGTGTCGTCCTACAAAGGCTATGAGGGCACATCATACAGAGAAGCCATCACCCATTATACTGGTCATAACTCGTGGGTGGACTTTGGCATCAACCTAGTCTTCGGTAGCGATGCAGACCAACCTATGAGTAATGAACAACGCTTATTCTTGCCCGAAGAATTGATGAATTACGTGGCAAAAGCACAATTGTCGGATGGAACGCCTCTTATTAAAAATCAACATATAGCTCCCTTCCCATTTGCAGAAGTAGCATGGTATGCAAACTGCTGGTGGGGGATTATATTGTTCATGCTACTTATGCTGGCGCTTTCGATATATGATAGAAAACGTGGTAAACTGACATGGGGCGTTGACTTGACTCTAGGCATCGTATATCTAGTTTTGGTAGCGTTGGTCGTATTCCTAACATGTTTCTCATGCCATCCCCTTGTTGGATTTAATTGGCGATTACTTTTATTTCCTTTCATTCACGTATGCACACGACTCATTTATATACTTCGCTGATCGGTATTCTACTATCTATCAGTTCAATACTTACAGCTCAACCTCGTTTGACCATAATGGTTATGGTGGATGGTATGACACAGGAGAATCTGACTACAATGCGTCCATTTTGGTCGGCTGGCGGATTGCGCCTACTGAGTGAAGAAGCATTTCAGACTACTGCTTCATTCCCTCACCAAGTATATGGTGGACAAGAAACTACTGCCACACTAATGACTGGTACCACCCCTATGCGCCACAGCATCATGGCTGACCAGTATTTCAGCCGCAATGAGCGCACACTTTTGCCTATTTTACAAGATAAACAAGTGTCAGGTATTGGTGCCGACATATACATCTCACCTCGTGATATTCTATCTACTACTATCACCGACGAATGGCGTATGCTACGTGGTACAGAAGCGCGTATTTATGCCATTGGTTTACAACCCAAAGCTACCATCATAATGGCAGGACATGCAGCCAACGCTTGCTGTTGGTTAGATGCTACATCACTAAAATGGGTAACCAGTTCATTTTATCCAGAAGGATTGCCTGCGGCAGCCGATGATATGAATATGAGCGGACGCATTGATATATTGGCAGAGCGCGAGTGGAGCCCACGTATGGATATAACGATGTATAACCATCCAACCGAAAAAGAACGTAAACGTGGATTTTCATATCTTAACAAAGAATGCCTACTGCAATCGCCTGCAGCCAATACACTGGTGATAGAAATGGCTTTGGCCCTACAACAATCGCAAAAACTAGGCACCGACATCACGCCCGATCTACTATTGCTGCAACTCAACACCCTGTCGCCTAATGCAGAGTCAGATGCTATTGAGTCAGCAGAACAAGAAGATATGTACATGGGAATTAACCAAGATTTGGGATTCCTAATGGAACAACTCAACAAACGAATCGGCAAAGAAAATTACCAGATACTCGTTGTGGGTCGTCCTAGGAAAGGACATTCTACTACTACATTAGAAATAGCAAATTTATCAGCTCAGCATTTCAATGTGGATCGTGCAGCCGCATTAACAGGTACTTACTTAATGGCCATTTATGGACACGAACGTTGGGTAGATGGCGGTCATGGACCATTCATTTATCTCAATCGAATGTTAATAGAGAAGAAGCGCATGTCACTAGAAACAATCCAACGACAAGTGGCAAACTTCCTTATGGATTTTGAAGGCGTACAAGTAGCATATCCTATTCATGAAGCAATCACATCCGATGATAAACACTCTATTTATCGCAAACATGCGGGCGATGTGTATTTCCAACTACAAGATAATTGGCTGTTAGAAACCAATGAAAATATGCCTTTTGACCAAGTGATACAATCAGAACCTGTAGCACCCGTGCTATATTGGTCAGGTACTAGAACTACCTTCCCCGAAGGAAAATTGCAAGCCACTGACATCAAATCATTGATTATCAACGGCTCTATTCACTGACATGAGCGAATCGAGTCATCAACGTATAACCATCAAACGGCAAAGCCCACCAACGTGAGCGGAGCAAACAAAGAATTATGATTTTCTACGAACTAAAAATCAGTTACACCCGCCAAACAGGCGAGGACAACCCAAAAGCAGTCAAAGAAACCTACCTCGTAGAGGGATTGACCGTAGCAGATGTGGAAGCACGTTTGCTCGGCGAGATACAGAAATACATCTCTGGCGAATGGGAAACCAAAAGCTGCAAGCAAGTGCAATTTTATGACCTCATTCCTAATCCAGAGGGCGACCAATGGTACAAAGCACGCGTGGAGATGATTACCATAGAGGATAACGGCAAAGAGAAACGCAAAGCCGTAACTATCTATGTACAAGCGGGTAACATCACCGAAGCGAATAAATCACTTCATCAAGCAGTCAGCAACCTTGACTGCGAAGTGATCTCTATCACCCGCTCGCCAATCCTCGAAGTATTTCGCGCAGTATAAAACAACACTACACAAGGGCTGCACCATGTTATGCCACATCACACAACGTCTTGCTTCTATTCGCGCTACTATCCCTGCTGGCGTAACGCTTGTTTGTGTGAGCAAGTTTCACCCTGCTGAAGCCATTATGGAAGCATACGATTGTGGTGAAAGAGATTTCGGAGAGAGCCGTGTGCAGGAGCTGATGATAAAGTACAAGGCCTTGCCAAAGGATATCCATTGGCACTTCATCGGACATCTGCAAACGAATAAGGTCAAGCAAATTGTTCCTTTTGTGCACTTAATCCACTCGGTCGATAGCCTGCGCTTATTGGAGGTTATCAACCGCGAGGCTGAGAAGATTCAGCGCCGCGTCAAAGTATTGTTAGAGATACATGTCGCTAGAGAAGATACCAAATCGGGCTTTTCGCCAAAGGATTACACATCAATCATCACTCATAGTTCATCACTCATCACCAACTACCCTTGGGTGGAAGTATGTGGCGTGATGGGTATGGCGACCAATACGGATGACCAAGCAGAATGGCGTCGTTGTTTTAGGGAGATAAAAGCCCTCGCCTCTAAACTCTCAACTCTAAACACTAAACAGATTTCCATGGGTATGTCCGACGATTATCTTGTGGCGATAGAAGAAGGAAGCAACATGGTACGTATCGGCTCTACCATCTTCGGGTCGAGAGGCTCGACACCCGAAAATAATCGGATTCCCGAATCCCGAATCCCGACTCAAAAAAAGTAAAACAAATGACTATCATCCTCGACATGGGCGGAGTGCTAATGAACCACAACATGCCCGAATGTATTGCTCGCTTCACCGATATTCTTGGCGAAAAAAACATGAAAACAATTCTCGGACTCGCCTCCAATGGTGAAGGTACTGCCGACAGCCTTATGGAGCAATACGAACGCGGTGACATCTCCACCGATGCGTTTATCGACAGTATTATGCAATATGCTGAGCGCCCTACCACCCGCGAGGAGATTATTGCTGCATGGAACGCCATGCACGGCGGTATTCCTGCGGAGCGATTGCAACATATTCAACAATGGAAGAACGCAGGACATCGCCTATTCCTCTTGAGCAACAACAACGAGTTGCATTGGGAACATATTTTGTCGCAATACGATATATCGATGTTTGAGTACTGTTTTGCTTCGCACCTCATGCATATGAGCAAACCAAATCCACGCATATACGAATCAGTTGATAATCAGCTGCGTACATGGGACTGCGAACATCCTTTCCACTTTGTGGACGACATTGAAATTAATCGCAAGGTAGCAGAACAATTAGGCTGGCGCACCTACGAAACGATTTATGATTTATCCATTTAACAAATAAAACAAGAGGTATACACGCCTCCTTTTTTATCTTATATTTTTATAGAACGTTATTGAGTTACTCGTATTCGTGTAGCATTTAGTGCTTCAGCGAGATTTATGACTGTCTGCTGACAAGCACCTGACTCATCATATATCTTCGGTGCAAGACGCTGCAAACTAAAGTAAATTTTTTCCGCTTCTGCCAAGGCAGCAAGCGATGCTTCGCTAGCATCAACCGCCTTGCTTAGCAGCAAATTCATCATATCCACCGCACACCAAAACATAGCCAAACTAGTATATTTGCCATGATGCACGCGGTACATAGGTAAAATAGCGTTATACGCCTCCTCTACTTTACCCTCGCGACGAAGTTCGAATATCTCTTTTACAGTCATTTATCTTCTACGCATGCCTTGCATTTGCTGCATTTTCTTCATCATTTTGCTCGTCTGTTCAAACTGTTTGAGGAAGCGATTGACCTCCACAATGCTTGTTCCTGAACCTTTGGCAATACGATTTTTACGACTACCATTAAGCAACGCAGGGTTAGCACGCTCAGCTGGAGTCATAGATGAGATTATCGCCTCGATAGGTTTGAAAGCATCATCGCTAATTTCCACATCCTTGAGGGCTTTACCCATACCAGGAATCATACCCATCAAATCCTTCATCGAACCCATCTTCTTAATCTGAGCCAGTTGTGAGAGGAAGTCGTTGAAATCAAACTGATTCTTCGCAATCTTCTTGCTGATACGGCGCGCTTCTGCCTCATCGTATTGCTCTTGCGCACGCTCTACAAGTGACACCACGTCACCCATACCCAAGATACGATCTGCCATACGAGATGGGTGGAAGACATCCAATGCGTCCATCTTCTCGCCTGTACCGATAAACTTGATTGGTTTTTGTACCACTGAGCGGATACTCAAAGCCGCACCACCACGGGCATCACCATCCAACTTGGTAAGGATAACTCCATCAAAATCAAGGCGATCGTTAAACTCCTTGGCGGTATTCACCGCATCTTGACCCGTCATGGCATCCACCACGAAGAGTGTTTCTTGAGGATTGATGGCTTGCTTGATAGCAGCAATCTCTTGCATCATCTGTTCATCCACAGCCAAACGACCTGCAGTATCCACGATTACGACATCATAGCCATATGCTTTGGCTTCCTTAATGGCTTTCTCTGCTTTGATAACAGGGTTGGCTTCGCCTTCGCCTGTATATACTTTCGCGTTGATCTGCTCGCCTAGTACGCGCAACTGCTCAATAGCCGCAGGACGATACACATCACACGCCACCATCATCACGCGTTTGTTCTTTTTTGTTTGGAGATAGTTCGCCAATTTCGCAGAGAAAGTAGTTTTACCCGAACCTTGCAAACCACTCATCAATATTACTGCAGGGCTACCCTTGAGGTTGATTTCTGCAGTTTCGCCTCCCATAAGAGTTGCCAACTCGTCGTGGGTAATCTTGACCATAAGTTGTCCTGGACGGACAGCAGTCATCACGTTTTGCCCCAATGCTTTGGCTTTTACCTGATCGGTAAACTGCTTGGCAGTCTTGTAGTTAACATCGGCTTCAAGCAAAGCTTTGCGGATATCCTTAACGGTTTCCGCGATATTGATTTCGGTGATACGACCTTCACCTTTAAGAATCTTAAACGAGCGTTCTAATCTTTCTGATAAATTGTCAAACATAGTACTCCATTTTAATTTGCGTGCAAAGGTACTGAAAATTACGCATATATGCAAGAAAATCGCTGAGAATTTTGTATCTCAGCGATTTTCGTGGAATAAATATCAGCGTATTTATTATTTATTTACCAACACACCCGCAGCATTGTAAATATCGCCATTAGGCATAATTAAATACAACGCACCATTGTAGAGTAGTTTGCGGACTTGTATTTGATTTACTTCAACATCTTCCACAGCATCAGGTATATCTTCGCACAATGCTGTTACGGTACCATTGCAACCATTGAAGTTGTAAAGACCATGCATAGTGAAAGTAAGGTCAGCGGTTTGTTTGCCGTTGCCATTCCAAATGATCATCCATGTAGAAGGATCGCCTGTTGCACTTGCAGGAACCACAAATTTGAACTTACCATCGCCCAAGTGAGTTGCTGCAGCACCTGGCCATGCACCTGTCAATTGGTTATTGCCGTTAGCAGGATCCCACATATACACATTAGCAGCAGTACCAAAGTCTGAGCCTTGGAAGAATACCGCACGCTCATCTGCAGACTCCAAACACATCTCGCTTGGTGTTGGTTCTGGGTTTGGATTTGGATTAGGTGTTTCACCTGTATCACCACCCTCACAAAGCTTGGTCACAAGGCTTTGATAACCTCCTGTGGTGTATAATCCGCGCATTTGGAACTTCAAATCATCTGTTTGCTTGCCATTGCCATTATTATTCCAAATAATTTGCCAATTTGAACCATCACCTGTCATACTTTCAGGAATAACGAATTTGAACGTCCCACCACCAAGGTGCTCTGCACGTTGTCCAGGCCATCCACCAGTGAGATCACCATTGCTATCCCAAATATGTACTGCTACTGAAGTTCCCCAATCTTGATCTCCCTTGAAGAATACGGCGCGCTCTGTCGCAGAAGCTACGCAAGGCTCTACTGACTCACCCCAATCGGTGCTACCACCTTGACCAAAGCGGTCATCCAACTCCTCTTGTGTGCCGTCCCAACTTGGATAACTACCTGCGTTCTTTGTGCCATATACATACTTGCCATCTACGCCCACCTTACCAGGAGCTTTGGTCTTTTCTGTATCCAATACATACACACGGATATTACCCTTGCCAGAGCAGTTTGCTTTCAATGTACCATTGGTCACATTGATTACCTCACCTGTTACGCAATCGGTATATTTACCATTCAAAACATTGCTAAACGTAGCACCACCAGAGATGGTTACCAATGCGTAAGAATCGGTCGTAGCATCCGTATAACGACGTTTGAAAGCGAAAGAACCAGAGCAACCGTCAGTAGAATATTGACCCTTACGCAATGCAGGCACTGCCATACGAATCTTAGCCAAACGTTGGATATGCAATGCAAGAGGGTGCTTCAGTGTTTGTGCAATGTTGCCCGAAGCGTTGCTATATTCAGCAAAATCGGTCACATTGATATCACCTTTGATATAACCACCGAAATATGCACGACCAGTCTCTTTCAATGCAATATTTGGACCTTTGTCAATCACACAACCTTTCTTGAATTGGATCTCCGAACCGTAATATACGCAAGGAATACCACGGAAAGTAAATATCAATGCCAAGTTCTCAGCCCAAACATCCTCGCTTTGGTCAAAACGCGTACTCTCTGGAGCGCCGTCTGGTGCATAGTCGTGAGAATCTACATACACCACATTCCATGTAGCATCGTTGTAGTATTTATCGCCATATTTCACACCAAACGCTTCGCCTGCTGTACGGAAGTTCCAGTGCATTGGGAAGTCAATAACGCTCAGTTGAGAGTTCTTGCTATAATCAGGGGTATGGTAGTTATTACCTTGAAGGAAAGCATTGTTGGAATTTGGCAATGATGAATCATCCATATCATCTTTACCTTGTTGATCGGTGGAATTGATGTTGGTGTGATTACCTTTTTGACCTTCCATCACAACGATATTATTCCATGAGGTCTCGCTGGTGTCCCATGCGTAATTCTTGCTTTCTTTCCATGTGTAGTAGAATGGCGAGCAGTTCTCGTGGTTGCGATATACCACATTGCGTTCACGCGCACAAACCTCTGCGTACATAAAAAAGTCGCCACCATTACGCTTTGCTTTGTATTGCTCTGCAAGTGCCTCGAATTGAGGAATGAAACTATTGTTAAAAGTCAAGCGAGAGATGTGTCCACCTGTATCAATACGGAATCCGTCCACCCCCATTTTGATAAACTCGCCATAGCATTTTACAAGATAATTCGACACGGCAGGATTCTCGGTATTGAGGTCCACACAGTCGCCTGCAATCTGTCCGTACCAACGAGAGTAGTCATCCCAGTTCCATTCGTTGCCCACATGGTGCCAATAGTTGTTCTTGTCGTGGTTTTGTCCATCTGTATTCTTCATCTGTGCCAAGCGAGCAGCATATTGCTGACCACCAGGAAGGCTCAAATAGTTGTCAGGCAACTTACCCCCATCCTTTTGGGTGTAAGGTACCATACAATCATCAATACTGCTTTGGTCTGCATCCCAATCACGGGTAAAGAGTTTGCAGAGATTCTCCTCGCCAAAGTTACCAGTGTGATTGAGCACAATATCAAGGATTATCTTCATACCCCTTGCATGGGCAGCATCAATCAGGTCTTGGAACTTCACATCCTCACTCTCATAGCGTTTATCCACTTTCGAAAAGTTATGAGCATGGTAGCCGTGATAGTCATAACCAGAAGCATTCTCCACGACAGGAGTAATCCATACAGCGGTAAAACCGAGTGCCTTGATGTAGTCAAGTTTCTCAATCAGTCCCTTGAAGTCACCACGCCAAGCGGGGTCGCCTACGTTGTAGTTTTGTGCATCCCAACATTGGGTGTCGTTTTGTGGATCACCATTGTAAAAACGAGTGGTCATCACAAAATAGATTTGCTCGTCACGGAAGTCTGTACGAGAAGGGAACAGAGTGGCAGCAAATGCCATAGTTGTACTAAAAAGTACAATCAAAGATAATAAAATTTTCTTCATGATTTATTAAATTGAATGTATGTTTTTCTAAATTCGTTGCAAAGGTACAACAAAGTATTGAAATGGGGAAATTATTTTAACATATTATATGAATATAATATGCACAATCGTTTGCAGAAACATCATTTTATCCAAGGATAAGAAGATTGGAGAAGACCAATTCGTTGGTTTAGTTTCTCTTGAAAGGTATGAGCTTCTAGTGAATCTGGGTGCAAAAACCGATGCTGACGATCTCGCCATAATTGATGAAGTGTACGCATCTCATTTTGAGTATCCATAGTCATGTAGGTTTCTACAAAACGCTGCCAGATATAATCTACCGCAACCGATGAAGGATGTACCATATCCTCTGCATAGAAACGATAGTCTCGAAGTTCGTCAAGCATGATTTCGTATGCAGGGAAGTAAGAAAGTTGATGGCATCCGGTTGATAGTCGGCATAACTGGTCTATCGCTTGTAAAAGAATTGCCTTGCTAAGTTGATTGGCATGTAGTCCGTCTTTGATATGACGAATCGGACTTACCGTAAATATCCACTGTTTATCAGGCATAGAAGCCACTATCGGTTGCCAAAGTGCTACGATTTCATTTACTGTCATAGAGCGATGTGCAAAGCGATTGGCTGGCAACTTATGACAATTGGCCACAACCTGTCCTTCATACTCATACACCCACGCCGTACCAAACGTAACAATGATAGTAGTTGCAGTATTCAGTGCATTGTTCATCAACCGATTAGCATCTTCACAACGTTGAATAAGAATCTCCTTATCCATATGTGAAAAACTACCATGATGCGCTAGCGAATGCCACAATTTCTTATGCTCAACCAGACCTATATCCGATATCCGATACCCGATATCCAATACCGCCTTTGCTATTGAAGCAGGATTGTAGAGCGTACCGTATGGATTGATTGTATTTTGAAAGTAATGCTCAGCAAACTTTGCACCGATATTATCTGCAAAGCACGAACCCAAGAGCAATATCTTGTCCTTATAACCAATCTTCTTCTCCGAAGGACTAATATTTACCGATGTATATAGTTTCATTATCTAACTGCCAATAGCATAGCGGTTTAACATCTAACTTTCTCATTCAAAATGCATCACTTTTGCAGGGCTAATCTGTGACACGATAGCCGAGGGTGCCAACATAATAATCCAAGCCACTAATAATACACCTACATTCAAAGCTAGCAACCATCCCCACGGAAACGCCATAGGTACATAACTAACATAGTAGGTAGCAGCATCTAATGGTATGAGGCGGGTAAAATACTGTAGCGCAACAATGCCTAATCCCAAGATATTTCCCAAAAACATTCCTTTGCCTACCAACATAATTGATTCATAAATAAATATCCTTCTAACAAATTGATTATTAGCCCCCAATGCCTTGAGAGTACCTATTAGATTGACACTTTCCAAAATCAGTATAATCAGACCTGTAATAATACTGAAACCTGATACGCACAACATAAGCAATATGATGATTATCACATTCATATCTAGTAAATCTAGCCAACCGAATATTTGTGGATTCAATTGCTCAATTGTTTGGGTATAAAATGCATTGCCTGCTTCATCCAAACGGTTTGCTGTGGCGAAATACACACGGTCTGCGACCTCATGCAAACACGACAAATCATCAACAAGTATCTCTATACCAGATGCTTGCGAATCTTTCCATTGATTGAGTTGACGTACCAACGCAATGTCGCCCAAAACAAACATACGATCCATTTCACTCATACAGGTGTTGTATAGTCCTGATACGTATAGTCTGCGCACACGCAAGTTTTCCTGTACAAAATAACAGAGAATCTGATCCCCCACGGTCAAATGCAATTGAGAGGCCAAGATTGAAGATATAATCACTTCATTTGCAGCAGTCGGTAATGAACCTATTACTAGATTATCAGCAAAATAATCCCAATAATCTGTTCCTTTAAAAATAATACCTTGAAAAGCACTATCCGTTTTCAAAATGCCAGGTTTAGAAGCAAAAGTAGAAACCTTCTTCACATGAGCTAATCCTTGCAATTTCTGTAACAACGAGTCCGACAAATCCACTGGTTGGAGCTCATAGGTCGCATTGTTATCAAAATTTACCACTTGAATATGGCTTCCAAAACCTGCTACTTTCTGCTGTACCTCTTCTTTGAAACCAACTACCACACAAATCGCCACAATCATCACCATTACACCTATCACTATTCCCCCTAGTGCCACACGCACCGCAGGACGAGAAGTACGTTTCTGCCCTTCCTCCGAAAAATACAATTTTTGGGCGATTTTCCACTCTGATTGGCTCGTTTTTAAATACTTTGGCATAATTTTTGTAGGTAATTTCTCGTATGAGATATCTTGGTTTTATAATACTTTCTATTTGCGTTGTAACCAATCTGTTTGCTCAACACCCTCGCCGTACAGCCGAGGACATTGCCCGTAAGCAAACAGAGATGTTAGTGCGCGAATTGAGCATTCAAGATAGTATTATTCGCAATACACTTTACCATCTTCATCTCAAGTTTGCTCGCAAACGCGAAATCAGCAATACTCGTGCAGAAGCTATGCAATATATGCAAGAGATTAACGCTGAATTGCAAAAAATACTCACTCCCATTCAATATAAACAGTTTATGAGTCAGCAAGTCAATTACGAACCCCATCGCCATCATAAACCTTACAACCGAATCATTACACGCTCAGGCGACTCTATTCCACTTGATGCATACGGCGAAGCACCCAATATCCAACAAGCGCCGTCAGGGTCCCAACCATAAGTCCACCCAATATATCTGTGGGATAATGTACCCCAAGATACATTCTGCTATAGCAATTCGCCGCCACCCAAAGCATTAAGCCACAGGTGGCTATTTTGTTGCGCCAAATCAGCGAAAAGAGTAGTGCAACAGCCATCGTATTTGCTGCGTGACTACTCACAAAGCCATATCGTCCACTTCTGTAGCCATTAACCAAGTGCAATACGCCTTCTAATTCGGGTACGCGCGTTGGACGTGGGCGAGCAACGAGGTCTTTCAGTATCCCCGAAGCAATAAAGTCTGCAGCTCCTACTGCCAACGCTATCACCACTATCATCACTATGCACGCAGGCACTCTTTGCAACCATTTAACAGGTGTTGGAGCGGGCTTGCGATAGCGCCAGATGAGCAATCCGATTAATAGCAGATACAGAGGAATCCATGTTGTTTTCGCCGAGATAATCCACATCAGCGTATCTGCCCAAGGCGCATGCCAGCCGTTAATAGCCAGCAGTATTTCCGTGTCAATATGTATCAATCGCTCTAACATCTAACTTCTTCACTCATCACTCATAGTTCATCACTTATAATTCATAGTTCATCACTCGTTCAACAATACCGCTGTGTGGCATGCCACTACGCCCGCCGTTTCGGTGCGAAGGCGCGAGCGACCTAATCCTACTGGCACAAAGCCCTGAGCGATAGCTTGCTCTACCTCTTGCTCTGAGAAGTCGCCTTCTGGACCAATCAAAATGAGCACATCCCTACCCTTGCGCAGCTCGTCTTTGAGTTCGCGTTTCTCATCCTTATAGCAATGAGCTATATATTTGTCCATCTCCTCGTTGCCACCATATTGCTGCATGAGTGCTGCGAAGTCCGTCAGCGGATTTAGTTTCGGCAGATAGGGCGTAAGTGACTGTTTAGCAGCCGAAAGGATAATTTTCTCCAATCGGTCATTGCGCAGATTCTTACGCTCCGAGAATCGGCACAATAGCGGCGTAATCTCATCCACACCAATCTCTGTGCATTTCTCCACCATCCATTCCAATCGCTCGATGTTCTTGGTCGGTGCAATGGCGATATGCACATAGATATTGTGTGTCTTCTCTTGCTTCTCCTGACGGATGATCTCAAACTCGCAATGGCGTGGGTGCGGGTTGGTGATACGCGCCTGATAGGTCGTACCACGTCCATCGGTGAGCAGTATCTCGTCCCCACGGTCGTAGCGAAGCACCCGCACGCAATGCGCGGACTCCTCCTCGCTGAGGAAATGATTGGTTTCTATGTCTGGTGTGTAAAATAAATACATTCTACTCCAATTTCGTGCAAAGGTACAACAAAATTTGCACATTCGCAAATTTTGAGTGGAAAAATGTTTCATGCGGCAGAGCCGCTTGTTTCAGAGTTTCAAGGTTTCATGCGCTGGTGGAGTTGGGCGATGACAAAACCGCGAAGGGTGGTATAGCGTTTTTGGTTGGGTTGGGGGTGTTTGAACTGGCGCTCGAAAAGCGGTTGCCAGTAAGCGAGGCGGTCAGGGTCGCTCAGTTCTTGTTTAGCAAGCGTTTGGACTTGCTGAAAAAGAAGGCGGTTATTCGTGGCACCCTCCGACCATTTGCCTTCGTGGCGATGATAGACGTAGGTTTCGCCTGGCCCATAGACAGGTCTGCCTTTGGCATCCTTGCCATAGCATTTGCGACGAGAAACAATGATACGACCATCCGCGTTGCGGGATGAAATCTTGCCAGTGAAGTTCTCAACTGGAGCGATGTAGGTGGTTTGAGACATGGGAATTATGAATTATGAATTTTGAGTTATGAATTATGAATTTTGAGTTATGGGTGATGTTATTGGGTTATAGTTTGCTTACTGCTTTCTTCTGTGTGGGTAATAGATTGTGCGTCTATTATCCGTGTATTGTGCGTGTATTATGCGTCTATTGTCCGTGTATTGTGCGTGTATTGTGCGTAACCTACAATACTCTGCAAAGGTACAATAAAAATTGCACATATGCAAGAAAATAATTAAAATTTTGTCATTTTTTTTGCATTATTCAATAAATTTCACTACCTTTGCAACCGCAAAGCAAATAGCAGAAGATAGTAACTATAATAATGAGTAACTGCAAACTGCTTTGCAGACATATTTAATATAGCGTTATAAGCATGACTTGATTCTTTGAAACTTCGACACTTTCAAAAATCTTTACATTTTCAAGCAAATGCCTATGCGCTCACGCTTTTGGCGTGGGCTTTTGCGTAGAATTTGAAAATGTAAGGTAGTCGAAGACCTCAAAGGATCAAATTGAAACGAACGAAAGCGCACGCTTTTTTCTGTCTATATACCCCATCGCCATAGCAAAATAAACAACAATACTAACTCATAAAAGTAAATGATTATGAAAAAACATTTATCTTCATTATTCTCCACCCTTCAAGGGGGAAGTAGATGGGGGCTTTTGATTTTCGCCCTCATGACAACCACCGCCCTTTGGGCGCAACGTTTCCAATCTGATAACCTGTACTACCGCATCACCAGCAGTTCCGCACCTTATACCGTGGAGGTGACATATGAATATTATTCATCTGATAACAACTACTCTGGCCTTACCACTGCCACTATCCCCGAAACAGTCACGTACAACGGCACCACCTACAGCGTAACGAGCATAGGAGAGAGGGCTTTCTTTTATTGCTCCTCCCTCACCTCCATCACCATCCCCAATAGCATAACGAGCATTGGATATGGGGCTTTCTATGGTTGCTCCTCCCTCACCTCCGTCACTATTGGCAATAGCGTAACGAGTATTGGATATTATGCTTTCGATAATTGCTCCGCACTTAACAAAACTAATTTTACAGGTGACATTGCGGATTGGTGTATGATAAAATTTGATGGTTACTCTGCCAATCCAATCTCTATCTCCCGTAATCTATACCTCAATGATATTGAAGTAAAAGAACTAATAATCCCAAACAGTGTGGATACTATTTATGAGTATGCTTTCGATAATTGCTCTTCCCTCACATCGGTCACGATAGGCAACAGCGTCACTAGCGTAGGAAATAGTGCATTCTATGGTTGCTCTGCTCTTATCTCTGTTACCATAGGAAACAGCGTAACGAGCATTGGAGAGCGGGCTTTCTCTGGTTGCTCCACACTTAACAAAACTAATTTTACAGGTGACATTGCGGATTGGTGTATGATAAAATTTGCTAATTCCTCTGCCAATCCAATCTCTATCTCCCGTAATCTATACCTCAATGATATTGAAGTAAAAGAACTAATAATCCCAAACAGTGTGGATACTATTTATGAGTATGCTTTCTATAATTGCTCCTCCCTCACATCGGTCACGATAGGCAACAGCGTCACCAGCATAGGGTATAGAGCATTCTATGGTTGCTCTTCTTTGACCGCGGTGACTATCGGTGCAAGTGTCACCAGCATTGGAAGTAGTGCATTCGAAGTTTGTAATTCATTAGATAAATTCATTTGCTACAGCAAAACACTAACAGAGTTTGGCGGATTAAAGTTGTCAGCAAATATAAATATAGATACAGTAGTTGCACCTGCAATATTTTTTGACATTCCTGAAAATATTTGGGCTAGTGCACCAAAATCCATTTCATATGCAGAAGTTGTGGCAGGTGAACTCACTACGGATGCTTTTGGATTTATCAATCGCAGCTATAAAACTCTACGTACACTCGACCTTGCTGCCACTACCAACACTACTATCGCAGAGGAAGCATTCAAAAACTGCTACAAGTTAGAGAACCTGATGCTGCCTTCACAACTAGAAACAGTGCCATATATGGCTGTAGCAGAGTGTGTGAAGCTTCAGTCTATCACTATCCCTGCTACCGTTACCGAGATTGCAGACCGTGCTTTCGAGAACTGCCGCAGTATCAAATCCATCATCTTTGAGGGCGCAGAACCCGCACAAAGCCCTGCACGTCACGCAGCAGCCAGTGGTTCGGCACTCTGGCGCATTGGCAGTTGGGCGTTCTACAACTGCCACCAGTTAGAAGACCTCACTATCCCTGAAGGCGTGACCGAAGTGGGCGATGCGGCTTTCTATGGTTGCAGTTACCTCACAGATATGACCCTGCCAAGCACCATACAATCCATCGGCGACAATGGCTTCGCACTCTGCGCTAAACTGCAAAAGATTTATGTGAACGCCCTCACACCGCCTACTATCCAAGCCAAGACTTTCTACGATGTCAATCGTCAGATACCTGTATATGTGCCAGATGAAGTAGTCGATGCATATAAGAGCGATCCTTATTGGAAGGAGTTCAATATCCAAGGCAAGAGCAATGCACCTACGGCAGTAGAGAATATCGGTGCGGGTAACAAAGCCGATGTGCAAAAGATAATGCGCAACGGTCAACTCCTCATCCTGAAGGACGGAAAAACGTACAATGTAGTTGGTCAAATAGTAGAGTAATCAACTCTTCAACAACAAAATAAGCACCCGCTTGGGTGCTTATTTTTATTCTCGCCTATAAATCAATATTCTATAGTTCACTCTCCTTCATTCTTTCCGCATTCTCTGCCACTTGCAGCGCATCAATCACGCCCTGAATCTCGCCATCCATGAAGGCAGTGAGGTTGTAAATCGTATAGCCGATACGGTGGTCGGTGATACGCCCCTGTGGATAGTTGTAAGTACGAATTTTCGCAGAGCGGTCGCCTGTGCTGACCATCGTCTTACGGCGTGCAGCAATATCGTCGATATACTTTTGATGCTCCTTATCATATATCTGCGTGCGCAGGCGCGAGAGTGCACGCTCTTTGTTCTTCGGCTGGTCGCGCGTTTCGGTACACTCAATCAATATCTCTTGCACCTCGCCCGTATTAGGGTTCTTCCAGTTGTAACGCAAGCGCACACCCGACTCCACTTTGTTCACGTTCTGACCGCCAGCACCGCCACTGCGGAAGGTCTCCCACTTGATTTCGCCCTCGTTGATATGCACCTCGAACTCATCAGCCTCTGGCAATACGGCTACCGTCGCAGCGGATGTATGCACACGCCCTTGCGTCTCGGTGACAGGCACACGCTGTACGCGGTGCACCCCCGATTCGTATTTCAATGTGCCATAGACATTTTCGCCCGACACGTTGAAGATGATTTCCTTGTAACCGCCTACTGCTCCTTCTGAGAAACTGCTGACCGTCATTTTCATGCCGTGCGTCTCGAAGTACTTGCTGTACATACGGAAGAGATCTCCAGCGAAAATACTAGCCTCATCGCCACCTGTTCCAGCACGAATCTCCATCACCACATTTTTGCCGTCCTCTGGGTCTTGAGGCAAGAGCATGAGTTTCACTTCCTCTTCCAAAGCAGGGATCTGTGGCTCTAACTCATCTATCTCTGCACGCGCCATCTCGCGCAAATCGGCATCCGACTCGTTATAGAAAATCTCTTTAGCTTCTGCCAAGTTATTTACGGCTTTCTTGTACTTCTCTGCCGATTCCAATACACGCTCCAAGTCGCGGTACTCACGATTCAATCGCACATAACGCGCTTGATCGGCAATCACCGAAGGGTCAGTAATCAGCAAACTCACCTCGTGGAACTTGGCTTCTAATCCATCTATTCTTTCTAATATATCCATTGTTTTAGTTGAAAGTTTAAAGTTGAAAGTTTAAAGGCTGGGCTGTTTGTCAACAGCACTCCAATACGCATCATCTACCACGATACCTTCTGCACGGAGTTTCAAGTTAGTCACAAAGCGTACCAGTCGCCAATCGATTGTTTCGCTATACACTTTACGAGTGATAAACATACGGAAGAACCAACCAAACTTCACATGCACATCCATTCCCATTTTGGTGGTATGCTCTCTAGTTGGCAATATATGAAATGTACCATATGCTTCTTTCACCAAAGAACCTGCGTAGTGTATATCAACACGTATATCTCGTTGATTACCAGACATGGTATCTACTACTGTACTCTCCACCACAAGGTCCTTCAAAAATGGTTTTTCATTCACCAAAACGTCTAGCATCAAACGACTATATTGTTTCTCTGCTATATATTCCGACTCCTTCCAAACTAGATAAAACACGTTCTTACTCGTTTCCGATTGCTTACCCAAACCCGCAAAATACTCCTTTGACAGTTTCTCTGGATTAGTTTGCAGGTAATAAATCATCGAGTCTATCACTTGATTACATTCCTCTGCACTTGCTGCCACCTCTGTCTCATAGCTTGTATGAAACATACCGTCCGAAAATGTAGTCAATACCGAAAACAATATCGCAAATACCATCATGCTCTAAACACTAAACAGCAGCGCAGCGTCCACTAAACAACACTAATCCTTCGCATCTAGCACACGCTCCATATTCTGCTCACGGTGAATCAGTTGTACCTCTACGCCAAACTTCTCGTTGATGTGTTGTGCCATCTTCTCCGCAGCATACACCGAACGATGCTGACCGCCCGTACAGCCAAACGACACCATCAAGTTCTGGAACCCACGATCCATATAGCGTTTTACCGAGAAATCCACCAACTGATATGCTTGCTCCAGGAATGGCAATATCTCGCCATCTTCCTCCAAGAATGTTATCACAGGTTCATCCATTCCCGTAAAATGCGTGTATCGTTCGTATTTTCCTGGGTTATTCACCGCACGGCAGTCAAACACAAATCCGCCACCATTACCCGATGGGTCAGCAGGAATACCTTTCTTATACGAGAAGCTCATCACTCTCACCACCAATGGTTTGCGCACGCCCACATCCTTAAACTGCTTCATCTCTGTCATCTTCTGCAGTACCTCTATCAAGTATGGATAATCCTCGCTTGCATGCTTCAGCAGATGACGCAGGTTGTCTATCGCAAATGGTATAGATTGTAAGAAGTGTGGTTTCTTCTCGAAGTATCCTCTGAAGCCATATGCGCCCAGCACTTGCATGGTACGGAACAGCACAAAATGCTTCAATGTATCATAGAACAATTCTCTATCCACTGGCATGTACTTCTGCAACTCTTCCAGATATACCTCCACCAATTCCTCTCGTAAATCTGGATGATAATTCGCTTTGGCTTGCCACAAGAACGATGCCACATCATAGAACACTGGGCCGCGTCTTCCACCTTGAAAATCAATAAAATATGGTACATCATTTTCGTCTGCATCTTTACATACCATCACATTGCGTGATTGAAAATCGCGGTACATAAACGCATTCATACGATTTTGCAGCAGGATATATGCCAAACGCTCAAACTCATTCTCCAACTTATCTTCTTGAAAATCCAACCCCGTTGCCTTCAGGAAACAGTACTTGAAATAGTTCAAATCCCACAATATCGAGCGCAAGTTAAATTCGGGTTGTGGATAACATTGATTGAAGTCAAACTCTTCTGCACCAACCACTTGGAAACGCGCTAAGCCACGCATCGTCTTGCGTAGCATCTCTTTCTCTCGTGCGCTAAACACGCCCGTCTTGCGTCCTTCTGCTATATAGTCAAATAGGAGTACATTGCCCAAATCTTGCTGCACATAGTTCATCTCATCATCGCTCACAGCCAGCACCTTAGGCACATTCAGCCCCTTCTGCATAAAGTGCTCCGCCATATATAGAAACGCATGATTTTCATCACGCGATGTGCCTTGTACACCTATCAATGAAGTAGTTTTGTCTTCACTTTCTATGCGATAATACCTGCGATTGCTACCAGAAGCTGTCAAAGCGGTTTGTTCACCAGCCTTCTTACCCGTTGCTTCAAAAAATAATTGACTTAATGATTGCGCCATAGTTATCCAAAGTAAATTGCCGACAAAAGTACTAAAAATTTTGCATATATGCAAACAAAATCGCGGAAACTTTGTTTTATCCGCGATTTTGTAGTATTATCAGTTATGCTAAATAATGGTTTTAGATGATGCGTTGCGATACTATATGCCAGTTTACGAGCAGCCAAAAATTCTTCAAATACTCTGCTCTACGGTTTTGATAATCAAGATAGTACGCATGTTCCCAGACGTCAATAGCCAATAGTGGTGTCAGGTTATAGCGCAACGGATTATCGCCATTTGATAGAGACAATATCTTCAGTTCGCATGCACTATCCATAGCCAAGAATGTCCAACCCGAACCAAAGAACCCTGCAGCCGCTTTGTCAAGCTGGTCAATCATATTCTGCAACGAACCAAACGATTGTTCAATCAGAAAGAGGAACTCGCCAGATGGCTGTTTCGCATTTTGTGCTGGTGCCAACTGCTCGAAGAACAAGGTATGATTGAGTACCTGACCTGCGTTGTTAGCAATCGGTCCATCAGGTGCCTTGCTCACCAACTCTGCTAGCGACATGCCCTCATACTTAGAGCCATCGACCAATTGATTCAGATTGTTTATATACGTTTGGAAATGCTTACCATAGTGGTAAGAGAGCGTTTGTTGGCTCATCATCGGAGCCAAATCAGTGAGTTGATAACCTAACTCAGGAAGGTGAAATGGATTTTTTTTCATAGTCTATAATTTGCTAGGGGTTTAGGATATTTTTTCATAGCACCCTTTGTGCTACACCTACCCTACTGCAAAAATCGTGCCGAATACACTTCGATAGTATGTATAGCCTATTTTTCCATCAAAGCAATACTTTCTTAGCGTTGTTGGGCTTCGTCCCTTGCCCACTCCGCCTTCGTTGTATTGCTTTGCTTAGCTTATGGCACAAATGGACGCAATAAACTATGGGAGAAGAACAACACGGAATCCGAGGCCGTTGGGGCGACCGCCAGGAGAGCAGTTGAGACGGTTGGCAACGCGACAGTAGGAAGCATTGCCGTACCAGCCACCGCCCCGAACCACGCGGTTGGACCCCGACGAAGGACCCGTAGGGTTAGTCTGCGCATTGCTGCTATAACTGCCATACCAGTCCTGACACCACTCATACACATTACCACTCATATCGTACAAGCCCAACTCATTTGCTTGTTTTTGTTTCACAGGGTGTGTCTTGCTGCCATTATTATCCGTGTACCAAGCCACAACGCTCAAGGCATTGCTACCTGCATACTTATACCCTCTACTCTTCTGACCACCGCGAGCAGCATACTCCCACTCCGCTTCAGTAGGCAAACGGAAGTTCCTACCTGTCAGTTGATTGAGTTTCGTAATAAATGTTTGGCAATCATCCCAACTAACCTTTTCCACAGGCAAATTCATACCAGAGAAATAACTTGGATTACTACCCATCACTGCTTGCCACAACTCTTGAGTCACCTCCGTTTCACCAATATAGTAATCCGATAACGTCACTTGATGCGTTGGCTTTTCATCGCTCTCCGCATCACTGCCCTGCTCCGCAGTAGCACCCATTGTGAACTTGCCACCTTTCACCTTAATCATCTTGAAAGACACGCCATTCACAGTGATAGTTTCTACCGCTCCGCCTTGTGACATTGCAGGAGCAACAGGGGCTTTAGCAATGGTTTTGCTTAGCGTAAAGTCCAACATACTCTCTTGGTTTTCTGCTATCTGCACCGTCTTTTCTTGCTGGTCGTATCCGTCTTTCTCCAAACGGACTTTGTGTGTACCTATCAGCAACTCACCAACAAACAATGGACTAGTGCCCACTTTCTTTCCGTCCACATACACAGCTACATCCGCAGGCGAACCGTCCACAATCAATGAGCCATAGATAGGCAATGGATTATTGAGCGTAATAGTCTGTCCTGCACTTTGTGGCGTGATACGCACATTTGTATATGCAGTATGGTGGCTCGCTTGGCGCGCTTCTACACTATGCTCGCCTAACTCCAATGTACCCGTCCAACGAGTAGTACCTAAGCGATTGCCATCCACGTAAATATCGGCACCTTCATTCGTTGTCAAAGTCACTTGCGCGAAGTTCGCTTCCAACGAAGGGCGGATAGTTGTAGTCTTGCCCTCCTCAATAGTGATCGTGGTGGAATAGTCTTTGTATTTCTCTTTCTGAACACGTAGCGTATAAACGCCCGAACTCATCTCTCTGTTATTCAATGGTATAGTACCCAATTGTATCATACCACCAGTAGCGGTATTGGTAGCAAAAACATAGCCCCCTTGCGAGATATTATCCCCCGCGATTGTCAGCCAACCAAACTGCGGAAGCAAATCCACCGTCATCTCGGTTTGCGTGGCTGACACGGTAAAACTACCCTCTTTCGTGTGGTATTTATCCGCAGCAATACTATAACTGTATGTCCCATAATTGAGCATTTTGCTCGCTATGCCTCCCTCACGCATAGGCAGAATCTCTTGCGCGCCATTTTCCACAATAGTCACCACAGCATTGATAGGTGTAACACGGAACTTAAAGAACTGGCGTTTAGGGGCTTGGGTAGTCGTAACAAGAACAGGATCCTCCATCGGTGTATAATGTACTTTACCATAATACACCATATTCGATTGTAAACGAGGTAAATCTATGATTGTCTGGTTCGTACAACCATCACCACACTGAATCTCCACGTGCCCTGCACCTGCAGGAATCAAGAATAGCAATTCGTTCGGCTTGTCGGTTAGTTTTTCCAAAGGCATATGCAATCTGCCCAAATACAAACCTAGTTTTTGCTTAGCCGCAGTCACTTCATGCCCATTCCCCTCTAGCCCTATGCGAATCAACGCATACGGAAATGTATCATCTAGCAATGGCTTCTCCCACTTACCAAATTCGTTTTTATACAATGCTGATACCGAACTATTAGGGATAGCCTCAAAAGTACGCGTTATTTTTAACGATTGAGCATAAACTGACAACGTAAAAGCCCAAACACACCATACAATCAATAAACGTTTTGCAATTCTCATCGTGTTTTATCAATTTAGACTACAAAGGTAGTACTTTTTTGGGAAATATACAAAAAAATCGTGTTTTTTTTGTAAAACATTTGGTCAATTCAAAAAAAAGCAGTACCTTTGCACCCGCTTTCGAGAAAAAGCGAGTCTTCCTAGCTCAGTTGGTAGAGCAACTGACTCTTAATCAGTGGGTCCAGGGTTCGAGTCCCTGGGAGGACACAAAGAGACATCCATTCGGGTGTCTTTTTTTGTGTTCCTGTGGGACGAGAACCCTCCAAATAACCAGGGAGCCCAAAAGGCTCACAGCGTTTTGGGAAGGGCGGAGGCATCAAGCACCCCCAAAAAGGCATAAGCAACCTATCGGGAAAATACCGAATGGTACGGTAATGGTAAAGGAAAAGGTAATAGAAAAGAGAAAAGAACTCAAGTTTTTATGGCATAATTTTTGTGTATTTCAAAAAAAACTACTATCTTTGCAACAAATTTGATAATTATCAAAACAACAATCTGATGAAAGCTCCTTATCAATATCGCGCACAAGCGCGCGAAGCATTACAAAATCACTGGGGTGACGCTGCTATCGCCAGTGTAGTAATATTGACATTAGCTATGATATGCTCTGCTCCTGCAACTATCGGCAGTCTCAATATACTAGACATAGACGAAATATTAGGCACATCCATATGGTCAAACTTCACTTCATCACTCACCACATTGCTTGCTGCACTGATAGTACCCGTGCAATATGGTTTATACATCGCTCTACTCAGCAGAACACGCGGAAGCGAAGATAATCTATTGTCATCTACCCTAAGATATGCCGGAAAAGATTATGGACGTTTGTTCGTGGCTGGATTACTAATCGTATTATTCTCCACATTAGTAGGCATCTTTACTTTAGGAATTGGTTCTATTATTCTTAGTTACGCCTATCGCATGGTGCCTTATCTACTAAACGACTATCCCGAACTCAGTCCACGTGAAGCCATGAAGATTAGTCGCCAGATGATGAAAGGATATAAGTGGTATTTGTTTATTCTAGACTTCTCTTTCATCGGATGGATACTGCTCAGTATCATCACGTTAGGTATCGGTACACTATTTGTTGTACCATATATGGAAACTGCCACAGCTTTATTCTATGAGGATCTAAAAGCGCAAACTATTGTAGAGGAAGAAGATTAACGTATGAAAGCGATGATTTTTGCTGCAGGTTTAGGCACACGCCTCAAACCGCTAACCGATACACTGCCTAAAGCGCTTGTACCACTAGCAGGAAAGACCTTGCTACAATGGCAGATTGAGCGCCTCAAAGCCGCTGGCATCACCGATATCGTGGTGAATGTGCACCATTTCCCTGATATGATTATCAATTACTTACGAGAGAACAATAATTTCGGTTGCAATATCTCCGTGAGTGATGAACGCGATATGCTTCTTGAGACAGGTGGCGGACTACGCAAAGCAAAAACTCTACTTTTAGGAGTCGCGAATCGCCAATCGGGTGATAACGACACTCCTATCCTCGTCTGCAACGTGGACATCCTCTCCAATATTGACATCCCTACTCTGGTCAATGCTTATAATTCCAACGAAATGGGGCTGGTAGTGGTCAGCCCACGCGAAACGCAACGCTACTTGCTCTTCGATCACGACAACCGCCTACGCGGTTGGACTAATATTGCTACTGGCGAAGTCCGCCCCGCCTCCCTCGCCTCCTCACTCGACAAGCTACCATCTACAGGCACGGAGTGCCGTTCTACAGCCCACAGGGCGACCTACCAACTACAGCAAAGCACTCTATCCCCCCTCGCTTTTTCGGGTATGCAAGTACTTAACCCTCGCATCTTCGATATGATGGACAAGATGGTAGCGAAGAAAGGCGATAAATTCTCGCTCATTGACCTCTACTTGAGTATTGCTGAAAAAGAAATTCTCAGGGCATTTATCCCCAAGAATTATCGTATGATGGATGTTGGAAAAATCAACCAATTATCCGAAGCAGAAGCGTTTGCAGAAACATTGTAAGCCCTTCTCCCATCGGGACACTTATCCGTCACGAATTGTGCGGTAATAGTGCGGTTATTGTGCGGTTATTGTGCGGAGCGTATAGGTAGCCAGATAGATTTCACACAAACTCTTTTGGTACAATCATTTGCAGTGCATGTTTCATACAGGTCACTTGGCATGGACCAGTCACGTCCATCACGATGCCATCTGCCTCAAATGACTGATGTTGTTTGGTATGCATCAACAGATTGTCTGCTATCACTGGATGGATAAAAGATAGTTCATGCAATCGTCCGTCAAACAAACGAGGAACTGCTTGGCAAATCTCCTTAAACGAAGGAGGTGTCAAAAACATCGAATGTAGCACTCCATCACAAGGGTCGGCATCTGGGTTCAATTTCATACCACCTCCTACATACGAGCCATTGGCAATACTTGTGACAAACATTTTCCCTTCCACCACCGTCTTGCCATCCACATCTAAACGCAAGTGCGGATTCTTATACTTGGTTAATGACCAAATCAGCGCAAAGAAATAGTTAACATGATGGCTACCAATGTAATACTTCAATTTCTCTGCACCTCTACAAACCATTGGTTCAATACCAAAACCAAGTGAATTGATAAAATAGCGATGATGTGGAATATTGTTTCTCCAATAGGTCACACACCCCACGTCAATCGGTTTGCTATGGCCTTGAAAGAAGATATCTAACGAACGTTTAAAATCCTTGGAGAGTCCCCAGTGACGGGCAAAATCATTACCAGTACCACGTGGCATCAGTCCAAATTGTATCTGCGCGCGTTGCTCTGGTGTCAATTCAGCACGCATAATACCGTTAATCACTTCGCTGAGTGTACCATCACCACCTAATACGAGAATACGAGTACACCCCTTCTCCTCTACTAGTTCACGTGCCAATTCTATGGCATGATTAGCATACTTCGTTACACGGTATATAAATGGTTCACGCCTTGCCTTCAGCAGCTTCCATAGGTACAAGCGCTGCATACGAAAGGCACGTTTACCTGATTTTGGGTTAATGATAATTCCTAACATACTTTCACACAGTATCTTACATACAAATCAGCCCATAATGCACGCCCAATTCGTTTGCAAAGTTACAAAAAAAAAAGCATACTACCAAACTTAGTATGCTTTTTTTTAGATTTTTATTGCGTTTCTTACTTGAAGTAAGCAGCAACTTTGTCGTTTTCAACAATTTCCTCTTGGAAGATGTAAGCACCCGTTTTAGGGCTCTTTACCATCTTGATGCACTTTGTATGGTTACGACCAGCGTTACCAGTGTGCAATGTAGCGACCGCTTTCTTTGCCATAGTTCTAAGCCTTTCTTAATTAGGTGGTTAATTACTTGATCTCCTTGTGTACAGTGTACTTTTTGAGGATCGGATTGTACTTCTTCAACTCCAAACGATCAGGAGTGTTCTTGCGGTTCTTCGTTGTAATGTAACGCGAAGTTCCTGGCATACCGCTGGCCTTGTGCTCGGTGCACTCCAAAATTACTTGGACACGTGCTTCTTTAGTTTTCTTTGCCATAACGATTCCTCCTTAGCATTCGTAAATTTTAATGTACCCTTTCGCACTTGCTTGCTTCAATGCAGCATCAAGTCCGATTTTGTTAATTGTTCTTAGACCAGCTGCACTCACGTTCAGCATGATCCATGCATCTTGTTCTACCCAGTAGAACTTCTTGTGGAACAAGTTCACATCAAACGTACGCTTTGTGTGACGTTTGGAGTGCGAAACATTGCATCCAACCATGGCTTTCTTGCCTGTAATTTGACAAATCTTTGACATTTTATTTAGTATTTTAGTTTATTTCTATGCAAAAACCCAGCTATCTACTGGTAATAACCCACTTATCCACAGCCAATTACACGATTTTCACACCCACACTTCAACTCACTATACACGAAAAATCGTGCAAAGTTACAACTTTTTTTTTATATACACAAATATTTTTATACTTTTTTCGTATTTTTTCCGAAAATCCAGTATAAACAAAGTATTTGCAAATTTTATTTCTTGATAAAGCGAGCCGTTCGCTTACCTACTTCAATCAAATAAATACCAGATGTCAAATTATGGGTTGGTAAAATAGTCAAAGCACCTTCTACAGGTTGACGCATGATTTGTTTGCCAGTTATATCATATATGCATAGCATCTCCTCAGTCTGAGCGTCATTCATAAACACCGACACTTGATCCACTACTGGATTAGGAAATACAAAGATAGATAACGTCTCATCTGTCATCACTCCAGCCACATCTGTAGAGTTCTTCACATCTACAAAACTAAAAGGTTGTGTACAAGTCTCACCATACACATTAGTTATAAATGCGCGCACGTAGGAGCCCTGATAACCCTCATAGCAGAATGTGTTTCCTATCCCGACTACGGTACTACGTGCAGAAGAGGGTGCTGCAGAAGTCTTGTCTGTACCATAAATCCAATATACCAAGCCATTTGCCTCAATCGTTATTGTCTTCTTATCTTCATCCACAGCAATATTCGTAATACGTGGTGCTTTTGCCTCGCCACTTCCTTTTGGCTCATAGCAGAAATAAGTTTCACCTTTACGCATCGCGTCTTTCAACTCTTCTGTAGAAAGTTCCTCCATCAACATAAAGTTGTAGTTACGAAATAGTTGGTCATCATTGTGCGCATCATCACATGAGTAACCAAACACAGGTCTTTCGGGCATGGTACGCTCCAATATTTGATCCCATAATATACGGTCATTCGGACGGCGATTGCCCTGATTATATACCTCCAATCCTATCAATGATGGGTATGTCTTGAAGTTCGTAGCATGCCATCCAGGACCATCTTTCTGCGTCTCGCTATAGGTATTATTAATACTCCAATATTGCCCTGGGTGGTTGATAATCTGCATACCACCGAGTGCGTAAGTATAAGCATATGACTCTTGTAACGATGCAAACTCCTGTCCTTGACGACCTGTAAAGAAGTCGTTATGGTGATTGAATTGTCCGCCTGTACGCTCGCTCCAACTGTTGGTGTTGTCCTTGCTCAGCTCGTTGCCCGGTACAGCCAACATACCCAATTCTGCAGGATTACGCGCAGGCACGGTACTCATATATTGTGGAAATAACTCCCATGGATATGGGTTGTAGTCGTGGTCAGTAAGCGAAAGAATCTTATAGCCTGCTGCATGGTATCTATCCACAACGTATGCGGTAGTAAAGCCATCGCTGGCATCGTTAGATTGGGTGGTATGTGTGTGGAAATTACTCTTAAATTGGTTAATCGTTGTCCAATCAATTTCTTGATATGGGTTGTTGGTCAATCTTGCTTCAACTTCTTTTCCATCAATCACTTTCACATACACAGCACGATGCGCCTTAGTCGTGGTACCATTGAGTTCAATATCCAAATAGAAACCGTAAATACCACTTGTCGTTGATTGAATGACATAATACTCTTCCCCATTCTCTCCTGGTGTAAGTGTAATAGGATTAGAAGGTTGGTTATTTTGATTCATGCGGAAGTTGACATTATAGCCATTTTTGTTAGCAATCTTCACCGATAACTTTACTGGCGTACCTACTCGCACTACGGCTGGCTCCACACGCATATACTCCAAATCAATATCCGAGCTACCGAAGCCGACCTCTTCCACAGTCAGCTGATTAGTCAGATATGAGTATCTTACATTGGCTTTCAAGCAATTGTCCGATACGGTGGTGCTGACCAGTTCGCCCATATCGCTACCCGAGTTCACGCTACCATAGTGCACCGAGATGGTCTTGTCGTCGGTGAGTGATATGGTGGCTGTGAGTTCGTAGTTGTTGCCGATGGTCATGGTCGTGCCATTCACTTTGAAGTGTTCTGATGAAGCAGCCGATTGCTCGTAGCTGCCGTCTGCAAAAACAGCCACACGCTGCCAAGAGGTAGTTTTTCGAGAGTCTTTGAAACCAATATCTTTAGGCGATGCCATCAGCAAATCACCATCGCAGTTGCTGCCGCTGTTGAGATTCCAGTAGTAGCTATATTTCTTTTTGTCCACAGGAATCTCCTTGACCAATAGTTGTGCAGGGGTGGCAGTCTTGCCATCTTTGTAGAAGTTGCCCTTTTGCGTAGGTGTACCATCACAAATGAGAGATGTAGTACCCTCACCCTTCATAAAGTACCATGTGTGGGCGGTATAATCGGTAGTTTGATTTTGAGCATTGACTCTTCTCGCTCCCATAGTAGGAACTGCGCTTGGTGGACCTTGCACTACTTCTCCGAAGACTAATCCCCATGTACGGTCATCGTGCTCGCCCATGACATCCAAGACGTATGAGAGATAACCTCGGTTATTGAGCCACTGATTGTAGTAATCAATCTCATCGGTTGTCCAATGGGTATCAGCCGATGTTTGTACAAAAGCAAAGCGAGAGTCGGTTGGTGCAAGCCGCTCGTTCTCGATGAAATCGCGCATTTCGTATTTATTATACCAAAAAGCAGGGGAGAACATAGCGCATTTGCCAAATAGTTCGGGGTGCTTCATGGTGGCATAGAAAGCAAAGAGTCCTGCCACATCGGCACCCATGATGGTGCATGCTGATTTATCCGATGAAATCGCATACTTTTGCTCAAAAGCAGGTTTAAATTCTTCCACAAAGCCTTTGAGAAAGGCATCAGCTTTACCTGTCCCCATAAACTCCTCGTTTGCCCAAGGAGTGAATTCGGGTAGTTGGGCATAGATGACTGCGATGATACCTACCTCTGTGCCATTCTTCTCCAATTCTGCTACTGTAGTAGCTACATCCCATGAATCGGAATAGAGCATACGGTCGCCCATTTCGGTATCGGAACCTGCATCGCGGTAGCGTTGATGACGCCCGAACATATAGGTCACCGAGTATTGCTTATTCTTGTCATAGTTGCTTGGTAAGAGAATTTGTACAGGATACTCTTTTCCTGCAAACGTCCAATTTTCTACGATTCCAACGGGATTATAAGTGTTACGCCAACGCGCTACAATGTCGGGATTGCCCACCGTCTTGCGGTTAGCCATCTCGCCGTCCGAAGCGGTTACTTCCACGTATTTCCAGTCCGGACCGCAAATATATTTATATCCATCCGATGCGCTAATATCAGCAGCAGTAATACCTGTAATTGTTACGGTGAATTGGGAAGAACCTGCAACTTGTGTCATTGGAATAGCCGCTCCCGCAGCCCACGAACTAAGTTCTGGCAACGCACCTACCACATAGCAATATTTAGTACCACTAGGTACGTTCACGGTGAAAGTAACATCAGCCATTACAACTGATATACTGCAAATGAGTCCAATCAAGAGAGATAGTAATGATTTTTTCATAGGTATTCTATTTTTCGTAAATTGCTGCAAAGTTACAATAAAAACTTCATATATACAAAAAAATCGCACATTTCGTGCGATTTTTTTATTCTTGCCTATCACCTATAGCCGCTTGCGGCATAGGCGGAACGCCGTCCCATAGCGAAGCGTCCCATAGCCCCATGGAGGGGGCGTCCTGTAATTTTGCGCCGCAAAATTACATCATTCCTCCCATTCCGCCTGCTGGCATAGCTGGAGCAGGATGCTCTTCCTTGATGTCGGTAATCACGCATTCGGTAGTGAGGAACATACCTGCGATACTGGCAGCGTTCTCCAGTGCTACGCGTGTCACCTTGGCTGGGTCCACCACGCCTGCGGCTTTCAGGTTCTCATACACATCCTTGCGTGCGTTGTAGCCGAAGTCTGCTTCGCCTTGGCGTACTTTATCCACTACCACAGCACCCTCTTTGCCTGCGTTGGCTACGATTTGGCGCAATGGCTCTTCTACTGCGCGACGGATAATCTCAATACCTGTTTGCTCATCCTCGTTCTCGCCTTTGAGGCCTTCCAAAGCAGCTTGCGCACGGATATATGCCACGCCACCACCCGCTACGATACCTTCTTCAATCGCTGCGCGAGTTGCGCTGAGCGCATCGTCCACGCGGTCTTTCTTCTCCTTCATCTCTACCTCAGAAGCAGCACCTACGTTCAGTTGGGCAACGCCGCCTGCGAGCTTAGCAAGACGCTCTTGCAGCTTCTCTTTGTCATAGGTAGATTTAGTGGCAACGATTTGTGCTTTGATTTGTCCCACGCGAGCAGCAATGGCCTCTTTGTCGCCTGCGCCGTTCACGATAGTGGTGTTATCTTTGTTCACAGTAATCGTTTCTGCTGTACCCAACATGTCGATGGTAGCACTCTCCAGTTTGATACCCTTCTCTTCGCTGATGACGGTACCGCCTGTGAGGATAGCGATATCTTCCAACATCTCTTTGCGGCGATCACCAAAGCCAGGAGCTTTCACAGCGCAAATCTTCAATTGTGCGCGCAAACGATTGACTACCAAGGTGGTAAGTGCCTCGCTATCTACGTCCTCTGCGATTACCAATAGTGGACGACCGCTTTGTACGGCTGGCTCCAATACAGGCAGAAGCTCCTTGAGGTTGCTAATCTTCTTGTCATAGAGCAGGATATATGGGCGGTCCATCTCCACCTCCATGGTCTCGGTGTTGGTCACAAAGTATGGGCTGATATAGCCACGGTCGAACTGCATACCTTGTACTACGTCGATGGTGGTGTCCATGCCTTTTGCTTCGCCAATGGTGATGACGCCATCCTTGCTCACCTTGCGCATCGCATCGGCGATGAGTTTACCTATTTCAGCATCGTTGTTGGCAGACACGGTAGCCACTTGCTCGATCTTATCGAAGTCGTTGCCTACCTCCTCGCTTTGTGCTTTGATATGGGCTACAATAGCGCTCACAGCTTTGTCCATACCGCGCTTGAGGTCCATCGGGTTAGCACCAGCGGTTACGTTCTTCAGTCCCACGCTGACAATTGCTTGTGTGAGCACAGTAGCGGTGGTGGTACCATCGCCTGCTTGGTCGCCAGTCTTGCTGGCTACTTCTTTCACGAGTTGTGCGCCAAGGTTCTCAGCTGCGTCTTGCAACTCTATCTCTTTGGCTACACTGACACCATCTTTGGTGATATGTGGAGCACCAAACTTCTTGTCGATAATCACATTACGACCTTTAGGGCCGAGGGTTACTTTTACTGCGTCAGCCAATTGGTCTACGCCACGTTTGAGGGCATCACGCGCCTCTACATTATAACTGATATTCTTTGCCATATCGTCGGGCATGGGCTTGTCGCATGACCGACGCCAGTTGACGTCGTTGGGCGACCGCCATCCCTCCTCTTAACTCGGACTCACGAAGTCCTCGTTAGTTTTTTTCGGGAGTTGAGTGAGGAGAGCCCTCCATGCCTAAGAGGGGATAATAGTTGATTTAATTTACTTATTTCAAAATTGCCAACACATCGCTTTGGCGCATGATGAGGTACTTCTCGCCTTCGTATTCGAGTTCGGTGCCAGCGTATTTGCCGTAGAGTACGGTGTCGCCCTTTTGGAGGAGCATTTTCTCATCTTTTGTTCCTTCGCCTACAGCGATTACTTCGCCACGAAGTGGCTTCTCTTTTGCGCTATCAGGGATGATGATACCGCCGATAGTCTTCTCTTCTGCCGCCATTGGTTTTACCAACACGCGGTCTGCTAATGGTTGAATCTTGCTCATGATATATTTTTTTTAGTTCGTTTTACTCACGAAAGTGGCTCGCTGCGCTTACGAAAGTGGTTCGCTGCGCTCACGAAAATGGTTTCACGTAGTTGATTTCACGTAGCCATTGTTCGTGCCGCAGGCATCATTTTCGCTTTAGCCATTTTCGCACCGCAGGTGCCATTTTTCGCGGCTCTGCCGCCATCGTTCGCAGCTTCGCTGCTTTATGTACAAACTCCGTGCCAAAGTTACCTATTGCCACAAGACTGCCATTTTGGCAGAAGAATATCAACTCTCTTACCAAGACTATGTGATTTGTATGTGATTACTATGATATTCCGTGCACTTCCCTAAACAATTTACCGCCATTAACCGATACTAAAATCATTGCAGAAGTGGTTGGCGGAAACTTCCGTTACCTTATGCACATTGTCTTTCATATTTTGTGTGCGGTTTCTGCGGTTTTAGCGGTTATTGCGGTTTTCAAAACCGCAGAAACCGCAATAACCGCATTCTATATTTTGTATACTCTTCAAATTGCAAATCCGCATAACCGATTCTTTTCTATCGATTATGCGGATTATCAAATCGCATTATGTGAAATATGCCTACAAATCCTTTACAAGGCGAACACTATAACCATAATAGCGATATGATGCGATACCGATATATGTTTGATATGCATCTATCGCAATAACGCTTGGTCCATAATAACCGTTTATATCCGAACCCAAATTGCTACACCAGTAGCTTCCATCACGTTGTACATCTCCTATTGCAGTACTATTTCGATAACCTGCAGCTGGTAAAAAGACAGCTCCTGCATCTTCTAATTTTTGCCACTTTGATGCGGTATAAATATTTTGTGAAGAAAAACTATGGCTACCATAACCAGCATTAAAAGTTATACCATCAGGACAATTCCAATCGTCTGGTAATAGAACTAATCCGTTTACACCTGCCACTTGTGCTATACCAATTAGATTAGTTGCATTATATCGTTCATTTTCTATATAATCCCATTGGTCAGATGTTAGTGTGCGCCAAGTACCAACTTCATCATTTCCAATTTTATTACTTCCCCAATCTATGAAAGTACTATATTTAGAATTTGTTGTAGATGTTAATGTTGGATTATTACCAGTTCCCCAGCCAAATAGATCTATCCAGCCATTATAAGTTGTACTGACTTTTGTATTGTCATCACCAATATGGTCATATTGATGTTGTGCAACACGCCATAGTTTAGTACTTGCTTGATATTGTAAGTTGCCAGGTGAGAATAATACATATCAATCTTGTCCAATAGAAAAAGCACCATCTGGAAGATTGGGTTTAGGCACATACGCAGCTGTCCAAAAAGAATCAATAGACGAAAATGTATACCATTGGTTATTAATGCAAATAACAGCTCTATAATAATATTCAGTATTCTTCTGCAAATAAGTTAGCCCTACCACAAATTCACCCTCGTTAACAAAAGAGCCTTCGTACAAACTCGCAAAACTGTGAATCTCAATATCATCAGAATACACACTACCACTACTTAGGAGGTCAAAATCACTACCTAAAAATACGCCACAAAACGTAACACAATCAAAATCTTCTACATTTATTTTACACCTTATAGTTGCTGATTCATTTGTAATATCTTCTACACCTATTACACTACATTCTGTATAATTTTGATTTGGTAATTCTGGTACTTCACAACTTACAAAACTCACCAATAAGATTGAAATACAAATAGTTAATAAATAAGCCAGATTTCTCATACTCTATCCTCCTTAAAAATTTAATGCTAATCCTACACCTGACATGCTGCTTTGCAGATTTAGCGTTAGTTTGTTCTTCTCTTTTGGTGAAACACTATATTCCTTATATGCATTATCTTTTGTGCTATATCCTCCAGCTAATAATGGAATAGATACAACAGTAAGACCTCCACCGGCAGACAACAGACCTATTCCACACCAATAAAATAAATCATATTGTTTATCACAATACCTAGCAGCCTCATACCAAGCACGCTCAACTTGTGGCAACGCATTTAAGAACTCGTCCGAATAATCTCGCCCATAATCTAGGCACTCAAAAAGAGCGTCCCCCCAATCATCACGATAGGTATACATATTTACCGAAGAAGAATTTAATTCCGCAAGTTTATCTCGATACACAGTTTCTGCCAAAGTCATAAAAGCACCTCCAGTTGCAGTAGCAAGAAGACCTACAGTAAAGAATGTCCATCCTGCAGCAATACTATTGCGACCACGCATATATTTTTTATATGCTTGTGGACTATTATTTCGCAAAAAGGCTTCCAATGCTTTTTTGTCCATTTGTGTTTCGCCATACGAATATGCACCCACCCCAAATAGGCGTTGGTCTGATTTTGAATTGCGTATTAATTGTGGACCAACTGCTTTTGTACCAAAGTCGAACTCTTTTTTATCTGGGAACATCTTTTTTACCAGAGCATTACAACCTTGTTGCATATGTTCCATGTTGATTTCCATCATCTCTGTTACAATAGTACGGGCTGTCTCAACATCCAACAATTTGGCTGTCACAAACAGATTCTTAGCATTGACTTTCACAGCTTCTGCCACCAAAATATACTCTGCACCTGTCATTTCACCTAGTCGTTTGATTTGGTCGTTGCTTACCAAACCAGAACGCTGAAAAGTGTGCTCACTCATAATGGCATCAATATCAGTGCGATCATATATCTCGCAGTCCGGTAGATTAGCAATTGCCTTGCTTAGGCTCGTACGCAAAATAAGTTTGCTTGCATACGACACCTTGTTTTCTTTATCCACCGTTTCCAAGACTGCTACGCGCTTCACTTGGGCAGATACCATTCCCGAAATCAATAGGAATAGAAGTAAAAGAGTTTTTGTTTTCATTGTTGTAATTGTTTAATTGTTTGTATTTTAGTTATTTATTATTTCTTTGACTTTTGCAGCAACTTGCTGATAAACTTCTTTATACGCAGCATATCCCGCTTCTTCACGATTGACTGTGTGCGAACCCTTTTCGCTAAAAACGCCTTCGTATATCGCGCTTTGTGTATTACCCTTCACAATCTGCAATGCCACTTCTGCCATAACGAAGTAGGCAGTATAAGCGCCCGTCTGCAAAGTGTTATATTCGCGGGTTGTTCCCTGCAAGCGAACTACCCAATCTGCTTCTGCTTCGTTTGTCGTGAAAGTGCAACCCATAGGAGAAATCTGTTGTTTGATTTGGTTTATGAAAGTGGGATATGTTTTATCAAAAATAGTCACCTCTCCTCCAATATATACAGTCACGCCATTCTTCAGTTGCTGATACAATGCTGTTGCTCGCTGTTTGAGGGCGTTACTTTCTGCAAAAGCTATATCCTCCATATTGATTGTAGCGTCAATATTCTGCACTACTTGTTGCTGCTCCTCTACCTGCTGCAACTGTTCCATAGCTTTGGCTATCGCCTTGTTCGCTGCCCCTTTTTCGCCTTCTGCCAGCAAACTCTCTGCTTCTTCCAGTGCCATCTCCGCACGAGTGATATGGCTGATAATCTGCTTTTTCAGTGTACGTGTCAAATCCTCTTTCTTTGCCCATGCAAAAGCAAAGACCTCATTCGTTTGGGGATTATGCCAACTCTCCACCGACAAATGGGTAATATCTTCTATCTTGTTTGAAATAGTGATTATGTTTTGTAGGGCTTCCGCTTGTGCTTTCTCTTTTAGGCGTTGGTATGTCTGCTCGATGCTTTCGCCTGCTTGTTGCTCACCCACAATAAAGCTCTGCAAATACAATTCGCGAGGGTAAGTATTGGCGCGCCATTCATTATTACACCAAGAGGGCATTGCCACTTGGTGGCTGAAAGATTGATTACAATGGGTGAAGTCGGTAAACAATACTTCTATATTTCCATATCGTGCCACTTGGCACAATACATATACTGCGTATTGGTTGGCTTCTTGCTGAATAAACTCGCAGACTTTGTTCACGGGCACGTTCATTGCTTCGGAACTGTCACCATAGTTGCTGCCATTAGCAATTGCGTTGTTGATACTGGATAAATCAATTCCTAACGACAAACGCTCTATCGTGCTGCGATACACCAATCCCATGGCGCGATTGCGTGCTTCCATCTCGGTGGCACCTACACCACGCTCCACTACATACAAATAGGTATCGTTCGCAGGGCGGGGCTTTTTCTGCACCCATTGAGGTGCTTCTTGTGCACAGATAACCATTTGCGACATTGCCAAGAGCAACAAAAATAGTAGTTTCTTCATTGTTTTATTGTTTTTGGTCAATCAAATAAGGGTACAAAAAAAGCGTGAAACTTGCTATTTGCCAGTTCCACTCTTAGAGGCCTTCGCATTGCCTTGGAATTTAGAACCGACAACGCGAAGCCCACGCCGAATATAAAATACTCTCGTGCTATATTATAGTTAAGGTACGCGTATGCGCATACGTATATACGCAAACAATGTACCAAAACGGGCACAAGAGGGATATTTTATATCCCGTAGGGCATCTATCGTTGCTAAGTCCTGAAATTCCGTGAAAGTTGCGAAGTTTCTAAGAGTCAGAACAGAGCGCAATAAACGCCTTTTCAATATGTCTGCAAAACCCTCCGCCAGTTGCATTGTTTAGAGTGGTGTAGCGTTGTGTAGAATGGTGTAGCATTGCTGCATCATCTCACTACAACCCCAACGCAGACATCCCTTCGTGGGTTTCGCGGTGCAAAGGTAGTGAAAAATTTGCAATCGTGCAAATTTTTTAGTTGAAAGTTTAGAATTTCATCGGGCGATATACCCTAGTTTGCTCGGTAATCTTACGGTAAAGATACGGCGAAGTTCCGATGAGGTTCCGATGAAGTTCCTATGAAGTCCCTATGAAGTCCCTATGAAGTCCCTA
Organism: Paludibacteraceae bacterium; assembly: GCA_045601825.1. Taxonomy (GTDB): domain Bacteria; phylum Bacteroidota; class Bacteroidia; order Bacteroidales; family Paludibacteraceae; genus Colicola. Next base: position 48,584 of record JAZSAI010000016.1, on the reverse strand, counting down.
TGCATATAGGTGGCAGGTAAGGGGGATATAAAGGGAAAATCGCCGTCTATGTCGAGCATAAACGGCGATTTTTTGTTTAGTGGACGCGGCAAAGCCGCTACTGTTTAGTGTTTAGGGTTGAAAGTTTAATTCGTTAAACCTTAACTCTTTAAACGATTATTTTACAGGGTTGTCTTGCAAGCCCCAGCCAGTGATGGTGGCTACATAGGGGATATAGGCGTAGGAGAACTTCTGGTGGCCCAGGTAGTTAGGGTGCATAGCCGCACCAAGATCCTCATCCGTACCCAAGTGTAAAGCAGGGCAGCACGCCATGAAATGTACATTAGGCATTGGGCAGAACTTTACCATATCGCGCATATAATCGAGCAAAGTGCTATGTGCCTTACTTGACACGCAAAGCACTGGGTGATCTTCGCCATAATTGTCTTTGATAGAACGGATTAGACGATAATAGCCATCGCGGAACTTCTCGTAGGATGGTTGCAAAGCGACAGAGAAGTCATTACCACCCAAGTAAATACATGTCAATGCAGGACGGATATTCGACTCCGCAGCGTTCCAACGAGTGGCCTCGGTAGAGTCCATATCAAAAGTTTGCAGATAGCGGTCAGGCATATGATAGCCATCGAACTTGGAGTTATAGTTGCGCGCAGCACCCATACCCGAGTGCGCTACTACCACATAATCCGCATCGAAATAGCGCGAGATAATCGCACAGAAGGAGCGCGAAGCGTTCTCGGTCTCAGGAGTAAACTTAGCCAAGCGGCTGGTGTCATCCACGCCATAACCACAGTCGTAACTGGCACCAATAAACTCCAATTGGCGACTGCGAATAGGTTCGGCTTGGTAGAAAGCACCTTTCGCATCGGTCGCGAAGGAGTGAATGGTCATCTTGCCTTGCTCGCCCTCAGTACGTTTTTGTACGATGACGGTGTGCTGCTTGAGTTTGGATGACTTGAGATAGGCAGGGTCGATGAGTTCGATTAAGGTGTCGGTACTTGCCACCTCAATGATACGATGAGGTTCGGCACTCATAGGAGCGTCAATCCAGACATTGTAGTAGTTATGACGCTTGGCCATCCATTCGGGACTTTCCGCCCACTTGGTATCAGAGGCACGCATAGTCAATGACTTGCCCGAAAAAGAAAGGCGGAAATACACGCCTGTCCAATCGAAAGACACATCGGTGCCCTCCACGAGAGTACGACCTACGTAAGTAACGCGCGCGTCGCTAGCAGAGATAGTCTCTGCCATCAGGCAGAGAGGCGATAAGGCAATGAGGCATAGAGCCAAGAAAAGAGATTTTTTCATTATAGGCGAGAGGTTAGAGGTTAAAGGCTAGGATATGCGCTGTGCGCACCGCCCTTAAACCATAAACTTTAAACTATTATTTCACTGGCATATCCTGCAATCCCCAGCTCGTGATAGTGGCGATATAAGGAATCAGCGCATGAGCAATTTTCTGTTGTCCATTATAATTCGGATGCCATCCTGCTCCTAAATCTTCGTCGGTCTCATTGTGAATAGATGGGCAATGTCCTAAAAAATAGACATTTTTCATTCCACAATTATTGACAACATCACGTACGTACGTAAATAAAAACTCATATGGACCAGGTGTCATACACAAGATAGGATGTTCCTCGCCATAGTTAGCCTTTACTTCGGACAATAAGCGCAAATAGCCCTTATTGAATTTCTTATTGTCAGGCATCATCCAACCCGAGAAGTCGTTGGCTCCCAAATAGATAACTGTCAAATCAGGACGAAATTCAGAGTGATCAACTGACCAGATAGTGGTAGAATCACGATCTATCGTGTACTGATATAAGTCAGGCATCAATTCCCAAGGGATATTGGAACCTGCATTGCGGCAAATACCTCGTCCAGAGTGCGCAATGGTGAAATAATCCGCATCGAAATAACGCGACACAATGCTAGCATATGTACGCGAAGCGTTTTCTGTTTCATCCGAGAATTTATCATAGCGGCTGGGAGCATCCACGCCATAACCACACGTATAACTATCTCCGATAAACTCAATCTGACGCTCTTTTAGAGGCGTTGCCTGAACAAACTTACCATCAGTGATAAACTTGTGAATGGTTGTCGTACCGCAACCAGCCTCTGTGCGTTTTTGTATAACTACCTGATGTTGTTTCAGCTTTGATTTCTTGGTATCTGCTAAAGTAATCAAATCGATGATGGTATCAGTACCCTTGACCTCCACGATATGTGTAGGTTCGGCAGAAGTAGGAGCATCCAGCCAAACGGCATAGAAATTGCGATTGGTATCGGAAACACGCATAGCTAGAGTCTTGCCTTTGAACGCTACGCGGAAGTAGGTAGAAGGGAAGTCGAAACGATAGGAGTAGTTCTCTACCACAGAACGACCGACGAAAGTGATGCGTGAGTCGGTAGCAGGAACGGTCTCAGCCCAAGCAACTGTGGATAGCAGCATGGCAACTGCAATAAAAAACAACTTTTTCATATATGTTTTTTTTAAGACAATTGGCGTCAATTATACACGTCAATTATTGTCAATTTCTTTCTTTAAAACAAAAATACGCTACGCTTAAAAAATATTCAAAAATCAAGGAAATTTATTTTGTTTTGCTTATAAGAATGCAGTGACACTGCATTGGTAAGCAAACAAAAATAATTTCTTTTCTTCAAGGTACCTTGCACTTATCTACAGCGAAGCAAACTAATTACTCTACAATAACGTCTTGCAATCCCCAGCCAGTGATAGTAGCGATGTAAGGGATGATTGAGTATGCTTTTTTCTTTTGTCCGTTGTAATTAGGGTGTACATCAGCTCCTAAATCCTCATCGGTATGCAAGTGTTGCGCTGGGCAATAGCCGAGGTAATGAATGTTCTCCATATTGCAGTTATTCACCAGATCACGCACATAGTTGAACAAATACTCGTGCGTTTTGGTAGCTACGCACAAGATTGGGTGGTCCTCGCCATAGTTGGCTTTAATATAACTGAAGAGGCGGTAGTAGTGCTTGCGAAAATCCTCATAGCGAGGTGCCAAAGCAGTGGAGAAGTCATTGGCGCCTAAATAAACAATAGTCATTGCTGGGTGGAAATCTGATTTGGTTGCATCCCAACGGGTGACTTGAGTCGAATCTTCATCGAAAGTTTGAAGATAGCGATCAGGCATCCACCAACCTTTGAACTTAGAATTGTAGTTGCGTGCAATACCCATACCAGAGTGTGCAATCGCTACATAATCAGCACCAAAGTAGCGTGAGACAATACCTGCATAACTGCGTGAAGCATTTTCGGTTTCAGGGGAGAATCTCTCCAAACGGCTCTTCGCATCAATACCATAGCCACAAGTATAGCTATCACCAATAAACTCCAATTGGCGCACTTTCAATGGCTCTGCTTGGAAGAATTTACCCCTCTTATCCGTAGCAAACTCATGAATGGTTGTTTTACCCTGCTCACCTTCGGTACGCTTTTGCACGATTACCTCGTGCACGGCACGGCGAGATTTCTTAAGATACATCGGATCAATCAGCTCGATAACTGTATCATTACCAGCCACTTCAATAATACGATGAGGTGCGGCACTAGTAGGAGAATCGATCCAAACATTGTAGTAATTGTGACGAGTAGCCGCCTTGTCAGCATCTGCATCCCATTTGGTTTCAGATGCTTTCATAGTTAGGCTTTCACCCGAAAAAGCAATACGAAAATAGGTGGCTGTCCAGTCGAACGAAACATCTGCACCCACAACCTGAGTACGTCCTACATAGACTACACGCGAATCACTAGCAGGAATAACCTCTGCGAACACATTGATTGTCAGCAGCATAGCTGCAGCTAAAATAAGGATTTTTTTCATGATATTATTAATTTATAGATTTCGTTATAAAGTTAGAGGCGTATGACATTTGCCCTACGCCTCTATCCTACTATTCGAATGCGCCCATTTGCAACATCGCAACCTCCTTTGGAGTCAAGAAGCGATACTTACCACGTGCAACATTCTTCTTGGTCAAACCTGCAAATGAAACGCGATCCAACTTGGTCACTTTATAGCCCACCTTCTCAAACATTCGGCGCACCACACGATTTTGACCAGAGTGAATCTCTAATCCAATATGCTTACGGTCTTCTTGTGGGAATTCCATCGCATCTGGAACAATCTTCTCATCATCCAAGGTAATACCAGCACGCAGTACTGCCTCATCTGCTTCATCTAAATCACGATCAAGGGTAACGGCGTAAATTTTCTTCTTTCCAAACTTAGGATGTGTCAACTTTGCAGCCAAATCACCATCGTTGGTCAATAGAAGAACACCAGTAGTATTACGGTCAAGGCGACCAACTGGATAAATACGTTCCGCGCACGCATTGCGCACGATATCTAATACGGTGTGACGCTCTTGTGGGTCATCCGTGGTTGTAACTGTATTTTTTGGTTTATTGAGCAAAATATATACTTTACGTTCACGACGAACTGGCTGATCATGGAACATCACCTTGTCCGTTGGTAACACCTTCGCTCCCAAATTATCGACAATCTCACCATTCACACTGATTACGCCTGCTTGGATAAAGTCATCTGCTTCACGACGCGAGCAAATACCAGCGTTCGCCAAATACTTATTCAAGCGAATTGGCTTGGTAGGGTCTTCGTAATTCTTATGATATTCTTGACGTTTGCGTTGGCTATACACTCCTGCATTACGTTTCACAGCAGGACGGAATGAACGTTCTTCACCGTTTGCAGAAGTTGGACGGAATGAGTTGCGTGCCTCTACTTTTTCCACGCGTGTAGCACCTGCAGTACGGGTAAAACGCTGACGTTTTCTACCACCTTCTTGTGGTGTAAAATTTGGGTTAAAACGTGGACGGGCTGAAGCTCCGTCTGCCGACATTATTACGCCGTTTCGCTCACGCGGATTCGCATCCTGACCATAGCCACCACGACGAGGGGTGCGATTGTTTGAATCAAACATAATTGTATTTTCTTTATTATAACTTAGGTTTATTTCTTTTTCAAATCAAGGTTTATAGTTGCTTTTTCAGCATATAGGCTCTAAGTTTTCACTCAGAGCCTATACGTTGTTGTTCAAGATGGCGCAACATCATCTCGACGTTACACCTCAATCGCCTACCGTTAGGCTTCTGCAGCTTGCTCTACAGCCAATTTACCACGATAATATCCGCAAGTTGGGCAGATAGTGTGGTAGATGTAGTGAGCGCCACAGTTTGGGCAAAGTGCCAATGCTGGCATTTTTGCCTTGTCATGAGTACGACGTTTCGCTTGTCTGGTGTGCGATTGTCTTCTTTTTGGATGTGCCATAGTTGTGTTTTATTTTAATTTTGTTATTTTTTAGTTTATTCTCCAGTTGTTAGTAACCTATTCGAGCCACGCAGAACTGCTCTCTGGTCGCCAACAACCTTTGTGTATTATTCTTCATCCTCCAGCGTAGTGCAAAGGTGGTTTTGGAGAAGCGCATCCATTTCTGGATTACAACCACCCTCTTGGTGACTATGCACCAGTGGAAGATTCACGATAATCAATTCATATGCCAACCAACTCAAATCCAATTGCTTAGGTTCCTCATCCCATTCCCATTCATCCTCCACAGCATCTATCGCCACGTCCATCGAATCTAAACAACGATCACACGTTACTTGTACCAAACCCTTAACCTCAACTTCCAAATCAAAGTCATATTCGCGCAGATTCAGATGCGCCTCAACCTTCGCTTCACCACCCAAGAGTTCTGTACCTTCAATCTCGCTAAAGTAGTCACTATTTAACTGAAAATTATATACATACTCACCTAACTCCAGAGAGTCTAAAGTGATAATATGAGATTTTTTATCAGTCATTGCTACACTTTAATCCAAATTGGCTTGCAAAGGTACTACAAAAAATGGACATACGCAAATATTTTTAGAAAAAAAATACATTTTTGTATAAAAATGGTGAGTATGGACTACATTTAGCGACCGTAGCTTCGGGGGAATGCAATCTGAAGTGCACCCACATATAAAGCAATTTCTATAAAATATCGCATTTTACTTGCACGTATGCAAAAAAAGTAGTACTTTTGCAACGCAAATGTATTAAACTGAAATTACAACACCATGGTACATATTCTTACATCACTATTGTTGGGATTCCTGATGATTCTTGACCCCTGCACACTCTTCACGAGTATTGCAGCCATTGGGTATATTGATAAGGAAATTAATAATCGCCGCAAAGTACTGTGGAACGGACTAATGTTTGTACTTGGTAAATTAGCGACTTACACGTTGCTTGCCATTCCATTTATCATGGGTGCGCAGACAGAAGGAATCAAGCATTTTCTCAACCATTGGGGTGAACCATTATTAGCGGCATTCATGATTATCTGTGGTATCTTGCTGCTCTTTACTGGCAAGCATCACCACGAGCATGATCACGGCATAAGCAAATGGCTGAAAAGTGTTGATAGTCAGAGCAGTGGGTTCTGGTCTTTTATGCTTGGAATCTTCTTCGCCATTGCTTTTTGTCCACACCGTTTAGTGTATTTCTTTACAATGGTAGATATTGCTATTACACTACCTTATTCATGGAATTGGATATTACCTATCGTTTTCGGATTGGGCACAGGATTGCCCATTATGATTATTGCATGGCTAATATCGTATAGTGCAGTATCTATCTCTACCCTCACTGCCAAACTGCATTCTATTGAAAAATGGATACGCTACGTATCTGCTGTCCTCTTTATTGGGTTTGGAATATATCTTTGCGTGCATATCTTTGTACATGATACAGAATGCGAGTGCGAGCACCACCATCACACCACACATCTCACACTAAACACTAAACACTAAACACTAAACCAACATGCCTTCCCCTTTCTTTCGCTTCAAGCAATTTACTATATGGCACGATCGCTGTGCCATGAAAGTAGGTACAGATGGCGTGCTATTGGGAGCATGGTGTCCCCTACCATCCAGTCATTCAGCCTCATCGCCTTATCGACTACTGGATATTGGAACAGGCAGCGGATTAATCGCGCTGATGTTGGCACAACGATTAAACAACTCTGAGATTGATGCCATTGATATCGACCAGAGTGCGGTGGAGCAGGCAACATATAATTTTGCACAATCGCCTTTTGCCCCTGTTTTGACGGCTCATCAAACTAGGTTACAGGACTGGAACGAAAAACCTTACGATTTGATTGTGAGCAACCCTCCTTATTTTCAATCAAGTTTGAAAAATCCCGATGCACAACGGGCTGCAGCACGACATACCGACACGCTAACGTATTCTGAACTCATCTCACACTCATCACGATTACTCACAAAACACGGAATACTAGCACTCATTTTGCCTATCGAAGCAGAAGCAGAGATTATTCGTTTAGCGCGTGAGCATCAACTATCTCCTACACACATTACTCGCGTACATCCTAAGCCCGATAAACCAGCCAAACGCCTATTGATCGCCTTCAGCCCTTGCGCCAACGATTCTTTACCAATTATCCATACTTTTTATATTGAAGGGGACAATATTCCACGAAGTGAAGAGTATCAAACATTGACAAAAGACTTCTATCTATAAAACATAAGAAAGAGCCGAAAAGAATCGGCTCTTTCTTATATATATAAATAAGGTGTAATCCTTATCCAAGCATGGTCAGCAAGATACCTGCAGCCACAGCTGAACCAATCACACCGGCTACGTTTGGACCCATAGCGTGCATGAGGAGGAAGTTGCTTGGGTCTGCTTTTTGACCTTCCATTTGGCTCACACGAGCAGCCATAGGTACAGCAGATACACCTGCCGAACCAATCAGCGGATTGATCTTCTCTTTAGAGAAGAGGTTCATGAACTTAGCCAAAAGCACACCACCTGCACTACCCATACCGAAGGCCACGATACCCATGCAGAGAATCAAAATAGTCTTCACGTTGAGGAAGGTAGCACCTGTAGCAGTAGCACCAACTGAAAGACCGAGGAAGATCACCACGATGTTCATTAATTCGTTTTGAGCCACCTTGCTCAAACGATCAACTACGCCAGACTCCTTCATCAAGTTACCCAACATCAAGCAGCCAATCAATGGAGCAGCATCAGGCAACACGAGCGCTACAACAGCAGTGATAATGATAGGGAAGACAATCTTCTCTACCTTGCTCACAGAACGCAATTGCTTCATCTTGATCTTACGCTCAGCAGGAGTAGTCAACGCACGCATGATAGGTGGTTGGATTACTGGTACCAAAGCCATGTACGAATAAGCCGCAATAGCGATAGGGCCGAGCAAGTGAGGAGCCAACTTCGAGGTCAAGAAGATAGAAGTAGGACCGTCCGCACCACCGATGATACCGATAGAACCTGCCTCTGCTGGAGTAAAGAATGCACTTGCACAGAGGAAAGTGATAAAGATACCCACTTGCGCTGCTGCACCCAAAATCAATGATTTAGGGTTAGCAATCAGTGGACCAAAGTCGGTCATCGCACCTACACCGATGAAGATCAAGCAAGGATAAACACCCGCTTTTACACCGATATAGAGCACGTCCAAGAGACCCGCATTCTTCATGATGTAACCATAGCTATGATAGCCCTCATGGGTCGCATCGAGGAAGTTTGCCCACAACTCTGGGTGGTACATATTAGCGTTTGGCAAGTTGGTAAGCAACATACCAAAAGCGATAGGAAGGAGCAACAATGGCTCGTATTGCTTCTTAATAGCCAAATACAAAAGGAAGAATGAAATCAGGAGCATAGCACCTTGTTGCCACTCCATATTCAAAAATCCCATGCCTTGGAAGAAACTTATAAAGTCATTCCACATAATTCTAGAGTTTAAAAAGTTTTAAGGGTTTTAAAAGTTTAAAGGTAAAATTATGCGATAACTACGAGGAGATCGTCTTGCATTACGCTTTGACCTGGAGCCACAGCAATCTTGCTAACAGTACCGTCGCAGTCTGCCAAGATAGGGTTCTCCATTTTCATTGACTCGAGTACGAGCAATGTGTCACCTTTCTTCACTGCTTGACCCTCTTTCACTGCTACAGAGATCACAGAACCTGGCAATGGGCTATTCACTTTGTTACCACCTACAGGAGCAGCTACAGGAGCAGCTGCTGGAGCAGGTGCTGGTGCAGGAGCAGGAGCGGCAGCTGGTTTTGGTTGAGGAGCAGCCACTGGCTTTGGAGCTGCAGGAGCAGCAGCCACAGCTACAGTCTCAATCTCAACAAGTTTGTCATCTTGCATTACGTTTTGACCTGCTTGTACAAGCACGTTCTTAACAGTACCAGTGTACTCGCTTGCTACCACGTTCTCCATCTTCATAGACTCCATGGTGAGGAGGGTGTCGCCCTTCTTCACGCTGTCGCCTGGTTTCACCATCACCTTAACGATGCTACCTGGCAGTGGGCTCTTCACAGTAGCCGCACCAGCTGGCTTAGCAGCCACAGGAGCTGCAGTAGGAGTAGCAGTAGGAGCTGCTACGCGAGCAGCTTTCACTTTCTTAGACTCATTCTTTTGGAACTCAACGATGAAAGAAGTACCATTCACTACTACTTCTGCTACGTTTGGTTCTATTTCTTTAACGGTTGTCTCGTATTTTTGACCACCGATAGTAAATTTAAATCCTTTTTTCATTGTTTTAACGATGTAAATTGTTCATGCCGTACATCTTGTTGTTCCATTGTGTACGGTGTGGTTGAATAGTAATTTTGGTATCTTCCTCATCGTGTACACCATTATAATAAAGGTGCAATGCGAGGGCAATAGCTGCGGTACTATCAGCAGTCAGCGTGATAGAATCGTCGAGCTTGCTGTGGGTGTGGGTTACTGTTTGCTCTGCGGCTTTGTTCTCCACTTTGGTGGCTTTCACGCGTGGTTGCATGATCCAACCGAGAAGTTTCATCACATACACGAATAGAGCAAGTAGCGCCACCACCATACCGAAGCCAAGACCAGTAATAAACCAAGTCTGGGCGGTAATGCCGGTTGTTTCGGCTGCAACTTGAAGTAACATCATAATTACAATGGAATATTAGAGTGTTTCTTGAGAGGGTTGGTCAAGCGCTTGGTTTGCAAGTTCTCGAATGCGCGAACGATGCGCTTACGAGTGTTGCGTGGCTCGATGATGTCATCGATATAGCCGCGGTTAGCTGCTTGATATGGGCTAGCGAACAAGTCTTTGTACTCTGCCTCCTTCTCTGCAATAAATTTCTTCTTTTCTTCTGGATCCTCGATAGCTTTGAGGGCTTTAGCTTGGAGCACACCTACTGCGCCACTTGCACCCATCACAGCGATCTCAGCGTTTGGCCATGCGTAGCATACGTCACCGCGCAATTGCTTACAACTCATCACGATATGGCTACCACCGTAAGACTTACGGATAGTCACAGTCACCTTAGGCACAGTTGCCTCGCCGAACGCGAACATCAACTTTGCTCCGTGGTCGATGATACCAGCGTACTCTTGACCTGTACCGCAGAGGAAACCAGGAACGTCCACGAGGGTAAGGATTTGAATATTAAATGCGTCGCAGAAACGAACGAAACGAGCTGCTTTACGGCTAGCGTCGCAGTCCAACACACCTGCCAACCAGCTTGGTTGGTTAGCGATGATACCTGTTGAGCGACCGTTGAAACGTGCAAAACCGCAGATGATATTCTTTGCATAGTCTTTTTGAACCTCCATGAAGTCGCCATTATCTACGATAGTGTAGATGATGTCTTTCATATCATATGGTTTGTTTGGATCATCTGGAACGATCTCGTTCAGACCTTCCTCTACGCGCATTGGGTCGTCGGTGCATTGCATGAGTGGTGCCTCCTCCATGTTGTTTTGTGGAATGAAGCTAACCAAACGACGAACTTCTTGCAATGCCTCTTCCTCGGTAGCTGCTACGAAGTGAGTAACACCAGACTTAGTTGCGTGCACTTTCGCACCACCCAATTGCTCTACGGTTACGTCCTCACCTGTCACGCTCTTCACTACCTTTGGACCAGTGATGAACATGTATGAATTTTGCTCGGTCATCATGATGAAGTCGGTCAATGCTGGGCTATAAACAGCACCACCGGCGCAAGGACCAAAGATTACTGAGATTTGTGGCACTACACCTGAAGCCAAGATGTTACGCTCAAAGATTTCTGCGTAACCTGCGAGTGCGCAAGCACCTTCTTGAATACGAGCACCACCTGAATCATTAAGACCAATGATAGGAGCACCGAGTTTAACGGCTTGATCCATTACGTTGCAGATTTTTTGTGCCATGGTTTCGCTTAGTGAGCCACCGATTACGGTAGCATCTTGTGCGAATACGAATACGAGGCGACCGTCGATAGTACCACTACCTACTGCCACACCGTCACCCAAGAACACTTTTTTCTCCATACCGAAGTCATGGCAACGGTGGGTGAGGAACATGTTTACTTCCTCGAATGAGCCCTCATCAAGGAGCATGTTGATACGCTCACGAGCAGTATAGCTGCCCTTTGCGTGATGTTTTTCTACTGCTGCTTCACCGCCACCAGCTGCTGCTTTCACGCGGTTGTCAATCAGTTTTTGCAATTTTGTTGTATCCATTTTTTATTAATGTTTTCTGTCGCTTATGCGACGTTATTTTTGTTTTCTATTGTGGAACAATGTTACATGCGGCTTTGCCGCGTTGTTTTGTGCTATTGTGGCTTCTCGTTTTCTTTGAGGGTTGTTGTAAGCCCATCAATTTTTCGTTCGAGAGTTTTGCACATAGCGCGCAACTCTGAAGCCTTGTCTGAATGTATATAATCAAGATCTTCGGCTAAATAGAGCATACTTCTAACTTCACCACAAGAGCCATAGGCTATAGAAAGAAAATTAGCAAATACCTTATTATCTTTAGAATGTTTACCCCTATTAAACCCTTCAGCAATATTGTTCATTACTGATACGGCAGCTCGTTGAATTTGACTACAAAATCCGTAGTCAGAATTGTTTTGCATGCAAGCATAGATTTGTTTTGATAACTCTCTTGCATGTTGCCAAATCTGCAAATCTTCGTAATGATATATTGTCATGGTTGCTTTGTGTTGTCTGCTTCGCGTTGTTCTTGTTAACTTAATAACGCCCAAAGGGCATACAACCCAACAACGTCAAAGACATGTAACATCCTTTAGGATATGTAACGTCTAAAGACATGTAACGTGCTTTGCACATGTAACATTCGTCAGAACTTTGATCAACAAGGTTGTTGGCAAAGTTCTGTAAGAATACCCTTGGTTGATTTTGGGTGCAAGAATGCGATCATGAGATTCTCAGCACCTTTGCGTGGAGCTTTGTCGATGAGTTGGATGCCAGCTGCCTCTGCCTCTGCCAATGCCTCTTCTACGCTATCAACGTTGAATGCAACGTGGTGAATACCACCGCGACCACCGTTCTTCTCGATGAATTTTGCAATAGAAGACTCTGGGCTAGTTGCCTCAAGAAGCTCAATTTTTACTTCACCTACCTTGAAGAAGGCAGTTTTTACTTTTTGGTCAGCTACCTCTTCGATAGAGTAGCATTTACCACCAGTTAAGAACTCGAAGAAAGGCATTGCCTCTTCCAAACTTGTTACAGCGATTCCAAGATGCTCAATGTGAGTTGGTTTCATTGTTTTTTAGATTTTTTTGTGACTGCGGATGGGGTGAGTACTTATTCCTGTTCCTCTATCCTCAGTCGGGTTAATGTATAAAGTTGTTATTTAGTTAATTTTTCAATTTGCCCGTATTTTCCAAAATACCCTGCAAAGGTACTACTTTTTTTTTATTTGCGCAAATAAATAATTATTAATTATTTTTTAATTCCCTTTTTGTCACTTGCGATTATCAAATTTGCGCCTATTTTTCCTCTCAAATAGCAGCCAGTTGCCTATACATCGCACTCACCTAAAAAGTGCGTTTTATTAATAATTCGTTCTTTTGTACCTTCCCTATCTCCCTCGGGTAAAAGACCAAGGACAAACCAAAGAAGGAATAATCGTTCGAGCCCTTGGGCGAGATAAGAACCAAGGAACTACCAAAGAACTCCGAATCAGGAAAAGTGCTTTTTGTTAAGATTGCCGTCTCTTTTCCCTCTCTTATACCTTCCCCTATTCTACCGACCGACGACCGAGAGAACTCCGACAGAACTCCGACTCAACTCCCTGCCCACAAAAAGTGCTATTTCTTAAGATTGCTTCCAAATAAGGTTATCTTGATTCCTAAAAAAGTTGACTTCATTCCTAAAAAGGTTGACTCATCTCCAGAAATAGTTGCCTATCCTCCAAACAAAAAATCGCCAAAAAAAGCGATTTTTCTTGCACATCTCAAAAAAAAAGTGTATCTTTGCGCCCAAATATCAAGAAGCATTAGCATGCGCAGCAACGAAATCTCATATTTCATCTCTTTTTGCATTGAGCAATACAAGCAAAAGCACCAACTGACAGGCGAGCAGGCAATGCTTGAACTGGACAAATATGGCGTATTGGAATATCTGGAGGAGTTTTATGAGGTATTGCACACGCAAAGTGCACAATGGATTGTAGAAGATATTGACAACTATATCAATCAGCGAAAGCAATGAAAGTTTATCACGGCAGTTTAGAGTGTGTTGAAACACCTGAGATTCGCGAACCTAATCGCACCCTTGATTATGGTAGCGGATTTTATACCACGACTTCGTATGAGCAAGCCGAGGAATGGGTGCGTAGAAAGATGAAGGGCAACCGTGCAGCCAAAGGCTTTGTCAATGAATACGAATTGGACATAGATAAGTTGCAATCAGTTAAGTGCTTGCTCTTTGAATCTCCTACCGACGAATGGATTGATTTCGTGATGAACAACCGCCTCAACAAGGACTTTGTACACGATTATGATATTGTATATGGTCCTGTAGCAAATGACCGTGTTTATACATGCTTTGCCCTGTACGAAGGCGGATTGATGAGCAAACAAAACCTGCTTGCTGAACTTAAGACATACGAACTCGTTGATCAATATTTGTTCCATACAGAACACGCATTGCAACTATTAACATTCATCCAAGCGCGAGAGATACTCTTATGACCGAAGTGACCCAAAATAATTTGCATTTGCTTTTACCTTCCAAAGTGAGTTGGTTGGCAGATATGTTGTGTGCAGAGAAGCACATTAGTGTCATTGAAGCCATACGCTTGATATATTCTTCTGATATGTACAAACAATTGGAGCAAGAAAGCACCAAACGCTGGCACGAAGGTCCCGTTGCCTTGTACCAAGAATGGATGAATAATAAAAATAGCATCTAAATTGACATAGGAGAATATAAGGATGAAAAAGATATTAAACATACTTATTCTGTTGAATTGTGTATCTTTTGGATTTGCTCAATCAACACCTAAAAAATCTATAGAAAAGTCGCCAAAAGTAAGCGTTGATATACATTTAAATGCACAATTAAATAAAATGCAAAGTTGTATAGATTCGCTTAACATAGCATATCAAAAAGACATTGAACTTATAAAGAAAGAACAAAATGAAAAATATATGTACTATTATGATCAGTTAGATAGTGATTTGGATCGTTTTTTGATTTATATGTCTATCTTTTGGGGAATAATAGGAATTGTGTTGGGTTTAGTTTTACCCCTACTTTTAAATAATAAAGCCGAGAAAAGGATACTTGATGATATAAATAATATTAAAAATATTGTTGACCAACAATTGAAAGCTCAAAATAGAATAATGGCAAGTCGATTACGGGAACAATATAAAGAGATAGATACCAAAATTCAAAATCAAAACAATATTTTTGGCAAACGATTTGCACAACATAAGGCATATATTGACAGGGTAAGTAGCGAGGTGGAAAATTATGAAAAACAATCAAAAATAAATAGTTTGTTCACTCAAGCTCAGAATATAGTTCAAACAGCACCAGAAGAAGCCATAACTTTATACACACAAATTTTAAATATAGATAACAATAATGAGATGGCATTTTTATGGAGAGGCATTGCTTATGAAATAATGAAAAAAGATGCTGAAGCATTAAATGATTTAAACAAAACACTGGAGATTAATCCAAGAAATGTAAGAGCCTATAATAATATAGGCAATGTATATGCTAATAATAAACAATTTGATCTTTCGATTCAAAACTACATGAAGGGATTAGAAATTGATCCTAAAAATGCAAATATTTACTCAAACTTATCAACATTGGAAATATCTCGTAAGCAATTTAGCGAAGCTATTACATATATTGAGAATGCGTTAGCCATAGATCCTAATAATAAAGATTCTCATATGAAAAAAAGATATATATATATAAGACTTCTCAAAGACGAGACTAACGATTCGCTAAAAGAAAAATACACTAAGATAATTAAACAAGAAACAGAAATTATTAATAAATTAGACAGCAAGTCATAATTATAGTCATTGCATTTGCATAAAACATTTAGCCTATGATAAAACCAGCAACGCATACCGTTGCCCGACATATTTAATATAGCGTTATAAGCCAAACTTGAGTTTCTGAAACTTCGACAACTTTAGAAACTATTTAACATTCAAGCACAAGCCTATGAACGCTCACGCTTTTGGCGTGGGCTTTTGGTGCAGATTTTGAATGTTAAAGGTAGTCGAAGACCTCAGAAACTCGAATGAAGCGAACGAAAGTTCACGCTTTTATTTTTGTACACCAAGAACTCAAATACTAACATTTCAAACCTCACGATATATAGGCAATCGTAGAATATTCATAAAAAAAGTATTATTAACAATGTCGATGCTGTTGCTCACAATCATTTCTTATGCAGAGATTATATACATTGACGAAAATATTCTACCCAAGCATATACAAAATAACAAGAATGATATATCAGAGTACATGTGTTATGGAGATTGTGAACAATACATAGGACGCTATGTATACCTTATTAATAGTACAAAAACTAATAAGAGTAATTTCTTTGTACAAAAATTCAAATCAGAAAATTACGAAGTCTATAAAGACCAATCTAAATTAGGTAAATATCGTTTGTTCAATTATTATTCCTTTGAAGACTTTGCTAATAAAGTGTACAAAGTGATTGATGCACGATATGTCAAACCTAAAAAGTATTATGGGTATCGAGATAACTATGTAGAATTAACGCTAATGGATATTACCAATAACAAAAATGTCTTTAAATATCTAAATATTGGTGAATCTCGTGAATGCCCAAACTGTCCGTTGGTAGATATATCCTTTTATAAATATCATCAGGCGAAATTAAATAAGGATACACGATATAAAATTCGCTCTTCAATAATCAAGGGAACTTATTCTAACCACAAAGTATGGTGGGGACTCAAAGATGTTGCGTATAACGACATAGAAAACAGTTTTGTATATATATTTGAGTCTGATGATAATCGGCAGGGGTATATTCTGGCTGAAAATGTCGAACACTCCTTTGATTCGGAAACCGTTTTTGCATCATCAATTATAGATGAATCTAAATGGGAAAACTATTGTTTGGAAAAGGGAGAAATATATGCTCAATGCAAATTGGAGCGAAAAGTCGTAGAAGGTATGTCTCGTGCGGATGCACTCAGTATAATGGGAAAACCTATTGGAGTAATGTACGATAGTAGAAATATTCATAATGGATGGATTCTATATGCGTATTCTACAAAAGGATATACACAACAATGGATAGAGTTTTTGGATAATAAGGTTTCTTGCGTAGATCTTTATAAAAAACTCTGGGATAAGGGCGATAAGTATATGATTGATATCATCCATCAAAAATTATACAATTACTAATCTATTTTAATCTATGTTGTATCGAATCATTTAATCGCTAAAAAACAATATGAAAAAAATATTATTCCTAACATTAACATTGTTATTTGGGATTAGTGTCTTAGCAAATGAACGGGTATTGACCGATTATGTTGATGAAGATAAAATATTTGACATTCTAAAAAATGACACTATCACAATCAAATATAGTGCTTCAGAGAACAGGTTCAAATTTGTAGAGCCTGATACAATTTGGAAAAAGAGAGTTAAACGTCCTAAGGAGAATAAACATTATCAATTACAATGGTTTGATACACTTGTTACTAATGGTTATATATATAAAGACTTTATATATCAAGGATACCAATACAATAATGACACACATGAGCTTCAGTTATTTGACATTAATTTACAAAGAAATGTAACATATAAGCTCAACGCTTATGAAAAAATTAGATGCTCCCAACTGGAAAGACGTATTTGTGAATATTTGAATGATTCAACTTTCTATTATCGATATACCTATAATTCAGAAGAAGAATTTTATAGAAGTACCAAAATACTATCATGTCGATACGAATTAAAACTCCATCCTACTAACAAAACATTAAGTATAGAGAGCTTTTTAACTTTTCAGAATAAAATGACAGGATTTTTAACCAATGAAGGAATAGAGTTGAACAATAGAGTTTTAGAATTAATTACTAAGGAAGATTTTTTAACACATAATCAATATGTAGCAGAGAACTTAAAGAATGATAGCATTGTTCGTTTAGCACGAATTTTCGACCATACCGCCGTGCATAATTACGAAACATATGGTTTTGAGGGAGACACAATGGCTATTGTTCAATATTTTAGAAAATGTCCTAATAAATGGAGTGACTCCCTCGATTACTTCATTGCATACGCATATGGTAAAGAATACACTATAACTATTGAATCCTATGAAAATATTCAAGATAAGGTAATATTTATTGATACTACCGATTTAGAATTTCTTAAAACTAGAGGATCTAATGGATTATTAAGAAGAAAGGAAACTGCAAAAATTTGGGACGCTAAAAATAGTTACACTATTCAGAACGATTTGCTATTAGATACTACACATGTGGTTATGGGTACCTATATTTATGATTGGACAATACAAAATATAGATATGGATGGAGAGATTTTATCCAAATATGAAACTCCTCCAACAGATGGCACTCTAATCCCTATTTTTAAATATGGTTCAGGAGGAAACATGAGATGTGCATGGTGGGGATCATACAATGGAAATATCTTTGCTATCGATTGGCGCGGTATAAAATTTGAAAACGATAGCGATCGTTTGTATTTAATGCGTCGAGGAAGTGAGAATTTAAAAGAAAGATATACCAAAGCCTTTGCAAGAGATATTGCAGACCGACTTATAGAGCAATTGGAATTAGAAGCTCAAAAAGAAGAAAAGAAGCAGAAGAAAATACAAGAAATTACAAGGAGAAAGATTTTTATTCTAGGAATAGCAGAAGCATATGGAGACTATGATTGGTGTGGTATTAAACCTACATTCTTTAATTGTTATAGTAAAACCATAAAATACATAGATTGTTTAGTAGTTCCTTTTAATAGATTTGAAGATGAAGAATCTGATGATTATGGAAGAAAATCCAAAGAGATTCGTTGTGTAGGACCATTTGAACCTGGCGAAGTTGCTTCTTGGCGTTTTGATAGTATGTTTAAGGATGAAAATGGAATGATTAGATTTTTTAGGATAACTAATCTAAAAATCACATTTATGGATAATTCTACTATCAGTTATAAAGGTTGGGAAAATGTAGAAAAACATTGTGAATACGTACCTGAACTATTTTAGATAATGCGTTCAAATTTTGATTTATATCCAAACATATTTGGCTCAACTGACTATTTATGTCATTATACAAGTTTTAACAATTTGTGTTCGATTTTATCCACAATGACCTTGCGGATAAGTTCTTACAAGAACTCCAATGATATAGCAGAATTAGATAGTAATATCTCTTGTTTCCTCAATAGTAATAAGCCAAGTGAAGTTGAACAATATGTTGCAAATCAATGTGGCTATATTAGTTTTTCAACTAATATATGGGATGCGCAAAATGATGTTATCTCTAAATTTGGTTATTTAATTCCAAGTATGTGGGGCATCTATGCAGATAAGAGTCGAGGTGCGTGCTTGGTTTTAGACAAAGATATCTTACTTCAAGAAAACACTCAAATGCTTTCTCGAGCAAAATGGTTTAAGTTTATAGATATCTCTTATCAACAATACCAAGGTTTGAAGTTAGTTCCTAAAACAGAATCTATTGAAGATATTGTAAGGCAAAACTACAAACATATTATAGGAGTGAAACATGATAGTTGGAGTTTCGAACAAGAGCATCGATTGGTCGGTGATGGTTTACCTCCTACATTATCACTAAAGAATGGAGTTATTCGTGGCATAGTGATTGGTAAGCAATCTTCAATGGAAGACAAAAACAAATTATTATCTATTCTGAATGATGAGAATTTAGTATGTTACAATCAAATAGACAAGAATAGTTTTGTTGTACAAGAAATAATAGGAGCCAATGTTTACACTACCGATTTTGGCGTGTATTTTGATTCTTAGTGCTATTCTATATTTCCAAAATTAGTATAATCTTTCGGCACAACTTTCGGCACGCGAAAACTTTTTTCAAAAAAATACACCCACGCGGGAAGTCTTGTAAATACTACACTTCCCGCGTGTTGTATATACCATTTTACTCTCAAAAATCACTCACCTTCGGCACAAAGGCACTATAATGCCGAAGATACGGCAACACTATATTATATAGAGGCACACCGAAAACGGAAAGGTGAAAAGTGAAAACGGAAAACTGAAAGCCACAGAAAGCCCATAGATGTCTCAGAGATGTGCTACTGTGGTCGCCTAATTTGTTCTATACTTGCGCTGTTCCTCAGAGTGGGGACTCTTCGGGCGCTGCACTCGGAGTGCGTTCCGTCGCACTCCTTCAGGTCCCGAAACTTATAGAGAACTTGTGGGAGTCTCGCTAACGTAGCTACTTATCCGATATTGTTTCTTCCCCTTCGTGAATTTACCATACTGAATGGCATTCACAGGGCAGATATGGAAACATGCCAAGCACTGCGTACAGTGGTCGCTCCACTCTGGACGACCATCTACCAGCGAGATATTATGCACAGGACATGTCTGTGCACAACGCCCACAGGAGGTGCAAGCGTCTGTTGTGAAGAATGGCTCGGCGGTGAGTTGGTACTTATTGAAACTACTACCTATCACATAACTCTTGAATCGCGCCAATGGTCCTTCGTGACAGTCAAAAACATGTTGCTGCGCCTTTAGTTGCTCTACAATCTGTGGCAATCGCTCTTTGGCAGTAGCTATCTTGCGAGCAGCTATCTCGTCGGCATCAATGCCGAAACCAGGGAACGACACATAGGTATTAGGCATCACCACCGAATACCCCGCATGGCATTGCCATCCGCGTGCAGTCGCTGCCTCGCGGAAGATATCCGCCGTCTTGCCTGCCTCCGCTCCGCAAGTGCACACGAAATACAGATAATTGGGCGCACTCATCTTCACACGACCAATAAAATCCATCACCAATTTGGGCGGAGCCCACGAATATACAGGAAACACAAAGCCCACCTTCTCGTCGGGCTGAATATCCAACTGCTCATCCGCATAATCAGCCATCTTAACGAGCCGTTCGCCCAACTGCTCTGCCAACACTTGCGCCACCCACGCCGAGTTGCCTACTCCAGAAAAATAGAAAATCATATCATATTATCTTTTTATTGTACACTCTGTTGATACGCCCGAGGCGACATACCCGTATGCGTTTTGAAATACTTGCGGAAAGTAAACTGCTCAGGAAAACCTAGTTGCTCTGCTACCTGCTTGACCTGCACGCCTTTCTCGTGTAAAAGGCGCTTGGCATTATTGATAGTCACAAGAGTGATAATCTCAATAGGCGTCATGCCCAATCGCTCAGACACAATCGAGGAGAAATATCGCTGCGACAACCCTGCTTGATCAGCATAGAAAGCCACCTGTCGCTCTGTAGTATGGTTCTTCACGAGTGACTGAAGAAACTGCATGACAATTTGCTCCTTGTGCGTGAAAGGTTTGGGAGTTGTAGCGGTAGGTTGTGATAGTAGATGCGTAAATAGTTCTAACACCAATGTCTGTTTACGCAGAAGAATCAGTTTTTCATTCGCTTGGCGCAAGATACCTTGTGGCATAACACTTACCTCAGCTTTCTGAGAAAGGATATCACGGATATTGCTCTCATAGTAACAGCAGCGTTCTTCTGGCAATTCAATCACGGGAAAGAGGGGCATATTCCGCTCTGCCAGATGCGATAGATAAGGATACATCACATCTATCAATTGGTCAGGCGCATCCGTGAGCGACAAAGCAGCATAATCCTCCGACTGGGTGAGTTCCACGCAAGTAATCAACGGACTGACGATATGCAGCGTACCGCGTTGCATGGTGAGGCGACGACCGTTCAATATCTTTTCGGCAGTGCCGCAGGTGCATATAGATATTCCAAGTTTCATGGCACAAAGGTACATATTTTTCCTAATATCTGCAAGAAAAATATAATATTTCTACACAAAATCATACATATTGCTCAATTATTCGCTTGTTTTACTCTTTCGTGAGGCAAGAAAAAGCAGTACCTTTGCAGTCGTAAACAAAAAAAACATATACAGTATGAAAAAGGTTGGATTATTTCTTTTGAAAAATAATGTTCAATGGATGACATTCTGTTTTCTTGGCTGGCTGATATGGGCAGCATGTAATTGGAACAACTTAGAGTTGGCGCAGAAGATAACTTTAGATATTTATGCCTTCCTTATTGCGCACGAGTACGAGGAAGGGTACAAAGATCGTTTCTTGGAGCTAATGGCAGGACGATTGATGAAAATCAATTACAAAGCGCTCACGCCAGGCTTAACGCACTTGTCGCAGGCAATCTATATCACAACCATTTTTTCGTTGGCACTGCTATTCCCTGCGCAATTATGGCTCACATTTGGTGTGATTATCTTGGCTATTTTTGAGGGATATGTACACAATATGGGTATCTTTCTTTTCCGTCTGCGAGGACTAAGTCCAGGTTGGTGGACAGCTATGGGTATGGCTGCTTTTGCTATATGGGGATTAGTGGAAATCAACCAAGCGTATGATTATACAGGTATACAATGGTTATGGGCAACACTATATTATATTGCTACTTTCATAGCAATGGAGATTGGTTTCCAAAAACTGATAAAGAACAGTTTCTCAAACACAATCCACTCTGCCCGTAGTTTTCTATCAGAGCGCTTTGGTACAAAGCAATAGGACATTTTCATCCTCACCAAACCAACAGAGCGGCTAGACTTTGATTCTGGAACCTCGGAAGCGAATGTGTATAATCGATTATTTTTCCTCTTGAATAGGTAGAAAAATAAAAAACAGTATGCATTTTCAGGGTTATAGATAGGCAAAATCGGGTACGATGAGGGTACGATCAGACTACGATGCGTGCGGTAAACTTGCGGTTCGTTACGATTCTAATAGTCGCCCACTCACTGATTCTCTACAAAAACAGCATCGCCCATTTCGAGCGGTGCTGTTGAATGATAGCCATCAATCGCAAAGAACTATATCTCCTTTTTAGGAGAAATGATTTCTCGCAAGAGTGCGAAGAGTTGCTGTACCTGTGCCCAGTCGCGTTGTACAGTTGCGATGTCGCGCTCCAATAGCTCGCGCTGCATAGCAGATTGGTTTTCAATGGCTTGCTTCTGTTGCCTCAGTGGAGCAGGACTATCCATTATGACTTCGCTAAGGTGCTTTTCTATTGGGCGCACAAACCACAATCGTCTGCCCCAATAAACCCCTAATGCAATCAATCCCATGCCTCCAGCAATCACCAGATACGAAGCCCACATTGGCAGCCACTGTTCGAGCCAAGCAGCCAAAGCAATAGCCAAGAAAATAAGTCCAACTACCACGATTGCCGTAATAGCGAATAGCGCAATAATAAGCCCTAGCAACTGACTCGTCTGCTCTATGCTCTGCACTTTCAGCAGTTGAAATTGTGACTTAATATATGCTTGAATATCAGCAAGTAGCTGATTGTAAAAATCTTTCATAGTTAAACGTTTTTGGTCGGCAATGCCGACGTTATTTGCTTTGCGTTGTCTGTGCTGCGCACGTTTTCTGCTTCGCGTTATTAGCGTTTACTAATAACGTGCCAAAGGTACATAAAACACCGAAGGCATGAAACGTCCCATAGGAACATATAACGCGCCTTCGGCGCCTAAGTTACTTCTTCGCAGCATCTTCTACTGCGGCTTCAATGTCGGCTTTGCAGTGGCAGTTGCACATACCATTGCGGATGCGGCTCATCACTTTGTCCACGAGTTTGTTGATTTCATCGAGATTGAGGTTTTTGTACTTCTCGCGAGCGATGGCCGCGATCTCTGCGCGTAATTCTGCGCCACTCTTTGGAGCAAATAGCAATGCTGCTGTAGCTCCCACCATTGCTCCTCCCAGAAGAGCCAATAGCATTTTGGTTACGTTTGTCATAGTTGGTTTAGTTAAATAGTTTCGGAGCACTTGCTCCTTGTATAAATCAAGGCAAAATCTATGCCAAAACCACGGATTTATTCTATCAATTTGCGAATATCAAAAAAAAACACTACCTTTGCGCCAAAATCAAGATATCTTTTATATGAAACGACTTAATTCGAATATACTGAGCATTGGCATTACCCTTCTACTCGCAATTGTAGTGGTGGTTAGTTCGCTAGTTACCAGTCATATCGTAGAGCAGTTTGAACAGGAAGAGCAAAAGAAAATAGAACTCTGGGCAGAAGCTACACGACAGTTCATATTGGCAGGCGAGAATGAGAACATTGATCTCCTTCTCCAAGTAATGGAAGGCAACACCACTATCCCCGTATATATGGTGGATACCAACTACAACCTACTCCTATCACGCAATGTGCCAGAACCCAAGCGCAATGTGGAACGCTTCTATATCAAGAAAATCAACGAACTACGTGCCACACAAGACCCCATAGAAGTACGCATCTCCGATAGCGTGATGCAGTATATCTATTACGAGCAATCATCCACATTGCAATGGCTATCCTATTTCCCTTATATTCAGCTGGTTGTTATGCTCGCATTGGCAGGATTGGCTGCAATAGCCCTGCTTATGGTACAACGCAGTGAGAAGAATAGCTTATGGGTGGGACTCTCCAAAGAAACAGCCCACCAACTCGGCACGCCTATCTCCTCGCTCAATGCGTGGAACGAACTGCTAAAAACCACATACCCCAACGACCCACTACTCCCTCAAATGGACGAGGATATTCGCCGCTTGCAGATGATAGCAGAGCGTTTTTCTAAGATTGGCTCGCAACCTACATTAGAGCAACATGAGGTACTACCCGTGATACAATCTGCAATGGACTATATGCGCGCGCGGACATCTAGTAAAATAGAGTATAGGTTAGTAGGAGATGAGGCGATGAGGCAACAAGGCGAGGGGGCGAGAGCTATGCTATGCGCACCGCTATTTGAATGGGTGATTGAAAACCTGTGCAAAAATGCCATCGACTCGATGGAAGGAAAAGGATCAATCACTATCAAATTGCAACTTGCTGAAAATAAACTCCATATTGATATTACTGATACGGGCAAGGGTATTGACCGTAGGAACTTTAAGCGAATCTTCCAACCTGGTTACACAAGCAAGAAACGCGGATGGGGATTGGGATTGAGTTTAGGAAAGCGTATCATCGAAGATTACCATCGAGGCAAACTCTTCGTGAAGCAATCGCAATTGGGTGTCGGTACTACCTTCCGCATTGTGTTGGAACAAACCAAAGACTGTTGAACCAGAACCTGACATGGCTACGTACACAGCGCCTGCTTCTTGTAGGCGCTTTTTAATTTCAGCTATCTCATGATGAAGAGGGAAAACGGTTTGCTCAAAGTCATTAATGAGCAACGGACGCATTCTATCGAAAGATAATCCCTCGCTCAATGCAATCTTGATTTGCCCTTCCACTTCTGGGTGACGTATTATTCCGCTATATGCTTCGCGAGTGGAAACGCCGCAATGGGGCTTAATCATCACAAGGCGCAAACCACTCAAATCCAATGATATAGGCATTAGTTTATCGCCAATACCTTCTGCATAGCATGGAGTGTTATAAATAAAGAATGGGCAGTCGGCACCCAGTGGGCGCACTTCCTCAGCCAATTGCTCTTTGGTCAGTCCAAGTTGGAATATCTCATTGAGCGCAATAGCCATATGCGCTGCATCGCTACTACCACCACCTAAACCGGCACCAAAAGGGATATTCTTTTTGAAAGTGATTTTGACATTGCCTATCTGCGGAAAATGCGCCTGCATACGCTTGTACACTTTAACAATAAGGTTATCCGTAGGTAAGCAATCGACGACTAAACCATCCTGCAGAAAAGCAAACTTCTCTGCTTTCTCCACCTCCAACTCATCGTGCAAGCCATAGACAGGATAGAAGATAGTTTCTAAATCGTGATAACCATCCTCACGCTTGCGCACTACACGCAGACCGATATTAATCTTGCAGTTGGGATAGAATTTCATTATACGGTGTCCATGAAAGACTTTTGTACCTTATTAAATACAATAATACCGATAGCTAACAGCACTACCATAAAGCCAAAGCTGTAGCCCAGCATCCACCACTCGTGGTTACCTACGCCCAACATGCCGTACTTGAAGAACTCTACGATACCCGTCAAAGGGTTGAGCTGCATGACGAGGCGCAGTTTCTCGTTGGTGATTGTAGAAAGCGGATAAATGACAGGGGTGGCATACATCCACAGACTGACAAAGAAACTCAATAAGAGTTGCAGGTCGCGGTACTTGGTAGTCATACTAGAGAACAGAATTCCAAATCCCAATGCTAATCCTGCCAACATGACCACCAATACTGGCAGCAATAGGGCATATAGATTAGGTTGTATATTCGCATCTGTGAAGATGAAATAGTACAAATATACAATTAAGAACAGCGCGAATTGGATACCGAAGCGCACTAAATTGCTAATCACATCGCTGAGTGGCGTTACCAAACGAGGGAAATATACTTTGCCGAAAATACCCGCGTTGTTTACAAAGGTATTGGAGGTCTTGGTTAGACAGTCAGCGAAATATTGCCAAAAACTGATACCTGCTAGGTAAAATAGTGGTTGGGGGAGTCCATCAGTAGAGATTTTTGCTATGCCACCAAATACAACCATATACATCACTGTGGTCATAAGTGGCTGAATGACATACCACAGTGGTCCAAGGATAGTTTGCTTGTATTGGGTGATAATATTACGCTTGACGAATAGCATCATCAAGTCGCGATACTGCCAAATCTCCTTGAAATCTACAGATAGTAGTTTATCTTTCGGACGAATCTCGGTCGTCCATTTTTCTTGTATCTCCGCCATAATATTATGAAATATGGTGCAAAGGTACAGTTTTTTTTGCAAATATGCAAATATAGGTATAAAATTCGTTCCTCAACACAACAAAAAAGAGCGTGCCATCCGACACGCTCTCTAAATTTTAAATTTCTGATACTGTTTATTTCACAATAATCTCTTTAATCTCCCACGTTGCAGATACGTCTTCGCATACATACTTCCATGCGATACGGCAGTTTGCCTTGAGATTCTCTACAGGAATCGCGATATCGCCAGAAGAAACCCAGCCCCAACCGGTGGTACCATACACCATACCTTTGAGTTCTGTCCAAGTAGCAGCTTTCACATCTTTGTCAAAGTCATTAGAAACCCAGATGGTATATTGAGCTTTAGTTGCTTCTGTGGTAGGTACTTGAGCTGCAGGACCAAATGCATGGTTGAAGGTAAGGGTAGCAGCAGTCTTACCAGACAAATCCATAGCAGGAGTGATAAACCAGTCTTCGTTTGCTACGGTAGCACCATTGGCATAGCCACTCATCTTTACACAAGAATATTGCGCATCAAGTGTCCAAACTTGATCACCACTAACGCTTACAGCAGTAAACTTGTCAAAACTTGCTTGATTACCAAGAGTTTCGTTCAACACTTCTGAACCAGTGATTTCAACAGGCTTGGTGCCAAACTCTTTACCATCCACAACAGCATATGAAGGGGTCTTGATACCAGCAACACCGAAATATTTTTCCAAAGAACCATAAATGAGAATCTCCTTACCATACATATCTGGGTTCTCAGGCAAGTTTAATCCCGAACGGAGAGCCCCTGAAGGCAATTGTACAGGTACAAGCTTTTCAGGAGTTGTTTCGGTTGCAGAAGCACCAAGTACAATATTTGTATTGTGGGTTCCTCCATCCACTGTTCCCCATGGTTCGGATAACTCTAAACCACTCATATTCATACCATTAACTTGACCAACGATGTATGCTTTTACGTAGTATTTGCCAGAAACAGTATTGTTCAGTACAAGCACATCAGATACTGTATAAGGACTTTCAATAGTACCCTGACCAGTTACTTCTCCTGGGTTTGGATTATTTCCTGGGTCTTCGCTACCAGTGAGATTAGGGTTTGTAGATTTCCAAATGTAAGCAGCACCTTTGCCCACTGTTTCAAGAGTGCCATTGTAGTTGGTCAATTCGCCATATACTACCACATAATCGCCTACTAATACTTGGTCTAAACTAGTGATTTTACTACCATTAGGGCCATATACTTGATACGCTTCAAAATCATCTTTGTCGCCCATTTGGTCTACCATATAGAAAACTGCATTGTTGTATTTGGTAACACCTTCCTCGTGTTTGCTGGCTAATTTATTTACCCAACCTTTTACATAGTATTTAGTGCCAGTGGTAGCACCACTTTCTAATGCTGCACAAATTTCACGTGCTTGAGCAACTGTCAACGCGCCTGCTGGGATATTCCAACCTGCGGTGTCAGGAGCAATAGGATCTACAACTTGAGTAGTGTCACCATTTTGTGTGGTGTCTTGACCATTACCAGGACCTTGAGGACCTACTGGTGGATTTTTTTCGTTACAAGCAGTAAATGCAACTGCTGCAATCAGCATAAATGCTGCAAAAATTTTGTTTAGTTTCATGTTGTGATAATATGTAAAATTTATAAAAAATATTTTTTTTGCAAATTCCGTGCAAAGGTAGCGTTTTTTTTTGATATGTGCAATACTACGCCCATTTTTTTGTGAATTTGCAGTAATTAATACTATCTTTTTCCATTGTGATTATTCGGTGAAACACCATATGACTGTCGGTTGACCGTCGGCTCACCGTCGGGTGACTGTCGGAAAAACAAAGGAAATGGCATGTAACTGCTGGGACGCTACGCTATGAGATATGGGGTAAGGGACGCTACGCTATGGGATATGGGAGCGAAGTTTTTTTTTATTTTTTTTCAAAAATATTTTGTAGAATGAGAAAAAAGCAGTAACTTTGCACGCTGAATTGCGAACGAATGTCTTCGACATATGCCAAAAAACGCATATATGCTTGATAGATAACGCTTTGTTGCAATTCAATTGCGTTTTTATTAATTATTTTTTAGGAGGATAAAACTATAGCAAATCCACAAAAGGGTCCACAACAACGTCGTGGCCGTGTAGAAAAAGAGTTGCCCAACCGCATCAATGATGCGATTCGCGGTGTAAAAGAAGTGCGCCTAGTAGGCGACAATGTAGAGCAAGGCATCTATTCGTATGAAGTAGCCATTCGTATGGCAGATGAGATGAACTTGGACTTGGTTGAGATTTCTCCAAATGCAGTACCACCTGTGTGCCGTATTTTGGATTATCAAAAATTCCTCTATCAAAAGAAACGCAAAGAAAAAGAAATCAAAGCGAACTCTGCCAAGGTTGTGATAAAGGAGATTCGTTTTGGACCTCAGACTGATGAGCACGATTACAACTTTAAGTTGAAGCACGCGCAAGAGTTTTTGAAAGACGGCAACAAGGTGAAGGCATATGTATTCTTCCGTGGACGCAGTATCCTTTTTAAAGAACAAGGCGAATTGTTGCTGGCGCGCTTTGCGAATGACCTAGAAGAGTATGGCAAAGTGGAAGCGATGCCAAAATTGGAAGGCAAACGCATGATTGTCAACATTGCTCCAAAGAAATAGTCGTAGGGCCACCAATGGCTGCCTGAGACTTAAAATCAATATTAACAATTTAAATTATTAACAAAATGCCAAAGGTAAAGACTAATTCCGGTGCTAAAAAAAGATTCGCTCTTACCGGAACGGGCAAAATCAAGCGTAAACACGCTTACAAGAGTCACATTCTGACAAAGAAGACTAAAAAACAAAAACGCAACTTGACTCACGTTGCATTGGTAGATTCAACAAACTTGCGCAGTGTTCGCGAAATGTTGGTTCTCCGTTAATTATTAACCACCAAATTATTAAACTAGTAAAACTATGCCAAGATCAGTCAATCACGTTGCTTCGCGCAACCGTCGTAAGAAGATTTTGAGCCTCACACGAGGCAATTTTGGTGGCCGTGCAAACGTTTGGACAGTTGCCAAAAACACATGGGAGAAAGGTCTCCAGTACGCTTATCGCGATCGTAAGAACAAAAAACGCACCTTCCGTGCTCTCTGGATCCAACGTATCAACGCTGCTGCGCGTTTGGAGGGCTTGAGCTACAGCCAATTGATGGGTGCATTGAAGAAAGCAGGTATCGAGATCAATCGTAAAGTCCTCGCAGACTTGGCGATGAACCAGCCACAAGCGTTCAAAGCTATCGTTGAACAAGCAAAGCATTCTCTCTAATGTGAAGAAAAAGTGAAATAAGGTGTTCCTGCCAAATGGCAAGGCACCTTATTCCTTTTTTTATATATGCACGCGCGTGCGCGTATATCGAAGGTGAATAATCCAAAAATAAATCTATAAAAATATGAAAAAGACCATGATTCTGTTGGTGGCTGTACTTTCCACCATTTCTATGTCGGCAGCCGAATTGCCAGGCTTCCGCTATGAAGATGCAACGAAGTTCCAAATTATAAACAAAGGATGGGACAATACTACAGAACCTTATACCCGTCTGCCTCAGGCATTTATGGATAGTTGCCGCGAAGAACAAGCATGGCTCTACAATCATTCAGCAGGTATTGCGGTACGCTTTGCTACCAATAGCAAACGCATTGCGGCTCAATACAACTTGAAGAATAATTTCCATATGCAACATATGGCAATGACCGGTATCAAAGGTACTGATCTATACTACCTTAACGAAGAAAGAAACGTGTGGGAGCACGTGAATACGGCTCGTCCTCAAGAGAAAGGATTAGTGGCAGACTCTATTCAGTCGAAACTCTATGTGGAGAATTTGGATGGTGAGATGCATGAATATATGATTTACTTGCCATTGTATGATGGTATCAATTGGTTGCAAATCGGAGTGGACTCTACTGCTGAGCTTACTCAGCCACGTGTAGAGAATCCTCGTAAGATGGGCAAGATAGTGATTTATGGTACAAGTATTCAACAAGGCGGTTGTGCTAGTCGCGTGGGTATGGTGCCAAGCGCAATGATCCAACGTGAATATAACCTCGAGTGTGTCAATCTCTCTACTTCGGGCAATGCACGTATGGATTTCTACATTGCAGAAGCATTAGCAAGCATTGAAGATGCCATCTGCTATGTGATAGACCCTGTGCCAAACTGTACCGAAGACCGTTGTGATACAGCCACTTACGATTTTATCAACATACTTCGTACCTTGCGCCCTGAAGTACCTATCATCATGGTAGAGGGCATTATGTATCCATACACTCGTCATGATAGCTACTTTGCAGAGTACTTGCCCAAGAAGAATGCGGCATTCCGTCGCGGCTATGAGCAACACTTGGCAGAGAATCCTAAAGGTTTGTATTACATGACTTACGAAGGACAAGTAGGTCCAGAGATGGAAGGCACGGTGGATGGCGTGCATTTGACGGATTATGGTTTCCGTGCGTATGCAGACTTGCTTGAGGTCAAGATTAAAGAGGCTTTGGATGACACTGATGTGGATTATGATTTGACTCCTTCATACAATATTGTTCGCAAGAAATCATGGTGGGAACGATTGAAGGATTTTGTGCAGGGCTATTAAAATATTAATTATACATTATGAAGAAACTCCTTATTTTCCTTTTCAGCGCCATGGTAACAATGACCATGTATGCGCAATCGTTGATGGTCAGCGGTACTGTAATTGACGCTGACAATAGCGAGCCATTGATAGGTGTATCTATCCTTGAGGTGGGTACTAACAATGGTGTCATATCTGATTTAGATGGTAATTTTGCTCTGACGGTCAATGCAAAAGCAAAATTGCAATTTTCTTACGTTGGCTATGAAACCATTGAAATTTTAGTAGGCAATAAATCCAATCTTGGTACTATCGAATTATCTGCAGAAGCAGTTGGTTTGCAAGACATTACAATTACTGGTCAAATCGCTGTACAACGTAAAACTCCTATTGCAGTAAGCTAAGTGACCGCTCTTGAGATTGAAGAGCGTATCGGTGGTGGCGAGTTTGTAGAGGTATTGAAAAACACTCCTGGTGTACATGCTAACCACGGTGGCGGTGGCTGGGGAGATAGCGAGATTTGGATGCGTGGTTTCGATAATACCAATATCGCTATGATGATTAATGGTGTACCTATGAATGGTATGGAGAACGGTAAAGTGTATTGGTCCAACTGGCAAGGATTGGCTGATGTGACCTCTGTGATGCAAACGCAACGTGGTCTTGGTGCCAGCAAGATGAGTGCTCCTTCTGTGGGTGGTACAATCAATATTGTAACTAAAGGTATTGATGCTAAGAAAGGTGGTTCGTTCTCTTACGCAATGGGAGATAATGGCTACAACAAAGTAGCGTTCTCTGTTTCTACTGGCTTAATGTCCAACGGATGGGCAATTACCTTGATGGGAGCTCGCACTTGGGGCGAAGGATATATTCAAGGTACTAGTTTCTTTGGTTATAACTACTTTGCTAACATAGCAAAACGTATCAATGAGAATCATCAATTGTCATTGACTGCCTTCGGTGCTCCACAAGAACACTATCAACGTAGTGGTGGATTGACTATGGCTGAGTGGAACAATGTTCGCAAATATATGAAGGATGGTATGCATTTCTCACGCTATAATCCGACCTATGGTTATGACAATGAGGGTAATGAAAACTCAGCGAACTACAATGTGTATCATAAACCACAAATTTCGTTGAACCATGTTTGGCAAATTGACCATAAGTCATCTCTTTCAACGACAGCTTATGTATCTCTTGGTCGTGGTTATGGACGTACAGCAGAACCTGGTTATGGCTCACAATATAAATATTCAGACTTGACCTATGGCGCTAACTATGGTGTGTTGTCCACTACTTTCCGTCGCGAAAATGGAACATTTGACTATGGTGCAGTGATGGATATCAATAGCAAAAATAACCCTATGTATGATACTAGTGCAGAGGTATATGATGGCGAGAAGCAACCTTATTATGGTTCACAATTGGTGATTTGTGAAAACCGTAATGACCATAACTGGTATGGTGTGACATCAACATATACAAATAAGTTTGCTGATATGTTTGATTTCTATGCAGGTATTGACGTGCGCTACTATCAAGGCGTACACAAGGCTGTGATTTCTGACCTTTTAGGTGGTGAGTACTTTATTGATGCAACTCGCTCTTCTGTAGATCCTCTGAATAATAGCGCAGCATTGGATCCTGCATGGAAGACTGAGAAACTGAGCATTGGTGATGTAGCATATCGCAACTATGACGGTTTTATCGTACAAGAAGGCGCATTCGCACAATTAGAATATAATCGCAACAATTGGTCAGCATTCGTTAACGGATCAATCAACTACAACCACTATTGGAAGGTAGATTATTTCTACTACGATGCTGCTAATAGCAAGTCTGATGTACTTGGTTTCTTAGGTGGGACAATTAAAGCAGGTGCAAACTATGAAATCAATAAGCACAATAATGTATTTGTAAACGTAGGTTATATTTCACGTGCACCAAACTTGGATAAGGGCGCATTTATGAATGCTAGTGTAAGCAACGCAGTGAATGTGGATGCAAAGAATGAGAAGGTGGCTAGTGCTGAAATTGGTTACGGTTTCCACAATGAGTATGTGAATGTGGCTGTTAATGGCTACTTTACCGAATGGATGGACAAAGCTATGACCAAATCTTCTACCCTTAGCGACCCAGCTCAAACAGAATACTTTATGAACATGACGGGTGTAAATGCTCGTCACATGGGTATTGAATTCGAAGTTAAGGCGCGTCCTACTCGTTGGTTGGAAATCTCTGCGATGTTGTCACTTGGTGATTGGAAATGGGATAGCGACTCAGTGATAGGATACATCTACGACCAACATGGTCAACCACTTACAATGGATGGCGAGATTACTACCATTGGTGCAGAAAATCATGGTTGGGCACTCATCAATATGAAAGGTATCAACGTGGGTGGTTCTGCACAAACAACAGCTAACCTGGGTGTTACTTTCAAGCCATTCAAGGGTTTCCGCATTGGTGCAGAATATACACTATATGATCGCAACTATGCATACTACTCACTCTCTGGTAGCAACCTCAGCTTAGGTAAGGAAATGAACTTGCTTGAGCCTTGGCGAATTCCGATGGGAGGTTCAATGGATTTGCGTGCTTCATATCACTTCCAAATTGGTAAGCTGGATGCAGTACTATCTGGAAATATCAACAACCTACTCAATCAAATCTATATTGAGAAAGCATGGAACCCTACTACCGTTTCGGAGATTATCACCGACGTGAATGCTGATAACGTATATTTCTATTTCTCAAAAGGTACGACATATAATATCCGTTTGAAGATTAATTTCTAATCAATGTGTAGAACCATTAAAAATTTTGAACAATGAAAAAAATAGTTTATATACTTACTTGCGTATTGTTATTTTCTGCATGCGAGAATTTCTACCTCGAGAATCAGTTGGGATACGAACCCACGATTGAAGACGTGCGTAATTTTGCTTATACATTGACAGAAGCAGACTATGCCTCAATTGCATCTAATCCAACTAATGTGGCTACTGCATTATCAATGGGTGGTTTTGAAAATGATTCTTCAGTGTATGTACGTTTGCAAAATTTGAAGACTGACAAATATTTTGCTGATACTTTGATTGCACCAGAATTATTTATTCCTGCATTCATGACTGCTCGCTATCCTAACTTATCAGAAGGTACAATATGCGAGGTTACTTATCGTATCACAGCAGATATGCCTATATATTTTAGTGAGTTTCAAACGATTCGCTCGGTAAAAGATCCCCAAGTACCATATACATCTGTAGATGAAATTATTCCATCACTAGATACGTTGGTGGACAATCGTATGAAAAAAGAGGGATATAAATATGTGGTTAATTTCTCGGATGAAGTCACCTATGTATATCAATATGTAGATAGTACATTTGCTTTATTCCAAAGCGAGATGATTAATGTGATAGCACT
Source organism: Paludibacteraceae bacterium (assembly GCA_045601825.1). Taxonomy (GTDB): domain Bacteria; phylum Bacteroidota; class Bacteroidia; order Bacteroidales; family Paludibacteraceae; genus Colicola. The sequence continues at coordinate 14,227 of JAZSAI010000016.1, read as the reverse complement.
CTCTAATAATGATTATAAGGCGATTGGGACTACGAAAATTGTTGATCCACAGACCATTCTTAATACCTATCTTTTAAATCGTTTCCCATATGCTTCTGTTGATGCTAAATATGGTGTAATCTATAAAAATGATAAAGGTTCTAATGCTTTTGGCGAATTCAATTACGATGGTGCTAAGTGGATTATGCTATCTACAATTGCTGATGAAACAATGTCATTTGAAGTGAAGAATACATGGAAAGCGAATACTTCTACATATCTTTCTGAACCATTCCTCGGACACGGACAAGGTAATTTCGTCATTCAAAATGTCACATTGCAAGATCCACTCACCTATGTTTGGTACTACTCTTCTTCATATGGTATGTGTGCTTCTGCATACAAAGATAATGCAAGTTGGGATAGTGAGGCGTGGTTGGTATCACCAGTCATCAAGTTGAAAAAAGCACGTAATCCACAGCTTATCTTTGATCAAGCCTTCAACAAAGCACCAAACTTCACAGAAGAGGCTACTGTTATGGTATCAACAGACTATAAAGGAGATGTTACCACTTGTACTTGGGAAGCATTAGAGTGGAATAAGCACGAAGATGGTTCGCTAAATGTACCTCCAGGAACATCTTGGGTATTCCAAACTACAGGTAATTTGGATTTGTCTAAATATAAAGGAAAATCTATTTATATCGGATTCCGATATACGACTTCTGGTGGAATCTCTGGTACATGGGAAATTAAGAATGTACTTGTATATGAGCCAGAAACTGAAGAATAATCCAATTTCAATACTATCAAATAAGAAAAAGAGTGTAGCTAAGACCTACACTCTTTTTCTTATTTGATATCTTCAATGAGTCTTTCTACACCCCTTGTGCTAGCGCACGGCGGATAACCATCTGCGTGTTTTCGGTATTGGGTACAAGGGGGAGGCGAAGAATATTCTTAATCAATCCCATCTCAGTCAATACCGTTTTAATACCGCTGGGATTTCCTTCTACGAACAAGAGATGAATCAAGTGACTTAAGCGTTGTTGCATCATTGCATCTTTTTCTGCGACTATCTGCTTCATCTCTTTGGGCCATGCATTACTTGCTACACTAATCAATCCATCTCCACCAGCTTTCATCATCTCGTATGCTAAGTCATCGTCGCCACTGATTACGGCAAAATCACCATTGGCGATATTCACGGTTTCAGTAAATTGCTCTACACTATTGCATGCTTCTTTGATACCCATAATCTTATCAGGATGCGCATCATAGATACGACGTGTGGTTTCTGGAAGCAGATTTACGCCAGTGCGCTTGGGCACATTGTACAAGATTACTGGCAACGGACTTGCCTCTGCCACAGCGCAGAAATGCTGATACAATCCTTCTTGTTGTGGTCGATTATAGTAAGGGGTTACAGATAATATTGCAGCAAAATGGTCTTGCAATAAGTTCTCTAAAACCTTAATTCGTTCTACGACCGCCGCAGTACAATTACCACCCACACCAAGTACTAACGGCACACGACCTGCTACTTGTTCAACGATATACACTATAATCTGATCTTGCTCTTCGTGGGATAGTGTTGGCACTTCACTCGTTGTACCTAATATCACGAGGTAATCCACCCCACCCTTTACCTGATGTTCAATTAATCGACTTAATGCTTGAAAATCAATATTTCCATCCTCCATAAACGGAGTAATCAATGCTGTACCTAAACCTTTCATTACTATTTTTGACTAAACATATTTATATATCTAATTATCTGCTCTAAGAGGAAATCGGGAGCTGCTTGCGGTGGAGTATCGATTGTCAAATCATGAATTCCCTCTCGCATAAAACGTCCTACCTTAAAATCAGTACGGATGTACATTGCTATATATTGCATCGTGAGTGATGGCTGTTGAGTCAAATCAATCAACACATCAAAATGGCGTGCCATAAGGTCTTCGCGCAGTTCAGATTTGGGTCGTTGAGTTAGCCAACAAATATCTTTCTTGTCTGGCATAGTAAACAACACCACCTCTTTTTTCGTTTCTTCTATCTGCTTGATAATGTGTTTAATATTATCATTGGGATACAATACTGCCACAGTACGCACATTGTTCCATTGCGGTACGACAACCCGTCTTGCAGGTTGTCGCTTTAGAATCCACGCAAATATTTTCTCTCGCAGTTTATTCATGATTTATCATGTTTAAAAATTGTATCTCACTAATGATTTCCACTCCCAAATTTTCCGCTTTCTTCCTTTTCTCTGGGCCCATATTCTCGCCTGCAAGGATAAAACTAGTCTTCTTGCTCACTGAACCTACATTCTTGCCTCCATTCGCTTCAATCATTGCTTTATATTCATCGCGAGAATGGAGCAAGAATACACCCGAAACTACGATGCTCTTGCCTTGTAGTATGTCGGATTGGGGTGTCTGCTCGTCTTCTATGCTTTGCATTTGCACTCCTGCTTCGCGTAAGCGGTTGATAATCTCAAGATTGCCCAGATCGTTGAAATAGGCAATGATGTTCTTGGCAATTTGTTCACCCACATCTTCGATAGTAGTCAGTTGTTCGACTGTAGCCCATTGCAATTGGTCAATACTTGGGAAACGACGGGTAATCTTTTTGGCGGTTGTTTCTCCCACCATGCGAATGCCCAATGCAAACAATACGCGTGCCCATGGCACTTGTTTGCTGGCTTCTATACCTGCTAACATATTTTGTGCCGACTTCTCGCCCAAACGCTCTTGGCGAGCGATGTCGTCTTGTGTAAGTGCGTATATATCAGCGATATTCTTGAGTAGTCCTTGCGAATAAAGCAAGTCAATGGTCTCGCTGCCCAAGCCGTCGATATTCATCGCTTTGCGCGAAACAAAGTGCTCCATCTTACCCTTGATTTGTGGGGGACATCCACTCTCATTCGGGCAACGCCATGCCGCTTCGCCCTCTACGCGCACAAGAGGGGTGCCACATTCGGGACAGTGTGTAGGGAAGAGGTATGAGAAGGACGCTTCGCTATTGGACGGCACACTGCCTATTGGACGCCCTGAAGGGCTATTGGCGATTGGCGATTGGTTATTGGGGTCTTTCCCTACGATTTTTGGGATAATCTCTCCTCCCTTTTCTACCCACACCATATCACCTTCGCGGATGTCCAGTTGGCGAATAAAATCTTCGTTGTGCAGGGTGGCACGTTGTACGGTTGTACCTGAGAGTTGTACGGGCTCCAGATTTGCAACAGGAGTCACGACACCAGTACGCCCGACTTGATACGTGATAGCATTCAGTCGCGTGAGTTGCTTCTCCGCAGGGAACTTGTACGCAATTGCCCAACGTGGCGATTTGGCAGTATAGCCCAACTCTTCTTGGATGGCTAAGTCGTTTACTTTTAGTACGATACCGTCTGTAGCAACAGGCAAGTTCTTGCGCTCGGTATCCCAATAATGGATATAGTCCATCACTTCTTCTAGCGAGTGGCACACCTTGACAGCATCGCTGATTGGGAATCCCCACTGCTTGGCTATCTGCAAGCGGTCGTAATGCGTGTTGGCTGGCAGATTTTCGCCCAGCATATAATAGAGGTAGCATGTCAATCCGCGGCGCGCTACTTCGCTGCTGTCTTGCAGTTTGAGTGTACCTGATGCAGCGTTGCGTGGGTTGGCAAAGAGCGGTTCCTCAGCAGCCTCGCGCTCTTTGTTGAGTCGTTCAAACGCCTCCCATGAAAGCAACACTTCGCCGCGCAGTTCCACGAAATCAGGAATCTGGACTTCGGACTCCAGTGCTTGCATATGCTGCGGTATCGCAGCGATAGTCTTGATATTGTCAATGACATTATCGCCTTTTACTCCATCGCCACGTGTGAGCGCTTTGGTCAGCACGCCATTCTCATACCAGAGCGAGATGCTCAATCCATCGTATTTCAATTCGCACACTATCTCCACATTCGCTGGTAGTTTGCTAAGCCAATCGGCAATCTCCTCCTGCGAGTAACTATTGCTCAACGATAGCATAGGATAGCGGTGCGCTACTTGCTCAAATCCCTTGCCTTTCTCCGTGCCTTTAACCTTTAACCTTTCGCCTTTCGCCTCTATTAGGTCGGAACCGACATGTTGGGTGGGGGACTTGGGATCGAACATATCGGGATGAAGATTCTCTAAGTCTTGCAAACGGCGGAGTTTTTGGTCGAAGTCATAGTCCGACATAGTGGGAGTGTTCAATACATAGTATTGATAGTTCGCCTGCTCCAGTTCTTTGCGCAGTGCAAGAATCTCGTCACGTTCGGTGTCTTCTATTTGTGAAAACAAATCCATCTCAAGTATTCGTTATCGGATTATCAATTTAGTTTGTAAGCACTTACCTTGTCCATATACGTTCAAGATAAACAATCCTTTATCTAGCGATGAAATAGGATGATAGTTGGTAGCCACCTTTGCCTCATGCGCTATTGTACCGTCCAAACGATAGACAATATAATATCCTCCTTCTGCATTTTGAATATGTGGGATAGTACCATCATAGCAAATCGTCACATCTACCACAGGTGCATCGGGACTGATAGTATAAGTAGTATCTAAACGCAATCCCACCAGCACGGGATCATGGTCGCTGCTGCGGAACATTGTTTGGTCATTGGATTTGTCGTAAGTATAACTATCGCTTTCATCCGAATTGATATGGTATGCTACCATACCAGTAACAGAAGGATACAATGTGCTATTGCAAAGTGCATGGTCAAGGTATCCTGCATAGCCACGATACACATATGAGTAACTACTATCTGCATGAAACGCACGGTGTAGGTCAATCATACCTTTATCACGTAGGACTGTGATAGGATCTTCCATCGCATAGGCATTGAGGTCCCCCATGATGAGAATGTCTTCATCACCATAGTAGATACGATCACTCTCATAGTTAGAGATGACCGATTTTGCTTCGCGTACGCGGTCACCATTGTATGTGCCTTGACCATCGCCTTGATCGGCATTGTCGCCGCTACCTTTACCGCTTTTAGCTTTGAAATGATTAACTGAAAAGAGGAATTTTTCACCCGTAGTTTTCTCAACGAAAGCCTGCGTCTTTTTGCGCTTTTGTACCCCTGTGTTGTTCTCGCGTAACTTGCCATACGGTTCTAGCACATCGCTGCAATATACAAACCCTGCTTTGGTATAGGTTTCACTAGCTGAGCCACCATCATTGATGTATGCAAAGCGTCGTCCTGTATTTTTACTCAAGTCACTCGCTAATTCTTCCAATGCACTTTGTCCTTGCTCAATCTCTACAAAACCATACAAGTCAGCATTGATTTTCGCGAGTGCTTTGCTGACTTTAGCGCGCTGCTTTTGGTGTTCGGATTGGGTGTTGGGACCCATGCTGCCATTGCTGCTAGAGATGTTCTCTACTAGATAGTATTCCAGATTCATGCAGCAGACCAATAACGTATGTTCGCCACGCATATTGATAGCGCTCATATCAGGTCCTTTTTCTAACTCAGCACGCGTATTGCCCTGCCAATCACATGATATGAAACTCACACTCGTATTGCTATTGACCTTTACCGTTAGATTATGTAATCGTTCGCCTAAACGATGGCTATCGCTTACGTTAGTCAAAGTGATTGTACCTTGTGCGTTTAGTGAAAGCAGAGAATTGTAGTCATTCGAAAGCGGCAACGCTTGGTTGGTAGGTTGAAAAATACGGCGAGGTGAAATGGTAAGTCCATTATAATTGTTACATACGTAAAAAGGCACATCAAATGTGACTGTTTGCCCTTTATACTTACTCAATTGCGAATATGTCCATGTCTCTGGGTCGCTAATAGTAACGACAGTCGCCGCAAATATAAGAGATTGCGTGCAGAATAGAATTGCAACTAAAAATACGATACGTTTCATTGAAGTGTATAGTTTGGGCAGCAAAGGTAGTAAAAATTTATGACTTGACCAAGTGAAAGATACAATTTTATTGTATTTTTCGTTTATCAGCATGATAATCCTTCGATGAAAGTGGCTGAATGTTACGTATATCCTACGTATATCCTACGTAAATGGTACGTAATTGATAAGGAAGGTGAAAGAAAGGAAATAAAAAATTGCACAAAAAAATTTGGAAGTTTGATTTTTTTGCAGTATCTTTGCAAACGATTTCAACTAAAATTGCGGAACAAACCAATAAACCTAAATAATATGGAACAGAAAGAATTATGGAAAAAAGTGCGTAACGCGCTGATTAACAAGTATTCTATCACCTTGTATGTATTTGCGGTGATATTTATTTTTGTAGGCGAACAGAGTTGGATCAACCAAATCTCTCGAAAAGTGGAAATAAAAAACACAAAAGAAAAAATCGAAGAAGTCAAACAACAAACCGCAGTTTCGGAAAGTGTATTACGTTCCTTGGATCACCCCGATAGTTTAGAGCGATATGCTCGTGAGCAATACAAAATGCACACCGATAAGGAAGATGTGTATATTGTAGAATAATTGAGAGTTTTGAATTAAGAATTATGAAGTGGAGTAATATACTACTAATCGTAGGTATGGTAGTGCTGATTGCTGGTGCAGTGATGAGCATTATAAAATTGCAGCCCTATTCGGATTATGTGCTAGTGACAGGTGCCGTACTAGTCATCTTCCGTGGTGCACTGAAAAATAGAGAACGCGAGAACTAAAAAACGGAAATGTAATAATTATGAAGCCAATAACCATCAAAGACATTGCACGCGAATTAGGAATCTCGGTTTCCACCGTCAGTCGTGCGTTGCAAAACCACCCCGACATCAGCGAGAAAACCAAAGAACAGGTGAAAGCATGCGCTCGCGAATTGAATTACAAGCCAAATATCATGGCTAGTAATCTGCGCACAAACAAGAACACCACGATTGGCGTAGTGATTCCAGAGTTGAATCACCATTTTTTTGCTTCCGTATTAGACGGTATTGAGCAGACAGCTAACGAAGCAGGATACAACATCCTCATTTGCCAATCAGGCGAAACTAAAGAAAAAGAGATACAAAACGTACAAATGTTGCTCAATAGCCGTGTGGCAGGTATGTTGGTGGGTGTAAGCAAAGAAACACTCAATCTTCAACACTTACAAGACGTTATCAACAGCGGTATTCCGCTCGTTCTCTACGACCGCCCTTGCCCATCATTGGCATGCGACCAAGTGGTTTCAGATGACTATACAGGCGCGTATAATGCGGTGGAGTATTTGATACAAACTGGTTGTAAACGCATCGTTTATTTCTCATCTCCAATGCAACTAGAAATAGCTCACCGCCGCTACCAAGGTTGGCGCGATGCATTGCAACGGTATGGTTTGTGGGATGAATATACTACCATTCGCACTTGCGATACACGCGCAAATGCCATCATAGAAACTCCTATTGTAATGATGCAAGAAAATAAACCTGACGCTATTTTCTGCGTGAACGACCATTGCGCTTCGGGAGTACTATATGCTGCACAAATATTGGGACTTCGCATTCCTGAGGATTTATCCATATGCGGTTTCTCCAATGCAGCTTTGTGCAGAACCACTTCACCCATGTTAACGACCGTTGAGCAACATGGTGTAGAAATAGGAAAAAGAGCTATGCAACGTTTGCTGCGACGACTAGAAGGAGATGAACGAATAGCACAAACCGAAATGATTCCAACCGATTTAATCGCCAGAGAAACAACGAGATAAAGTGTAGAGATATGTTACAGTACAATAATTGGACAATAGAGCAAAACGAGTGGTTACCCAAGCAGGAGGTAGATATTGAGCAACAACTGACCTTTTCCAACGGCTATTTATGCCAAACCGCCCACTTCGAAGAATATTATTCGCAAGATCAACACTTGTGCACCTTCATCAATGGGGTAGAAAAACCGATTCTAAATATTTCTAGCATATCTATTCGCTTGCATGATGAGCGTCTTGATTTGGCGCAATGGACAGTGCAGCAGTTCTATCGCTGCTTGCACAAAAACACACCTATGCTAGAACGCCGATTCACGGTCACATCACCCAAAGGTGCTACCTTGCAGATCCATAGCACACGACAACTTCTGCCACAAAAAGAATTAATGCAAATCCATTATGAGGTTACTTCTGAAAATTACAACGGTCCTATCTCATTTCTGGCACTACTGGGTGACAACACAGACGCGCCTAATTGGTATCCTTTGATGAATAATCTAGATAAAGACACATGTTGGCTATGGTTGCAGTTGCCAGAAAATGACATACAACTTTGTTGTGCCATGAACTGGGAAGTATTGCACAACGATATTTCCGTGGGGAAACGACCTATCAAAATCGAAAAACACCATACGATTGGCTATTCGTTGACCACTAATATCAAAGCAGGAGAGACCTGCGTATTGAAAAAGAATGTAGCCGTTCTCGACTCACGTACCCACGACAAAGACCAACTCGTATCCGAGGCCCTCAAATGCTTGACAAACTGGTAAAAGAACATATTATTCTCGGTGTTGACCCAGGTACGCTCTTTATGGGCTATGCCTTGCTGCATACTATCGGCAGCAAAGTAGAGATATTGGACTTCGGCGTGTATGATGTGCACAAGTTGGACGACCAATATGCACGCCTGCAAAAGGAGTTCTTCTTTTTGCAAGAGATCATCGACAAGTACCATCCCTCTGTCCTCGCCATCGAATCACAGTTCGTGGACAAGAACCCACAAACCATGATTAAGATTGTCCATGCGCAAGGTGTGGCTATCGCTGCGGCGTTGTCCAAGGATGTACCTGTCGTGGAATATTCGCCTATGAAAGTCAAGATGGCTATCACGGGCAACGGGCATGCCGACAAGCACCAAGTGGCAGGCATGTTGCAGCGTTTTCTGCATATTCCTGAAGAACGCATGCCCAAGAAACTTGATGCTACCGATGCACTCGGTATAGCCTATTGCCACTACCTACAACTCGGTATGCCTCTGCGCGAAAAAGGTGCCAAAAACTGGACCACCTTTGCCAAACAAAAAGGTCTGGTGGATAAGCAGTTATCTGGACCTAATGCCCAACTACTCGCCGCATTGCAAGGTGCCAAGAAGAAAAAGTAAATATCTTTTTTTACAAAAAATAATCCCGAATATTTGGTATTTTAATTTTTTTGTTGTACCTTTGCACTCGCATTTGAAACATTTGAAACTTTTTTAACAATAAATTAAAACGATTATGGCTTACGTAATTTCTGAAGATTGTATCGCATGTGGTACATGTATCGATGAGTGCCCAATGGGCGCAATTTCTGAAGGTGACATTTACACAATTGACGCTGACTTGTGCACAGAGTGCGGCACTTGTGCTGATGTTTGCCCAAGTGGCGCAATTTCTAAAGGATAATTGCTTGCTAACGCATGATAAAATCCCCGAGCAGTTGCTTGGGGATTTTTTGTATTGCACTAAAAACACACATTTTTTTATAAAAATGTAATCTAGTGCTTGCAAATTTGGAAAAAAAGTTGTACCTTTGCAGCGTGGAAAGAATGGTTTGTTACCAACGTTCAAATATATTAAGGTATGTTAGAGGCATTTTATAAGACACATGATTACTTGGTAGAGCACGTGCAGGTGCCTGCACGGCGCGTGTTGATGGACGAGATTAATTGGAACGACCGATTGATTGCCATCAAGGGCGGACGTGGAGTAGGTAAGACCGACTTCTTGCTCAACTATCTCAGGGAGCAACGCCGTATCAATCCCGAGGCAAGCAAACATACTCTCTATGTCAATTTCAATGACTTCTACTTCACCGAGCATTCCCTGATTGATTTCGCAGGGAAGTTCGTGGCTGCTGGAGGACGAACACTGGTCATCGACCAAGCCTTTAAGTATCCTAACTGGTCACGTGAACTTGGTCAATGCTTCTATCGCTATCCTTCTTTGCAAATCATCTTCACCGCATCATCGGTGATGCGACTCATCGAGGACAACAAGGATATTGGCAGCATTGTGCATCCCTATAACCTGCGTGGCTTTAGTTTCCGCGAGTATCTCAACATCACTTTGGGGCTGAAATTGCCTGTATATTCGCTCGAGGATATCCTCAAGCACCATGTGGAGATTGCGCAGCAGATATGCCAGTATGTCAAACCATTGCAGCATTTCAACAACTATCTCCACCACGGCTATTATCCACTTTTCTTGGAGCCGCACGACTTCTCCGAGTCGCTATTGAAGATGATGAACATGATCCTCGAAGTGGACGTGCTCCTCATCAAGCAAATTGAGGTTAGCTCGCTCCCTAAACTGCGTAAACTCCTGCATCTCATGCTCCAACAGACGCCATGCAGTCTCAATATCAGTAACTTGGCGCAAGCTATTGACTGCTCGCGTTCGACAACAATGAACTATATCAAATACCTCAAGGACGCGCGCCTATTGAATCTGCTCTACCCAGAGGGCAAGCAGTTCCCGCTCAAGCCTACTAAGGTATATATGCAAAACCCTAACTTGTGCTACGCTACTTGCACACGCGAACCAGACAAGCAGGCTATTGCTGAGACATTCTTCTACGCCACCTTGCATGGCAACCATAAGATCAACGCCACCGACCGCAGTGCAATGTTCATCATCGATGGCAAGTACTACATGGACGCTTGTGCCACCACGCCAAGCAAGACGGGTATCCGCTACTGCGCCATCGGCGACCTCGAAGTCGGCAGCCAAAAGAATATCCCACTCTGGCTCTTCGGCTTCCTATACTAACCCGACTCCGGACTCCCATTAATGGACTCCGGACTCCTAACTCCTGACTCAACAATTAACAAATATAACGATTATGAAAGAAAAAAAGTATTTAACCCTTGATGGTAACGCTGCTGCGGCGCATATCGCGTATATGTTTACCGAGGTGGCTGCCATCTATCCTATCACCCCATCTTCTCCTATGGCGGAGAACGTGGACGAGTGGGCTGCTGCAGGTCGCAAGAACCTCTTCGGCGAGACAGTGTTGGTACAAGAGATGCAATCTGAGGCAGGTGCTGCAGGTGCTGTGCACGGCGCACTCAACGCAGGTGCTCTCACCACTACTTTCACCGCCAGCCAAGGTCTCCTGCTCATGATTCCTAATATGTACAAGATCGCGGGTGAGCTCATCCCATCTGTTTTCCACGTGTCTGCTCGTACCTTGGCAAGCCATGCCCTCTGTATTTTCGGCGACCACCAAGACGTTATGTCTTGCCGCCAAACGGGCTTCGCTATGCTGGCAGAAGGTAGCGTACAAGAGGTCATGGACCTCGCAGGTGTAGCCCACCTCGCTACTATCAAGAGCCGCGTGCCATTCCTCAACTTCTTCGACGGTTTCCGCACCTCTCATGAGTACCAAAAGGTAGAGGTGGTAGATATGGAAGACTTGCGTCCGCTCCTCGATATGAAGGCGCTCCAAGAGTTCCGCGAGCGTGCGCTCAGCCCAATGCGTCCTGTGATGCGTGGTATGGCTGAGAACCCAGATGTGTTCTTCGCTCACCGCGAGAGCTGCAACCCATACTACAACGAGGTAGCTGACATCGTGAGCGACTATATGGACGAGATCTCTAAGATCACCGGCCGCACCTATCGCCCATTCACCTACTACGGTGCTCCTGATGCTGAGAACATCATCATCTGTATGGGTTCTGCATGCGAGGCCATCCGCGAGGTGATCGACTACGAGGCAGAGAAGGGCAACAAACTCGGTATGATCAACGTGCATCTCTACCGCCCATTCTCACTCAAGTACCTCAAGGAGGCATTGCCTGCTTCTGTGAAACGTATCTGCGTGCTCGACCGCACCAAAGAGCCAGGTGCTAATGGCGAACCATTGTACCTCGACGTGAAAGACGCACTCCAAGAGCTCGGCCTTGGCGATATCCTCGTAGTAGGTGGCCGCTATGGTCTCGGTTCCAACGATACCACTCCAGCGCAAATCATCGCTGCTTACGAGAACCTCGCTTTGCCTATGCCTAAGAACCACTTCACTCTCGGCGTAGAGGATGATGTTACCTTCACTTCTCTCCCAGTAGGCGAGGAGGTAGCTATGGGTGGAAAGGGCATGTTCCAAGCTAAGTTCTACGGACTTGGTGCTGACGGTACCGTAGGTGCTAACAAGAACTCTGTGAAGATCATCGGCGAGACTACCGACAAGTACTGCCAAGCATACTTCTCTTACGACTCTAAGAAGTCGGGTGGTTTTACTTGCTCTCACCTCCGTTTTGGTGACGAACCAATCCACTCTACTTACCTTGTTACTACTCCTAACTTCGTGGCTTGCCACGTACAAGCATACTTGCAGATGTACGATGTAACCCGCGGTCTCCAAAAGGGTGGTACCTTCCTGCTCAACACTATCTGGGAAGGCGAGGAACTCGCAAAGAACTTGCCAAACAAAGTGAAGAAATACTTCGCTGACAACGATATCAAGGTGTACTACATCAACGCTACTAAGATCGCTCGCGAGATTGGTCTTGGCAACCGTACCAACACTATCCTCCAATCTGCTTTCTTCCGTATTACGGGCGTTATTCCTGTAGAGCAAGCTATCGAGGAGATGAAACACTTCATCGTGAAGTCCTATGGCAAGAAGGGCGAGGATGTAGTCAACAAGAACTACGCTGCGGTGGACCGCGGTGGCGAGTACCAACAACTCGTTGTTGACCCAGCATGGTCTGCTCTTGACAATAGCCAATCGCCAATTGCCAATAGCCAAAACGAGCCAGAGTTCATTACGAACGTCGTTCGCCCAATCAACGCACAGGACGGCGACCTCCTTCCTGTATCTGCTTTCAAGGGCGTAGAGGATGGTACATGGCCTGCTGGTACAGCTAAGTACGAGAAACGCGGTGTATCGGCTTTCGTTCCTGAGTGGACTGCTGAGAACTGTATCGAGTGTAACAAGTGTGCATATGTCTGCCCTCACGCATGTATCCGCCCATTCGTTATGGACGAAGCGGAGCTCCATGGTCTAACAGCTATTAGCGGTCTAACTTCTAACAGCGATAGCGGTCTAACAGCCAAAGGCGGTCTCGCAAGAGAGATGAAAGCACCTGCAGCTATGAAGGGTATGCACTTCCGCATGCAAGTGGGCGTACTCGACTGCCTTGGTTGCGGCAACTGCGTGGATGTTTGTCCTGGTCATCCTAAGACTGGCAAAGCCCTCCAAATGGTGCCACTCGAGAGCCAAATGCTCGAGGCACAAAACTGGGCTTACTGCACCGATAATGTGAAGTCTAAACAACACCTCGTAGATATCCAATCCAATGTCAAGAACAGCCAGTTCGCTACTCCTCTCTTCGAGTTCTCTGGCGCTTGCTCGGGTTGCGGTGAGACTCCATACCTCAAACTCATTAGCCAACTCTTTGGCGACCGTGAGATCGTAGCCAACGCTACGGGTTGTACCTCTATCTACTCGGGTTCTGTACCTTCTACTCCTTATACCACCAACGCACAAGGTCACGGTCCTGCATGGTCCAACTCCCTCTTCGAGGACTTCTGCGAGTATGGTCTCGGTATGCAAATCGCTCACCGCAAGATTCGCGAGCGTTTGGCGGCTCTCTTCACCAAGGCACAAACTTGCACTTGCTGCACCGAGGAGATGAAGGCGATGTTCCAAGAGTGGCTCGACAACCAAAACGATGCTACTATCACCAACCGCCTCTACGAGCCTATCGTAGCTGCTTGCGAGGCATGCGGTTGCGATACTTGCAAAGATATCCTCAACTACAAAGACCATATCGTTAAACGCAGCCAATGGATCGTGGGTGGCGACGGTGCTTCTTACGACATCGGTTACGGAGGTATCGACCACGTACTTGCTTCTGGCGAGGATGTTAACGTATTCGTTATCGATACTGAGGTTTACTCTAATACAGGTGGTCAGTCTTCTAAGGCTACTCCTATCGCAGCTGTCGCTCAGTTCGCCGCTGCTGGTAAGCGTATCAAGAAGAAGGATCTCGGTCTGATGCAGGCTACTTACGGATATGTTTACGTAGCTCAGATCGCAATGGGCGCAGATAACGCTCAGTGCTTGAAGGCTATCCGTGAGGCAGAGGCTTATCCTGGACCATCACTCGTTATCGCATACGCTCCATGTATCAACCACGGTTTGAAGGCTAAGGGCGCTATGGGTAAGAGCCAGGCTGAGGAGGCTAAGGCTGTTGAGTGCGGATACTGGCACCTCTGGAGATTCGACCCACGTTTGGCAGAGCAGGGCAAGAACCCATTCCAGCTCGACTCTAAGGCTCCAAACTGGG